>NZ_JAATEP010000066.1:0-54499 GCF_012034275.1 Nonomuraea composti | reverse complement strand
CAAGATGAACAGCACGTTCGGCCGCGCCGGTCGCTCAAGGCCCGCCACGGCGCGGAAGGGGCGTTCCTGCGCGGACGCGGCGCTCGCCGTGGCCGCCGGCGCGGCGAGCGCCGCCGCACCGACGGTCAGTACGGCCCTTCTGCTGATTCCAGTCACTGGATCTGCCCTTTCGTCAAGGAGTTCGTCAAGGGCCAGAGCGTGGCGGAGTCGCTGTTTACTCTCCGTTTCCTACGCGGCCCGCAGAGTGTCGCCATCGCGCACCACCCATGAACGGCCCGTTCTGAAATGTGGGCGAGGGCGGAAACGGGTGAGGGCCGCCTCTGGCGAGACGGCCCTCACTGCGCTTTACCAGGCGAAAGGCACACCGTACTCGGCGTAGACCTTCTGCTTGAGCTTCCACGCCTTGGGCTCGTAGGCGGCGTAGAAGTCCTCGCCGCACTCGAGGTCATCGAGCGCGGCCTTGATCTCCTTCTTCAGCAGCGGCTTGACCTGCGCCTCGGACACCTTCGGGATCAGGAGCTCCTCCTGGTCCGGGCCGGCCACCCCCTGCTTCTCAGCCATCTCCGTACGCGCTTCGATGACCTCCTTCCGCTTGGCCTCGGCCACGTCCGTCGGCTTGGCGGCCTTCTTGATCTTGAGGCAGGAAGCGAAGGACTTGCTCAGCTTCGCGAGCTTGACGTCCTTGTTCAGCTCCTCCTCCGCCTCGGTGATGGCGAGGTCGATCTGCTTCTCATAGTCCTCCTTGGAGGCCACGTCCTTGTTGAGGACGGTCTTGACCGCCTTGACGAAGCACTGCTCCTGGGCGGCCTTGTATGCCTTCAGCTTCGCCGCGGGCAGGCTGTCGATGATCTTGTCGTTCGGGTGCTCCTTCGTCTCGGCCTCGGTCACCTCCGACCAGATGCCGAAGCCCTCCTCGGCCCGCAGCTGCCGCATGGCCTTGACATCGCCGTTGAGCGCCTTGCGCTCCGTCTCGGTCCGCACCGACTTGACGATGTTGTCCGGCAGGTACTGAAGACCGGCCGCCTTCATGCACGACGCCTGTACCTGCTCCAGCTTCACCGCGTTGCTGTAGGCCAGCTCGTACTCGGCCGGCGGGGCAGCGGGGGCGACGGTCACAGCAACCGCCAGCAGGGCATTGACCAACATGATGGGTGTTTCCTTTTCGGATCGGGAACCAAGGGCGACGGTTCGGCAAGCGCCTCGGCGGCTCCGTCTCAAGCGGAGCGACGGCGCTCGACCGCGCCCTGTCGCATCCGTTGTATCGGCAGCGCGGTTTCGGGACCGTATCGCCGATTCGTCATGCGATCCTTCAGCCCAGGCGGACCGATCCCACGCCTGGAAATGCCTGGCCGTTCTCCTGTGCACGACGGCAGGCGGCGGCCATCCGCGTTACGACGTACGTGCTGAGATGTTCTGCTCCGGCAGTCCGCGGCGGCCGGACCGGGTGAAACGTTCCCGAAACCGCCGCTTCTGTATACCTGTCGTATGAAACGTCCGTCGAAGGGGAGCGATGCCGCGGCTCACCGTACGCCGGCACGTCACACCCCGACGCGCTGACCCTCAACCACCGTCTGCTCCACTCTGACGGCCGCCCAGATCGTTCCGGCGCCGGAAGCAGCACTTCCAGCATCGTCTCCTGCGGTCTCGGCTGGACCGAACCTTCCCCTTCGCGACGGATCGCTTCAGGTACGGCGGGCAGCTACGGGAAGCGTCCGCCGATCACATCCTGTCCTCAGTTAGGAGACTTCATGTTCAAGAAACGTCTCGCGGTGCTCGGCGCGGTGGCCGTACTCACCGTCACCGGCCTCGGTGGCGCCGCTCTGGCCGACGACCACGCGCCCACCGCCGGCACGAAGGTGACCTGCACGACGCCGGATGGCACGACGGTCGAGAACCCCCCCGCTCTGCCGGAAGGCGCCGAGATCGGCTTCAAGCAGGGTGTCGTCGTCTCGCAGGACGGCAAGGTGACGCGTCTCGGCTCGAACGAGACTGGTCAGCCCCAGTCCGGCCTGCCCGGGAAGCCGAACCTGACGACTCCGTCCGACACCCCTGACGTGACGATCCTGCCCGACGGCTCCGAGCAGGCGGCTCCTTCCGGGGAGCCGAACCTGACGGCCCCTTCCGGCACCCCCGACGTGACGATCCTGCCCGACGGATCCGAGCAGACGGCCCCCTCCGGGGAACCGAACCTGACGGCCCCCTCCGGGGAACCGAACCTGACGGGCCCCTCCGGTGAGCCCAACCTGACGGCCCCGTCCGGGAACGGCACCGACGAGCCCGCCAACGTCATCTGCATCAAGTCCGCCGAATAGGAGCCCCGGGCCGGCGACCACCGGCCTGGATGCCCCGTGAGTGACGTGATCGCGCCAGATGAGCCGGTCGAGTCCGAAAAGGCTCGGCGGCGTCACCGACCGCATATCGGTGGTGACGCCGCCGGGCCATTGTTTCCCCCGATGCACATTGCGCATCGGGGCTTTTCCGTTGCTCGTTCCATGCCCGATCGATGAACCGGGCGAATTTGAGACCGCCATCGTTCTCATGCAAACACAGAGGAAACACGTCCTGCTGTAGGACTGTCGCATAACGTTCTAATGTCAGGCTCGGAAAGGGAGAATTCATAATGATGGGCCGAATGAGAGTGGCCGGGCTCGCCTCGGTGGCGTGCGCGGCACTGATCCTGGGCGCGGCCCCACCCGCCACCGCCTCGGCAACCGCCGCCCCCATCAAGGTCGGGGACGTGCAGAAGGCGATGGAAGACCTGGTGAAGACCGGCCACATCGTGGGAGCCATCGGCGCGGTGTACGTGGATGGCAAGCAGGTGGGGAAGGGATCAGCCGGCTCGCGCCTGCTCGACGGCAAGGGCGGCGCGATCCCGGCGACCGCCCGCTACCGGATCGGCTCGCAGACCAAGTCCATGACCGCCACCGCGGTACTACAACTCGTCGAGGACGGCAAGCTGAGCCTGGACGACAAACTCAGCAAGCTTCTGCCGGAGGTGGCGGAGAAGGACCTGGTGGAGCGGGCCGACGAGATCACCGTACGCAACCTGCTCCAACTCACCTCCGGCATCCCCGACTACGTCGGCCCGGACACCTCCGACCCCGACCGCAACTACCGCCCCATCGACCTGGTGGCCGCCGCCCGCAAGAAGGCCCGGCCGGTGGATGTCGGCACCTTCAACTACTCCAACACCAACTACATCCTGCTCGGCATGATCATCGAGAAGCTGACCGGAAGGTCGCTGGCAGCCGAATTCGACCGGCGCTTCTTCTCTCCACTCGGCATGCGCCACACCTACCTGCCCACAAAGTCGAGCGAGGGCATCAAGGGCCCGCATGGACACGGCTATGCCCCGGATGAATCGGGCACCATGCGCGATGCCGACCACATCAACGCCAGCACCCTGCTCGGCGCAGGCGGCGTGGTCTCCACCACCCACGACATCAGCGCCTTTCAGCGCGCCTTCCGCCAGGGCAAGCTCATACCGGCGTCCCTGATGAAGGTGATCACCGACCCGGCCCCCGGCCAATCCCCGCCGCCCGCCGGCGGCCCCTGCGGCGGCAAGCCCGAGTTCGCCGCAGGAGGCGGAGGCAGCGCCCCCGGCTTCACCGCCGCGACCCTCACCTCATCCGACGGCCGCGTGCAGTTCGCCGTCTCCGTGACCCTCGCCATGGACAACGCCGAACGCGGCACCGTATCGACACGCATCACGAACACTCTCAAATCTCTGTTCTGTCCCACGGCATAGCACGCCGAGCACCCGCCTGGCCGCCCGCCGCGGCCAGGCGCCGTGGCGTGCCCTCATTTGGCGGACTTGGGCAAAGCACGTTCGGAAGCAGCGGTTCGAATTGTCATCCGCCGGGACGCGAGCCGTTTCAATTGAGCCATTTCCAGCTTGCCGAACCACGAATTACGTCTAAGATTCCCGGCCATGGACTGGACCCCGCAAATAACAGCTCTCTGCACTCAGCTCATCAATCACTACGTTTTTCCCAAGGTGGCCGAGGAAATCGCCAGGACGCTCCGCAACCGGCTGGTCGAAGGTTTCTACGATGCGATCACCACCGACGAGGCCTTCGCGGCAGCAGTGACCGCGGACCTTCAGCTGATCAACGGCGACAAGCACCTGCGAGTCCTCCACAGCGTGACCGAGGTCCTGGAGGACGACCCCTCCGACGCCGCGCTCTACCGTCAGGAAGTCGCGCTGTCCGGATACGGCATCGCCCGCGTCGAGCGACTGCCGGGCAATGTCGGATACCTCGACACCGTCATGTTCGCCTTGCCGGAATTGGCCGGAGAACGCGTGATAGCGGCCATGACCTTGGTCGCCGACACGGACGTGCTGATCGTCGATGTGCGCCGCAACCACGGCGGAGCACCCGGCACGGTGAGCCTGATGTGCACCTACCTGTTCGGCGCCGGGCAGGAGCAGCAGACGCACCTCAACTCGATCCGCTACCGCTCCGGCAAGACCCAGCAGTTCTGGACTCTTCCCTTCGCACCCGGCCCCCGCTTCGGCCTGGGCAAGCCGATCTACGTGCTGACCAGCGCAACCACCTTCTCCGGCGCCGAGGAACTCGCCTACGACCTGCAGTCGCAGGGTAGGGCCACAGTGGTGGGCGAACGCACCAAGGGCGGCGCCAACCCCGGCGGGCGCTACTGGCTCGGCCCTCATCTCAAGGCGTCCATCCCGTCGGGCAGTGCGACCAACCCGATCACAGGCACCAACTGGGAGAGTGTCGGCGTGATCCCCGACATCGAAGTGCCCGCCGGCGATGCCTTCGACCGCGCCTACGCACTCGCGCTGCGGCATGTGTTGGACCTCGGCGAGGCAGGCTACCGGCGCATCGTCGCCGGCGAGGCTCGCCAGGCCCTGAACGCGCTGTCCGGGAACGCCTGAACGCCTTCGCCAACCCCTTCGAAGGTCACCTGACGACTCCGCTGACCGTGGACGACCACACGCGATCATCTGACCTGGACACACGTCCTGAAGCAGGACGATACGCCGCCGAAACCGCCTTGCCGATACAACAGGCGACCATGGACGATCCCATGAGACTCATCGACCGTGTCTATCTCCTACGTCGCTCGTCCAGGGCCAGAAAGCAGCTGATCGTCGTCGTGGCGGTGTGCTTGGGCGCGATGGCGGGCTTCGCCGGCAGCCCGAAGGCGGACGCCGTGGACGCGCAGCACGCCGCCGCCGAACCCTGCGCCGCACCGGCAGGACCACCAGGAGCGCTCAAGCCCACCACGGTCAGCACCGTCGAGCAGGCCTTCGCCTGCATCCTCGACAAGTCTTACAGCGGGAAGAAGCTGGATCACCGTCTGCTGCTGCAGGCGGCTTTCTCCCGGCTCACTCACGAACTGCACCGGAGGGGGCGTGACGTGGCCGAGGCCACGATGCCCGCCCTGACCGGTGACCGCCAGAAGGACTGGGCCGCGTTCGCCGCCGTCTACGAGCGTGTGATCGACCGGCTGTCCGATGACACGCTCAGCCAGGCGATCGGCGCGGCCGCGATCAACGGCATGGTCGGCGCCCTGCATGACAACCACGCCAGATGGGCCCGCAGCGAGCCGCCGGCCGATGCCGCGGACGCCGTGTACGGCCTGGGGTTCGACACCTCTCCCTTCATGGGGCCGATGCTCAGCGCGCCGTACCAGACCACAGGCCCCCTGTACGTCTCCCGTGTGCTGGGTGGCCCTGCCGCCAAGGAAGGGCTGCGGCCCGGGGACGTCATCCAGTCGATCAACGGGGCGCAGCCGTTCCCCGGAGGCGTCCTTGCCATCGGCGCCGTCACCCCGCTCTTCCAGAGCTACCCGGACCACGATCCGGTCCGGTTGCGCCTGACCCGCCCGGCCACCGGCCGCACCTGGACGGCGACCTTGACGCCCTCCTCGTTCACGGTGGACAAGGAGCACCTGCCTCAGGTGACCTCGCGCCTTGAGGGTGACGTCGCCTACGTCAAGGTCCCCGACTTCGGCCAGGGCAGGGCGGATGCGGCCCTCAAAGCGATCTCCGATCTTGAGGCGACGAAGGAGCTGTCAGGTGTCGTGATCGACGTCCGAGGCAACACCGGGGGCTCCCCCGAAGAGCCCAACCGGCTGTTGAGCGCGTTCGCGCACGGCAAGGTCACCGCCTACCACTGCGACATCGAGGACTCCTGCACGGCGACGCGTACCGACGACACGGTGCCGCTGCTGAACCTGCCTCTGGTGGTACTGGCTGACCGCGACTGCGCATCGGCCTGCGACCACTTCACCGCCGCCGTCAAGGATCTCGAGCTCGGACCCATCGTAGGCACTCGCACCTCCGGTGTCGTCGCGGGCGCCGCGGCTCCATTCCTGCTCGACGACAACAGCATGCTCATCATGCCGCCCCTGCATCACCAGGGGCCCAACCACGAGGTCGTCAACGACATCGGCGTGGCGCCTGACCACTATGTTCCGCTGACCGCAAAGGACATCTCCACCGGAAAGGATCCCGGCCTGGCGAAAGCACTCACCTTGGTCAAGTAACGACAGACATCGAGCCACTGCGCCCCGGGACCCTCTCCTTGGGGCGTGGTAGATCTCGACCTCGTCACACTCGGCGCGCATTCCCAGGCACAGGCACGGGTCGGATCACGGAAGCGGAACCGTGCCCGCCCGTACGGGGTCGCCGATGAGCATCGGGCCAGCGAGTCAGGTGCCTTGGAAGGCTGTAACTGTGCCGTCATGGAGTGCACGCGATGGTGTCGGACCAGGTCAGGATCCCCTGCGTCGTGGTAGACGCGCGAGAGGCGAACGCCCCGACGCTGTGACAGGTCGCCGGGCAACAACCTGGGGAGCCGATTGATGAGGCCAGGTCCGCGTGCGGCTACCGCGCCGGAGAGGTCGCGGAGGGCGGCACGGTTGCGGTTCCAGGTCGCCGGCGCGCCTCGGCCCCACGGCTCAGTGGACGCGGTGCCGATCTCGGTGTCGGTGACATCGGCGAGTGGCCGGTCGCGGCCGGGTCGCTCGATGATGCGATCGATGGCCAGGGCGTAGGGGCGGTGAGTGGATATCAGAGCTCAGTATCACGTACATGGGCCTCGGCTGGCATCGTCACAGACCGCCGGCCGTACGGCCCGGACGGAGACGGAGAGCGCCGCCAATTGTCGAGTGTGGTCGCCACAAGCGCTCAAGATCAAGCTTCTGAAAGGGTGGTTCGCGGGGCGCCGGTGTAGGAGACGCGTCGATACCACTCGTTCGCCAGCATCTGAGCGCGGGCCTGCTCCGGCAGCGACGTGAGCAAGGTCATCGACGCGCCACGACCGACCTCGGACGCGTGCGCATGCATGGCCGCCCACTTGCGCTCGGCCCACTGCCCGACGTCGAGGTGGGTGGTGACCTGCTCGTCGGGGACGCCCGGCAGCTTCTGGTCCGGTGAAGGAAGCGTTCCGAACACCGCCTGCCAGTGTGACACCACGACGGACCGCGGGATGGTCGCCAGATAAAGTGCCCGCGGCCTCCAGGGATCGCCCAGGTCTCGGTAGAGCTGGTCGTACCCCGCCGCTTCGACCGCGGCCATGCTCACCCGGTGGACCTGCATGTGGTCCGGATTTCCGTACGAGCCGTAGCCGTCGTAGGTGAGCACGACATCAGGCTTGAACTGCCTGATGTGCTCAACGACCCGGCCCACCGCCTCGTCGAGCGGCACGTCCAGAAAACGCGGGCTGCCAGGCGCGGAAGCGGGCTTGCGGGCGTCGGCGTAGCCGAGCAACCTCGGTTTGCCGGCGCCGAGGATGTCCAGGGAGCGCTCAAGCTCCGCGGCCCGCTGGGTTCCCTGGGCCCATGTGCACGTGACGACGGCGGTCCTGGCACCCTCGTCGGCGTACTTGGCCAGGGTTCCGCCGGTCCAGATCGCCTCGTCGTCCGGATGCGCATGCACGCACAGCATCCGAAATTCCACTTGCACCTCCATAGTGATCAGCGGCCGGTCATCGTAGCGCCCATGGACCCACTCACATGAGCCGCGGGGCGGGCCTCTCCGTCCGACGACGACCTCTCACATGATCACGAACGTGGAGCCGGATCTGCGGTCGCGGGTGCGTCCCAGATCATGGCGTGCGGGCCCACATTACGGAAGCGGGCGGTGGGGAAGACCTCCCGGTAGGCCCGCTCGAACTGTTCCCGGCTGAGGTAGCGGTCGCTGACCCGATGATCCAGCCACGCTCCGGTGGACAGCCGGAAGATCTCCCACGCCTGCGCCGGGTCCCGCTGGATGAGGTTGCGGAGAAGCTTGCGTACCGCGCCCCCGTAGAGCCACCAACGCGGGTTGGCGGGCCGCGGCGAGACGGTGTCGACGAGCACGGCCCGCCCGCCGGGTGCGACCAGCGTCTTGATGTGGTGCAGGGCGGCCCGCAAGTCAGGAACGTGGTGCAAGGTCGCGACACTGAGCACGACGTCGTAACGGCCCATGCCCTCGACGTCGAGAAGATCCGCTTGCCGGTAGGTGATGTTGTCCCGGGCGCGTTTGGCCTGGGCCAGGGCGATCATCGGACCGGAAAGGTCGACGGCGTCGACGTGCGCGAACCGCTCAGCGAGGACCACCGTGTGCTTGCCCGTGCCACATCCCAGGTCCAGCGCTCGCCGGCCGCCGGCCGGCAGAACTTCCGGCAGCCATTTCCCCCGGTCGTCGCCCTGAAGCTCGTGCAAACGCTCGTACTCTTGAGCGACCCTGTCGAAGGATTGCGCATCGGCGCGGTTGGTCATCCGTGATCTCCTGTCAGCGGCTCGCCCGGTCACTCGGGAGCCAGGGCGGCGGTCCGGTAGAGCGGCTCTCCGATGTCGAGCCGCCAGCGGAGTCCGGTGGCGGCCCTGCTCCCCCGTTCGGATTTCTGGGGCCGCGGCGAGCGACCGGACCCTCAAACGCTCGCGCGCCCCCGCAGTCTCCGAGGGCGCGCTCACTGCTACCGGCCCCACACACAGGTGAGGTGAACGATGCGGTCCTTCCAGTGCTTGCCCTTGACCTTGACCACGTGAGCGGGCAGTTTCCTGCCGGGGACGCTGAGCGACAGCCGGTTCTCCGGCACGACCACGACGCCGTCCTCGACGACGGTCTCGGCCTGCTCAGGGTCGATGACTCTTTCTTCGATCAGCTCGGCCACCTTGGCCTTGGACAGCTTCACGAGCTTGCCGTCGCTCGTCCGGCACGTCAGCCTGCCCTGGAACCGGACATGCTTCTCGTGCGGCTTGACGTGCACGTCGCCGGGCCCGCCGGATCCCGGAACCGGACCGTCGGCGGCCAGCGCGGTGCCGGCCGTGCTGGCGAGCACGCCGCCGAGTCCGAGCGTAACGGCAGTGGCGATGGTTGCGAGACGTTGCTTCAACATGGTTTCCTCCAGACTTTCGAACGGTTTCGACGATGGCCCGCCGTAGCTGAAGCGAGCCTTGAGGCAGCCGAAGTGACCACACGGAGGAATGGCCAACGACCATTCCTCGAGGTACACCGGAACTGGTCAGAGTTGAGCCGGATGGGACACCGCCGAGCCCTCTTCGGCGACCTTGGTACAGATGACGGTGGCCGGCCCGTCAGTGCCGTCCTCGGGCAGGACCGTCACCTCGGAGGTGTCGGACGGGGACGTCATAGTGGGCGTGCCGGACTTCTCCGACAGCCCTGGCATGCTGGACGGAGCAAGCTGGTTGGGCGCGCCCTACGGGGCAGGTTGGGTTCGGACTCGTCCGAACCCAGGTGCGACACTTCGCTGCCGGTCGAGACGACGGCCTCTCGGGAGTCTCCTTTCTGAGGGCACTAGGCCGGCCGGCCCCCTCCAAGACCGGCCCGCCATACCTGAGGCGGTCCAAGGGCGCTGGGGATGGGTTCGGTGAGGCCGCAACGCAAGTGGACGGTGCTTGCGGCGTCGCAACGATCTCGGCGGAGCGGCGGCTGCACATGACACATCATGATCAGCCTTGCGGCTCGTGCCGGCCCGGCACCCGACGGGCAGCGGCATCGCTCCCCTTCGACTGACGTTCATACAACAGATATACAAAGGTGCCGGTTTCGCGAACGTTTCACACGCGCCGGCTTCCTGCGCTCGCGTGCCGACGACCCTACTGGCCCGCGGCTTCAGCCGCCGGTGAGGGCTGCCGCAGGTGGGCGGGTTCGCTGATGAAGCGGGTGCCGACGGCCGAGAGTAGGCACAGCAGGGCGGATATCGCGACGATGGGCCAGACGCGACCACCGGACCAGCCGTCGAGCCAGGCCGCCACGAAGGGGATGCAGCCGCCGACGACGGCGCCGGTGATCTCCCGGGTGAAGGTGACGCCGGTGTAGCGGTAGCGGACGTCGAACAGCTCCGACATCATCGTGGCCTGCGAGGCGAGCGTCAGGTCGTTGCAGAGCGTGAAGATCATCACGAAGGCGGCCCAGATCACGACGGGGGTGCCGGTGTCGAGCATGAAGAAGAAGGGGTAGAACAGCACCGCCGCCGCGACCGACCCCGCGACCATCACCGGGCGCCGCCCGTACCGGTCGCACAGCCAGCCGGCGGTCGGCACGGTGACCAGCTTGACCAGGTTGGCGATCACCACGCCCATCAGGCCGACCCACGACTCGGCGCGCACGTGCGTGGTCAGGTAGGTCAGGGCGTAGACGGACGGCAGGTAGCTGATCACGTTCGGCGCGACGCTGATGAGCATGCCCGGCACGATCTTGTGGCGGGAGGAGGCGAACAGCGCCCGCAGCGGCGCCTGCACCTGCTCGCCGCTCTCCTTCGCCGCGCGGAACTCGGGCGTGTCGGAGATCTTCAGCCGTACGATCACGCCGGCCACGCCGACGAACACGCTGAGCAGGAACGGGATGCGCCAGCCGTACTCGACGAAGGCTTCCTGCGGCATGACGGCGGAGACGAGGAAGAAGACGCCCGTGGCGACCAGCGAGCCGACGGCGTTGCCGAGGGTCGGCGCGCTGGCGTTCAGCCCTCGGGCCCGGGTTTCGGCGTGTTCGGCGGACATCAGCATGGCGCCCGCGTACTCACCGCCCGCGCCGAGCCCCTGCACCACGCGCAGCGCCACGAGCATGACCGGCGCGGCCGGTCCGATGGCGGCATAGGAGGGCAGCAGGCCGATCAGCGTGGAGGCCGCCGCCATCAGCAGCAGGGTGACGAACAGCATCGTACGGCGCCCGATGCGATCGCCGAGGACGCCGATGACGATGCCCCCGACGGGCCGGGCGAAGAACCCGACGGCGAAGGTCGCCAGCGACGACAGCGTCGCCGCCACCGGGTCTCCGGAAGGGAAGAACACCACGGGCAGCACCAGTGCGGCGGCTGTACCGTACAGCGAGAAGTCGTACCACTCGAGTGCGGTGCCGACGGTGGAAGCGATCGTGGCCCGGCTCAGCCGCAGCGTCATCGGTGACTCCTCATCCCAGCTTGCTGTTTGCGCCCCGATATTCGGACCATTAACGTTAATGTGGCGGACACACTACGAGTGGCCTGCTCAGCAGGTCAAGAGTTTCGGCAATCAGGTGCTTACGTGAGCGCTAACGAATGAGGAACAGGCATGGGGCAGCAGTGCGATCCGCGGCTTCCTCTTCCTGGTCCCTGCGCTCATCTCGGTGGATGGGTGACGACGATGCGTGGCTGCTGGTGCGCTGCAGCGTTTCCGGCGAGGCCGGATCGGCTGCCAGACTGCGGATCTACGTGGTGGGCAAGAGCTGAGCCGGAGGGTTGACGGGATGACACGTTCGCAACGGGTGACGCTACGGGACGTCGCCGACCAGCTGGGCCTGTCGGCGAACACCGTCTCCCGGGCACTGGCCGGGAAGGACCAGGTCAGCGAGAGCACAAGGGCGCGGGTGGCGGCCGAGGCCAAGCGGCTCGGGTACGTTCCGAACAGCCACGCCCGCTCGCTCGTGTCCGGCCGGACCATGGTCGTCGGCCTGGTCATCACCAACCCGTCCAACCCGTTCTACGCCGCGCTGATCTCCGCGATCGAGCGGCAGTGCCGCGCGGGTGGCTACTCCGTGCTGCTCCTGGTGACCGAGGACTCCGCGGAGAACGAGGAACGCGCGGTGCAGGAGCTCCTCCGGTTCGGCGTGGACGGCGTGCTCGGCGTCGCCACCGAGTCCAGGAGCGACGTGTGGGACGGGCTGAGGGAGGCCAACATCCCAGTGGTGCAGCTCAGCCGTGACATCGCGGACCGCGGGCTGGACTTCGTCGGCATCGACGTGGAGTCCGCCATCCGCGACGCGGTGGTCCGGGTCGCCTCGTCCGGCACCCGCCGGATCTGGCTGCTGGAGGAGGATCTGCGCGTCAGCACGGTCTCCGCCAGGATCGCGGGTTTCCGGCGCGCGCTCGACGACCTCGGGATCGCCCACGACCGCTCTCCCGTGCTGAAGGTGCCCACTCGCCGGACGAACGGCGCCAGCCTGCCCTGGCGGCCGGATGACGCCTATGCCCTGGCCGCCAGCCTGATCACCCCCGGCAACCACCCTGACCTGGTGATCACCGCGAACGACTACTTCGCGCTGGGCGTCTACCGTGCCATCCGTGAGTGCGGCCTGACCGTACCCGGCGACGTGCGCGTCCTCGGGTACGGCGACCATCCGTTCGCCGCCTACCTCGAGCCGGCCCTGACCACGATCCGGCTGCCGGCCGACGAGGTGGGCACCACCGCGGTCGACCTCCTGCTGCGCAGGATCGTCGACCCGGACGGTCCCCGGGCCTGCATCCGGCTCCCCGCTGAACTGATCGAGCGCAGGTCGACGGGGTGAGAGGCCCCACCGGGGAGATGAGCTGCGCACAGGGCGGCTGCACGGCGGTGCGGCGTCTGCGGCTCGGCGGGGCCCCTTTCAACGCGGACTGCGCTGGGACGCTCGACGCGAGCAACGCTTCGTGCCCCGTACCGGCCGCGAATCGTGGCACGTGGCCGGTTCCCGGCGCGCACTCATCTCGGGGAGATCTCTGAGGGCTCGTGCCGCTCTTCATACAAGGTGCGCGTCTCGAAGAGGCGCATGGCGATGGCCGCCAGCTCCCGGCACAGTTGGTCGGCTCCCAGCGCGGCGCTCTGATGCACGGCGGCGAGGATCGCCACGTGTTCGGCATCCACCCAGGCCAGCGGATCGTGACGAACGTCGCCATCGACGACCTGCGCCTTGGGCCACCAGAGCGGGCTGCGGCCGTACTGCAGATGGCGTTCACCCCCGCACAACTGGAAGTGCGCCTGCCGGGCCAGGGCCAGCCAGCCTCTCAAAGCACGGAGCAGGGCCGCACGGCGATCGGCCTCGGCCTCGTCACACTCGGCCCGTTCCCTGGCATAAAGGCGGGTCAGGTCATGGAAGCGGAAGCGTGCCTGCCCGTGCGGGGCGTGCCGGGCGACGTCGAGCAGCCGGACGTCCACCAGCTCGGCTACGAGATCCTCGGCCTCGGTGCCGGGCACGTCGAGCAGGGCGGCAGCCACCCAGGTGGCGAAGTCCTGCGCGTCCAGCACCCCGAGCAACCGAAACAGCCGCCGGGCTGGAGCCCGGAGGCGGTGGTAGCCCACCGCGAGGCTGGCTCGCACCGCCTGGGAGCCGTGGCAGAGCTGGTCCAGACGGGCGCGGGGGTCGCTCAGCCGGGTGACGATCCGCGCCAGGTCCCAGTGCGGCCGCGCGGCGAGCCGGGCACCGGCGATGCGCACCGCCAAGGGAAGGCCACCGCACAGCTGGACCAGCACGTCGGCGTCCCGGGGCGCCCTGTCCGTGCGGTCGGCCCCGATCAGGCGCCGTAGGAGTTCCAGCGACTCGCCGGGGGACATCATGGGGAGCTCGATCAGCCGGGCCCCGGGCGGGGAGGTCAGCCGGTACCGCGATGTGACGAGCACCGCGCACTCCGGCGTGCCCGGCAGGAGCGGCCGTATCTGCTCCTCGTCAGCGGCATCATCGAGCACGACCAGGTAGCGACCGTTGGCCAGCATGCCCCGGTACAGCTCCGCACGCTCGTCGAGTCCTGTCGGAACGGCAGCGCTCTCCACGCCGAGGGCACGCAGGAACCGCCTCAGTACCTCCTTCGGATGCGTGGGGCGATCACCTGCGCCGTGCAAGTCGACGTAGAGCTGCCCGTCAGAGAACACCTGCCGGAGCCGATGGGCGACATGCACGGCGAGAGCCGTCTTTCCGACACCGGCCTGGCCCGAGACAACGCACACGGGGACGGCCTTGCGCCCACAGGCCGAGTGGAGCGCCTGGACCATCGCCGCCACCTCTGCCCGCCGACCGACCAACTCGGCGATGTCCGGCGGCAACTGGCACACGCTGCCACCTCCGCCGGCAGGGGACGACCCCTGGCCCAGGGAATCGCCGACCACCTCTCGCCCACGGCCAGGGCCCGGCTCGTCCGCCGGCATGGCGCCGGAGAGGAGGGCGGCATGGAGCCGTTGCAGCTCCTCACCGGGCTCCACCCCCAGCTCCGCGACGAGCACCGAGCGCGCGCGCCGGAAGGCCCCCAAGGCTCTGTCGCGTTGGCCGGCTCGTGCGTGGGCGAGCATGAGAAGTCGCCAGGCGCGTTCGTTCAGCGGGTGCTCGGCGATGAACGGGCGGAGCTCTTCGATCACTTCTGCGGGCTGGCCGAGAGCGAGCTTCACCTTGGCCCAGTCGAGTTTCACCGCGGCGAACCGCTCTTCGAGCTCGGTTACTTGGGCGAGCATCGGGCCGGCGAGCCTGGTGCCCTCCGCAGGCCTGCCCCGCCACAGGCCAACAGCTCGCCGGAACTGCCCGTCCGCGGCTTGGAACCGGCCCTGGACGACGTGGTCACGGGCATCCCGTATCGCGGCCTGGAACTGCAGCAGATCCACCTGCTCGTCGCCGCCCTCAAGGAGGTATCCCATCTCGTGGGTCAGCAGCCGGTGGCCGGAGGGCAGTGCCTTGCGTACCTGGGCGACATAAGTGTGCAGGTTCTTGACGGCCGAGGCGGGCGGGCTCTCCCACAGCGCCGCCACCAGGCGCTCCTTCGACACCCGTGTGTTGACGTTGAGAAGCACCGTGGCGAGCACCGCACGTGGCTTGCCGCTGAGATGAACCTGTCGCCCATCGGTCCCGCATACCTGCACCGGTCCCAGGACTTTGAGGATCACATCAGCCACATACGATTCCTCCCAGTACATCGGCTCTCGGCGTCTGCAGGGTGATCACGGTGCCGCGCCGCGGTCAGGCCGACGCGCCGGTAACCCGCCTTCGCCGAACACACGGGTCCAGCCGAAGGCAGGGCTGTGCATGTCCTCTGCCATGGCCAACAGGTGTATCCCGACAACGGTTTCAGGAAGGTATCGCCCTGAATAGGTGGCGGGGCCGACACGGGGAGTGCCATGCTGAGGCCGAAAAGGATGATCAACATGGCCTTCGAAATCGCAGCAGTCGCGGCGCTTTCTTTCCCCGGCCTACGGACACGCTGCGACGCATGCGACCATTTGCAAGATACGGGTGATAGAGCAGCATCCCGTGCTGGAATGGAAAGTGATCCGTCGCTGACCCGGTTATTCCCCGCGGAATCGATTACAGCGGTCGACCGTGAGGACAATTGTACGTTCGAACCATCAAACCCGGTAGTCATTAGTTGACGGATCCTGAACCGCTTCCAGTTTGTTGAGGACCACAAGGCGCTCTACGAAGTGAAGCGGTTGTGCTGGGTGCTGCAGGTGTAGCGCTCAGGCTTCTACCGATGGCTGAACGGCGCCGCGGCGCGGCTGGCCCGCTGCCAGGCCGACGCGCAGCTGGCCGAGCAGGTGCGGCGCATCCATGCCGAGCATGACGGCACTTACGGGTCGCCCGGGTGACGGCCGAGCTGCGCGGCCGGGATGACGGTCAACCACAAGCGGGTGGAGCGGGTGATGCGCGAGTACGGCATCGCCGGGCTGCACCTGCGCAAGAAGGTCCGCACCACGATCGCGGAGGCGGACGCCTCCCCGGTGTCGGACCTGCTCCAGCGGGACTTCATCGCCGAGCGGCCCAATACCCGCTACGTCGGCGACATCACCTACCTGCTCGCGGGCGGCGGCTGGTTCCTCTACCTGGCCACCGTGGTGGATCTGTGCTCGCGTCGGCTGGCAGGCTGGTCGATCGCCGATTGCATGCGCGCACCGAGCTCGTCGTCGACGCGCTGTAGGCCGCGGCGCAGACCCGGGGCGGCCGTTTGGACGGCGCGGTGTTTCACAACGACAAAGGGGCGCAGGGCTGCTCGCGGGCCTGCCGCCGACTCGGCGTCACCCGCTCGCGCGGCGCGGTCGGCACCAGCGCCGACAACGCGGCGGCCGAGTCCTTCAACGCGAGCCTGAAACGCGAGACGCTGCAGGCGCACACGGCTGGCCCGAAGCCCACACCGCCTGCCTGGCCGTCTTCTGCTGGATCATCCGCAACAACACAGTCCGGCGGCACTCCCGACTCGGCCAGCTCAGCCCAATCGACTATGAGGAGACGGTGGAGCCTGCCGCCTGAAATCGGTGTATGCGTTCGAGGGGGAAGCCCCGTCATCCTCCTGGCGAAGTTCATCGCCACACGCCAGCCTGACCGGCTATTCCGCAAAGACTTCGCCGCCGACTTAGACGAGATTGGGCGATGGCTCGGCGAGCCCTATCCGCCCAGGCCAACGCTCGGGGATTCCATCATGCGCTGGCTCCGCCAAGAACATGACAAGTGCGTTGAGCGGCCCGGTAACGTGGAGGCGTGTCCATGAATGCCGTTTGGCGCCGGATGCACCACTGGCAGGCGACCTTCATATCAGAGATCCTCGTACCGAGAATTGTCCGACGTGTGCTCAACGGCGAGACGCCACAGCCCGGCTGGCTCCCTCGCCGGTTGCTGACCGTGATGTCGTATGACCTTGATCTCCACGCAGGTGTCGGCGCGATCTGGCTTGTGTCAGTTCCGGGATCCGCCAGAGCGATAGAGCACACTGCGCTGATCGAGCGCTGCGGACAACAGTGGCGGTGGATCGGCGGCGGCTCGGGAACAGCTGACCTGCTTACGGAGAGATTAGCGGCAGGCAGCCCAGGTCAGATCGGCATGATGGAGATCGGCGGAGGATCAGGCGTGGTGAGCCTCGCCCATCGCCTGCGACATCCACATCTCGGCAGTGCCCCGTGGGTGCGATCCAGCGAGCTTCGAGTGGCAACCGAGGTGGACCATCTCCTCCTGGGCGAACGACGGATCGAGGTACCGGCGCACGGCGCGCTCATCGTCGTCTGGAAGTCCCCGAGGGTGTCGGTCAGGATGCCGCGTTTACGGCCGCCGATCTTTTGGCTTTATGACGGCCCCGTCATAAGGGTCGGCACAACACGAGCTTCGCCCCTCGTGCCAATCCGTGACCATAGCGCACCTGGGGTCCCGGGTAAGCCGGCATGACGAGATTCAGCACGCTCTTTTGTCCCGCCGGCGGGACAAAAGAGCCGGGGAACGGTCCAGGAAAGGACGCGTCCTTTACCTCACCTACGGACCGACACCAAGATCGGCGATTGCCGGGCGGAGCCTGCCCGGCGCTCCTGCCACACCAACAGCCGAAAGCAACCAGATGATTTCGTTTCGCAAGTGGCGCGGGACCGCCGTGTTGACGGCGGCCTTGCTGATCACGGCCAGCGTCGCGACCACCGGACCATCGGCTGCCGCCGTTGCCAGACCGACCGGTTCCACCGTCGAAGGGCCACTGCCGTTCGACCTTCCGGCCACTGGCACGCTGCGCGCCTCCGACAAGAAGGTGTTCGCGCACTACTTCACCCCGTACCCGATTTCCCTCGACAACAAGGAAAGCAGCGCCGACTACTACACCCGCAACTACCTCGCCCCGGACGGCGAGAGCGGCAAGCATGCCGCCTACGGCGGCTTGCTGCGCGACCGGCCGCTGCCGCGCGCGCCGCTGTCCGGCGACTACGCGTTCCAGGACATGCAGACTGAAGTCCGTACGGCCGCCGCGGCCGGCCTGGACGGGTTCACCGTGGACATGCTCTCGCTCACCAGCACGAACTGGACGCGGTTGAAGACCCTGGTCAAGGCCGCGGAGTCGGTCGATCCCGGCTTCGTGATCGTGCCGATGCCGGACATGACGTCGCTGACCGCCGACGCCACGACCCTGGCCGCCTCCCTGGCCGAACTGGCCGCCTCCAAGTCGGTCTACCGGCTGGACGACGGGCGCATGGTGCTCTCTCCATTCAAGGCCGAGGCGAAGTCCGTGGCCTGGTGGAGCGAGCTCATCGGCATCCTGAAGAGCGAGCACGGCATCGAGGTCGCGTTCGTGCCGACGTTCCTGAACTTCTCCGCCAACGCCTCCGCCTTCGCCCCGATCAGCTTTGGCTTCTCCAACTGGGGCAACCGCAGCCCGGCCGGCCAGAGCGGCATCACCGGCAACATCACCAAGGCGCACGGCCTGGGCAAGATCTGGATGCAGCCGGTCTCCGTACAGGACGAACGTCCCAACCAGAGCATCTACGATGAAGCGCTCAACACTGAGAACCTCCGTACCACCTGGGAGAAGTCCATCTCCGGGGGCGCGGACTGGGTACAGCTCACGACCTGGAACGACTTCTCCGAAGGCACCCAGTTCACCCCGTCGGTGCACAACGATCACGCCTACCTGGACATCTCCTCCTACTACCTGACCTGGTTCAAGACTGGCAAGGCGCCGGCGATCGTCCGGGACACCCTTTACCTGACCCACCGCACCCAGCCCGCCGCGGCCAAGCCGACCGGCGGGCAGACGAAACTGATGGCTCCCCGCTCGGGCACCAGCACACCACGAGACAGCGTGGAGATCCTGTCGTTCCTGACCGCCGCCGCGACCGTCAACGCCTCCATCGGCGGCACCGCCAAGACGTACGCGGCCAAGGCAGGTGTGCAGGCCCAGCTCTACCCGCTGGCTCCGGGCGCCAACAAGGCATCCGTGATCCGTTCCGGCAGCGCCACCGCCACCGTCACCTCACCGTGGCAGGTGGTCGCCTCTCCCGTGGTGCAGGACCTGCAGTATCACGCAGTGAGCAGCGGCCGATGAGGGAGCCGGACCAGCGCATCGCGGCTGCCTCGTCACCGACGGCCGGCTGCCCCGACCGTTCGACTTCGCCGTGCTGGTGGCCCGCATCGGTGCGCTGGCCCGGCGCGCCCACCCCGCACGGTGTCCAAGTCCGGCTATCGCGTCTGAGGGGTACATGTCTGTGTCATGTTGGAAGAGGCACAGGATCCGCCGTCCTCGCCGTAGCATCCGGATGCGGCTGACGCTGGTCTATGGCGTGCTCTTCCTGCTGTTCGGCACCGGTCTTGTCGGCATCACCTACGCCTTCGTCGTCCATTCCACCAGCGCGCTCGTCTCCGAGGGCCAGAACGACCTGATAGCCGCCGCCGGCAGCGCTCCGCGAGGCGGGCGCCGCCTGCTGGAGATCCCGGAAGGGCTGACCGCGGAGCAAGTCCGGGCCCAAGCCGAAAGTTTGCGCACCCAGGCCACGCGCCGGCACGAAGGCGAGTTGCGCTCGCTCCTCACCCAGTCGGCCATCGCGCTGGCCATCTTGTCGGTCGTGTCCGTCGTCCTGGGCTGGATCGCGGCGGGGCGTGTCCTGCGCCCCCTGCGCACCATCACCAGAAGCGCTCGCCGGATCTCCGCGACCAGCCTGCACGAGAGGCTGGCGCTCGGCGGGCCCGACGACGAGCTCAAGGAACTCGGCGACACCTTCGACGACCTGCTCGGCAGGCTGGAGGCGTCCTTTACGGCCCAGCGCCAGTTCATCGCCAACGCCTCACACGAACTGCGCAGCCCGCTCACCCGGCAACGAACCGTGGTGCAGGTCGCCCTTACCGATCCCGACGCCCCCGCCGAACGGCTGCGCGCCGTCTGCGAACGGGTGCTGGTGGCCAACGAGCAGCAGGAGCGCCTGATCGAGGCGTTGCTCACCCTGGCCTGTGGCGAGACGGGGGTCGACCACCACGAAGTCTTCGACCTGGCCGAGATCACTGGTCGCGTCCTGCACACCCATCGTCTCGAGGCTTATCGCCAGAAGATCTGTATGGACGCCGTTCTCCTGCCCGCTCCGGCCTCCGGCTCCCCCCACCTCGTAGAGCGCCTGGTGACCAACTTGGTCGACAACGCCGTGCGGTACAACGTGCCCTCTGGCACCGTCCACGTCAGCACCGGCAAGGTGGGCGGTCACGCCACTCTTGCGGTAATCAACACCGGCCCCGTCGTTCTCGAAACCGAGATCGAGCGGTTGTTCCAGCCGTTCCAACGAGCCGGCACGGCCCGGGTCGGCCAGGACGGTGGGCTCGGCCTCGGCCTGTCCATCGTCAAGGCCATCGCCACCACTCATGGCGCCCGTCTCGACATCCGGCCGCAACCGCAAGGCGGCCTGCATGCCACCGTGACCTTTGACAGCGTGGCTCTCTGAGCAATCGGCTGTTCCCACACGGGTTCAGGAACACAAAGGAAGCACCGGGTGCGAGGTGCAGCGAGTGATCGATGAGCTCCCCCGCTCAACCTGGTGATCGTCATCGAGAAGCTCACCGGCAGGACGCTTGGCCAGGAACTCCAACGACGGCTGCTTCACCCCCCGCGAGCTACGCGACACTGACGGCATCAACGTGACGGACTCGTCGGCGGCCGGTGGCGCGATCTCCACCGCGCACGATGTGTCCGCCGCCTTCTACCGCGTTTCCAGCGGGGAAAGCTGCTGCCCGAGGACCTGCGGAAATCCCTAGGACGCGCCCCGACGGCCAACCGGTGGGCCCCGCACGATGTGCCGACTCGTTCCTCGGCGTCGGCCCCGGTTCCTCTGCGCGACCACCGCCTCCCCCGACGGCCGCCTGCAACTCCCCGTGTCCGCCGCCTTCTCCGCCGACCGGCCCAGCCTCGGGCAAGCCCATCGCCGAGACCTCCCAGCTGCACGAGGTGTAGGGCGGAAGCCGGCGTTGCGCCAGGTGATCGCCCGCAGATCGCCGGAGCCCGCGCCGAACGGAGTCCCGCCGTCGGGACAACGGGCCGACTGCGGGAGAGCGAAGTCCGTACTGTGCCGTTCACGTGCTCGTTGCGGGCCGAAATTGTGCCGCGGTGTAGAACCATGGGGCCGCCACGACGACCTGTGGAGTGCATGTGTGAATGCGGTAGAACGCCGGGCCGGCCAGGGGCAGTCGCAGATCCTGGTGACCCGGACCGGCCTCAAGATCCCCGATAGGACGGCCTTCGAGGCGTGGCGGGAGGCCGGGCTGAGGCTCGCGCGGATCGCCGACTCCTCCGTTTGGTGCCTGGGTGATTGGCTGGTGTACGGCCAGGACAGGTACAGCGGTCGTTACCGCGAGGTCGTGGATCTGGTGGGCCTCGACTACCAGACGTTGCGCAACTACGCCTGGATCGCCCGCAGGTTTCCGCTCGATCGCCGCAGGGAGGAACTCAGTTTCCAGCATCATGCCGAGGTCGCCGCCCTGGCTCCCGAACTACAAGCCCAATGGCTGGAGCGGGCACACGCCGAGGGGTGGTCTCGCAACACTCTGCGCAAGCACCTGCGGGGACAGCGCGACCGGTCCGCTACGCCGTCCCTGCCACGTCTGGACGTCCCTCCTGAGCAGGTGGCCCGGTGGCGGACGGCGGCCGCGCAGGCCGAGCGTGACTTCGGCGCATGGATCGTGGACACCCTCGACGCGGGCGCGGCCCACATTCTCCGCCCGCACGACGAGGAAACACAGCGCGGACCGCACTTCGGAACGTGATGGATCCGCGCCGGCAGTGGTGCTTCGCGGGTGAGCCGTGGTTCGTCTTCTGGGACGGCCCCCGCCTACCGCCGTCCGCAGCAGCAGAGCGCGCAAGGCCAGGAAGGCCTTCACCAGGTTGTCCAGCATGACGTAGATCGGGGCGCCGTCCGGGTCGGCGGCCCGGATCGAGCGCAGGGCCGCCCGGGTTTGGTCGATTCCCTTGCGGGCTCGGTTGACGCCCCGCAGGAGGTGCCGCTGACGGAGTAGCAGTCGTGGAAGCAGGTGACGCCGTGGGGTGCGACGGTAGTGGCCGGCAACCGATCCGGGGCCCAGCCCGATCCGGCGGCCGGACGGATGCCAAGCGGCCCGAACGCGTCGAAGGCGAAGGTGCACTCGGTCCGGTGTGCCAGCGCGTCCTCGTGGCGGTGGTGGCCGCCCTCGCGACGAAGTCTTCGTCGTCAGAGCTGAGCTAGCGGGGGCGGCCCTCCTGCCCGCTGAGAGTCCAGGCAGGCCAGCCTGATCTTGGCCTGCCCTGGAACGCGACATGCTCCTCGTTCGCCTCAATCTGCACCTCGCCGCGACTGCCGGCGCCGAGCACACCGCCGAGTCCGAGCCTGAACCGGCCGAACAGACCTCCAGGTGCGGGACCTCGGTGGGCAAGCGCACCGGCCGCTGTCCTCCGGCACCTTGAGCCCGCACTCCTCCAGGGCGCGGGGCGGGCCACGCGGCGCGGAAAGCCCGGCCTCGGCCATGAACCGGTGCTGGCCGCCGATTCTCCCGCGCTCCCGTGTCCGCTGACCGTTCAGCTCTTGGCGGTGAGGTAGATGCGCAGTTTCGCCGACGGATTCACGCCCGCCACCGTGCCACGCAACCGCAGCCATTGACCGAACTGGCCGACCGGCCAGGTCACCAGGCCGGGGCCGGTGACGACCTGCTCGTCGCCGTCAAGGTCGCACCAGGTCAGGCCGTCGGGCGAGATCTGGGTGACCAACCGCACCGAGACGTCGTCGCCGGACGCCGCAAGGGTGTGCACGAACCACCGCGCCTCACCGGCCCACGCCACCTCGTACGGCTCTGTCGCGAAGTCGGAAACGAACGTCGTGTCCCGTTCGAGAACCGCCGTCTGCACCTGCCGCATAAACGTCACCACTCCGTGGAAATGAGTACCGAATCGAGGAACAGGAAATTGCGGACCGTCGAATGGGTCCGTACCGAGAAGTAGAAATTCAGCAGGTTCTCCAGGGAGTCGTAGCGCTCCTTGTACGGCGGGACCGGCACTTCTGACATGTCCATGATCCGGTCGTTGACCTGCAGCTCGACGTTACGTCTGGCGGCGGTGTCGATGACCCAGCGCAGATAGTGCCAGTTGACCTTGGTGGGCACCTCGTTGTAGCAGAGTTCCTGGGGTTCGCCGAACGGACGCCAGTCCTTCGGGTCAGGTGCGGTGAAGTCGGCCCCGTAGGCCAGTTTGACCTTGCCCTCGAGGTGCTCACGCGGCGTCGGTTCTGGCACGATCGGGTACACCCACTGCCGGGACAACGTGTTGTCCAGCGTGGTGTTCAGGTAGCGGGCCACCGTGTGGTAGCGCAGGCCGCCGTCGCCGCACAGGTCGGTCGCCACCGTGAAGCAGCCGAACTGCGCTTCCGACGGGTGCAGGTTGCCGTCCCAGGTGATGTCCCCGAACTGGTCGCCGGCGCTGCCGTCGATGGTCGCCTCGGCCTTGTAGGCGAAGTACGCCTCGATCTGCAGCAGGCCGCGCCCGCTCATGGTGAGCCGCCGGATGGCGGTGGCGGTGTGTCCCCGGTAGGCCCGGGTGGCCAGTTTGAGCGCGTACGACCCCGTCATCGCGCCATGGGTGCCGATATCGAAGAACGTGCAGTTCGAGAGCTGGGGCGGGCGGAAGTCCCGCATGTGGTCATCGACCGTGGACAGATCGCCATTGCCGTTGTAATTGCCCAGCAGCTCGGTCCAGCCGTGGCTTCCTGAGTTGAAGTCGTCGTAGGCCAGAATACGCCGAAGCGGCACGAATTTCGACAGTCTCGGATCCGCCGACAAAATCGCGGCGCGAAGTTCTGCGGCCAGATCGGGCCGCTCCATCATCGTCATACCGAAAGGCTCCCGAGGAGGGTTCAGGCAATACAGAAGTGGCGCATGTCCACGCCGACCCATCCGTTGAGTTGAGTCGCGCGTTGGACGGGGACATTAACGTTAATGTGAGATCATCGTCAACCCTCCCGGCGGCTGGCGTGAGCCGACCTCACCCGGGACCGGGCAGTTCGGTGAGCCGTTCAGGTCCATCGTTTTACCAGGCCACACCCGGTATGCATGAGCCACCGGGCGAGCGTTACCGGTAGCAGTCGCCGACCGGAGCTTGACGGCCAGGACCCTCACCCCTAGCATCAGCGAGCAACCACATTAACGTTAATGTGACTGGCGGTCGGCACACCGCTCGGCTAGCGGCTGACGGCCTGCCTCCTCCGGAAATCACCTCTCCGGGACCGACCCCATGTCGGCCCTTCTCGACCCCTCAACCCGTCACCGCCAGACGTTTACGGCGTCATGGCTCACCCAGGAGTTGCCTGGCGATGCTGAAACGGGACGCCGACCGACAACGATCGGATCGGCCATGACCGCGTACTTCATCCGACGCGCACTGTTCGCCGTCTTCGTGCTGTGGGGCGCCGTGACCATCGTGTTCCTGGTGCTCCGGCTGGTTCCCGGCGATCCGGCGCAGCTCATCCTCGGCTCCGACGCCACCCAGGAGGAGATCGCACAGCTACGCGACCAGATGGGCCTGAACCGCCCCGTCATGGTGCAGTACGGGATCTATCTCAGCGATGTGGTCCAGTTTGACTTCGGCGATTCCTACCGCTACCACGGTGACGCCCTGGGGCTGGTGCTGGACAGGTTTCCGCTCACCCTTCAGCTCGCCGTCGTGGCGATGGTGATCGGCCTGGTGCTCGGGGTCTCGCTCGGCGTGGTCGGCGCGTTGCGGGTGAACCGGCTGGCCGACCGTGTGGTGTCGGTGTTCGCGCTGCTCTCGCAGTCCATGCCGTCGTTCTGGATCGGGATCATGTTCATCCTGGTGTTCGCCAGGCAGCTGCACTGGCTGGCCAGTGGGGGGCACGGCGGCTTGGACCGGCTGATCATGCCGGGGGTCACCCTCGCCCTGCCGCTGATCGCGGTCCTGATCCGGCTGACCCGCAGTGGTCTGCTCGACGTCGTGCACGAGAACTACGTGCAGACCGCGCGGGCCAAGGGCCTGTCCGAGCGGCTGGTCATCTTCGTGCACGCCATCCGCAACGCGCTCATCCCGATCGTGACGGTGGCCGGTCTGGAGTTCGGCAAGCTGCTCGGCGGCGCGGTCATCGTCGAGACGGTCTTCTCCTGGCCCGGCGTCGGGCGGCTGCTCATCGACTCCATCTCGGCCCGCGACTACAACGTGGTGCAGGCCGCGATCCTGCTGATCGCCGGCGGTTTCGTGGTGATCAACCTGGTCGTGGACGTCCTGTACGGCTACCTCGACCCGCGCATCCGGCTGGGACGGTGACGATGGACACGCCGACGGAGAACGTCCTGACAAAGACCGCCGCACCCCCGGCCGGCGACGCCGTCCGCCCGGCGGCGGGCAGGACCAGGATCAGGATCGGGCGGCTGCGCGTCATCGCCTCGTTGTCGGTCATCGCCTTCTACGTGGCCGCCGCGGTGGTCGGGCCGATCCTGCTGAAGTACGACCCGGTCGCCACCGACCTCGGCTCCCGGCTGAAACCGCCTGGCACCCTGTTGCCGAACGGGCACACCGCCGTCTTCGGCACCGACCAGGTCGGTCAGGACGTGCTCGCCCAGATGATGCAGGGGGCGCGGGTGTCGATCACCGTCGGGGTGGCGACACTGGTGCTGGCGGGTGTCATCGGCGTCGCCGCGGGCATCGCGGCAGGGTACTTCGGCGGCTGGCTGGACATGGTCCTCATGCGGCTGGCGGACATCCAGCTCACCTTCCCGTCGATCCTGCTGGCCATCTTCATCGCCTCGATCCTCGGGCCCAGCGTGGTGAACGTCGTCATCGTCCTTTCCATCTCCAACTGGGTGACCTTCGCCCGGGTCACCCGCAGTCAGGTGCTCGGGCTCAAGAGCCGGGACTTCGTCGATGCCACCCGCACGCTCGGCGCACGGACCTGGCACCTGCTGACGCGCAGCATCCTGCCTTCCATGATGGCGCCGATCCTGGTGGTCGCGACCGTGGAGCTGGGGCATGTGATCCTGGCCGAGGCGTCCTTGAGCTTCCTCGGCCTCGGCACCCCGTCCAGCACGCCGAGCTGGGGCCTGACCATCGCCAACGGACGGGACTACCTGTCCAATGCGTGGTGGATCTCGACCATCCCCGGCCTCGGCCTGGCCGCTCTGGTGATCAGTTTCGGTGTGCTGGGTGACGCGCTGCGCGACCGGTTCGACCCACGGCTGAGGAGCATGTGATGGCCGACCCACTGTTGTCAGTACAGGACCTCACGGTACGGTTCCGGACCCGGGCGGGGACCGTGACCGCCGTCGACCGGGTGAGCTTCGATCTGGCCGCAGGGGAGACCCTCGCCATCCTGGGCGAGACCGGCAGCGGCAAGAGCGTCACCGCCCAGGCCCTGATGGGGCTGGTTCCGCGACCGGCGGGACAGGTGAGCGGCGGCCGGATCCTCTATGACGGCACGGATCTGCTGTCCCGCCCGCGATCCGACGCCCGCCGGCTCAACGGGACCGACCTGGCCATGGTCTTCCAGGATCCGCTCAGCTCCCTCAACCCGGTCTTCCGGGTCGGCGCGCAGATCGGCGAGCTGTTCCGGCGCCGTCGTGGCGTCTCCCGTGCCGAGGCGCGGCGCAAGGCGATCGAGCTGATGGACCGGGTGGGCATCCCCGCGGCCGCTCGCAGGGTCGACGACTATCCGCACCAGTTCTCCGGCGGCATGCGGCAGCGGGTGATGATCGCGATGGCGATCGCCCTGCAGCCCCGCGTGCTCATCGCCGACGAGCCCACCACCGCCCTGGACGTCACGGTCCAGGCGCAGGTCATGGCTTTGCTCGCCGAACTGAAGGCGGAGCACCGCATGGCGATGATCCTCATCAGCCACGACCTCGGGGTGGTGGCGGGCGTCGCCGACCGGGTCATGCTCATGTACGCCGGCCGGGTGGTGGAGACCGGCGGGCTGCGCGAGGTCTACGAGCGGACCGGGCATCCGTACACGCGCGGGCTGATGGCCTCGATCCCGGCGCTGGACGGCCCGCGGGAGCGGCTGACGCCCATCAAGGGCTCGCCGCCGGATCTGACGCGGCTGCCCGCGAGCTGCCCCTTCCGGCCCCGGTGCGACTTCGCCACCGACATCTGCGGCAGCGAGCGGCCCGAACTGCTGCCGGTGCCCACCCGGCCCGGCTCGCATCGTGCCGCCTGCCACCATGCGAAGGAGGTCGTCACCGATGTCGTCCCCGGCTGACCCGCTGCTGTCGGTCAGAGACCTGCACACCAGCTTCCCGGTCCGCTCCAACCTGCTGCGGCGCAAGGTGGGCGCCGTCCAAGCCGTCTCGGGCGTCTCGTTCGAGCTGTCCGCGGGCCGGACGCTGGGCCTGGTCGGCGAGTCGGGATCGGGGAAGACGACGCTGGCGCGCACCGTCATCGGGCTGGCGCCGCCGGAGTCCGGCCAGGTGCTTCTCGACGGCCAGGACCTGCTGACCCTGCCCGCGGCCGAGCTGCGGCAGGCGCGCCGGCAGATCCAGATGGTCTTCCAGGATCCGTACGCCTCGCTCAATCCCCGGCTCACCGTCGAGCAGATCATCAGCGAGGCCTGGCTCATCAACCCGGGGGTGGTCCCCCGCGACCGTTGGGCCGCCGAGGTGAAGGACCTGCTGGCCAAGGTCGGGCTGAACCCGGACCACGCCGACCGGTACCCGCACCAGTTCTCCGGCGGGCAACGCCAGCGGATCGGCATCGCCCGAGCCCTGGCACTGCGGCCGCGGCTGGTGATCTGCGACGAGGCGGTGTCGGCGCTGGACGTCTCGGTGCAGGCACAGGTCCTGAACCTGCTCGTCGACCTCCAGGCGGAGCTCGGGCTCAGCTTCCTGTTCATCGCCCACGACCTGTCCGTGGTGCGGCACATCAGCGACGAGGTGGCCGTGATGTACCTCGGGAAGGTCGTGGAGATGGGAACGACGGCGCAGATCTTCGCCGCTCCCGTGCACCCGTACACCCAGGCGTTGTTGTCCGCGGTGCCGGTGCCGCGCCCCTGGGCGGCGCCGCCGCGGCGGCAGATCATCCTCACGGGCGACATCCCGTCGCCCGTGTCGCCGCCGTCGGGCTGCCGGTTCAGGACGCGATGCTGGAAGGCGCAGGATCGGTGCGCCACGGAGGAGCCCGCTCTGTCCGACCGGCTGGGCGAGCACGCTTCCGCGTGCCACTTTCCCGAGCTGCCCGCCTCTCCGGCGGAGCCGAAGTGAGCGGCCGGGTCCGGCTGGTCCTCGTCCGGCACGGCGAGTCGGTGTGGAACGTGGAGGAGCGCTATCAGGGGCAGGCCGACTCGGGGCTCACCGCCGCCGGTCGCGAGCAGGCCGAGGCGGCCGCGGCCGCACTGCTGGACCGCTTCGGAAGGCCCGATCTCGTCGTCTCCAGCGACCTGCCGCGCGCCTGGGACACGGCAACGGCGTACCTGCGCCACCTCGACGTCGAGGCCAAGCAGGATGCCCGGCTGCGCGAGGCCGACATCGGCACCTGGGCCGGCCGGCCCTTCACCGAGATCGCGGAGGAGCACCCGGACGATCTCGCGGCGATCGTCCGCGGGGAGGACCTGCGGCGCGGCGGCGGCGAGACGTTCGCCGACATGCGCCGGCGGGTGTGGCAGGCACTCGTCGACGCCGCCGCCATGACGACCGGTGACGCGACCGTCGTGCTGTTCACTCACGGCGGTCCGATCAGGGTGGCCGCCGCCGCCGCGCTGCGCCTGCCGGTGCCAGGCCACCTCGGCTTCGCCCCGCCGGTGAACGCCTCGCTGACCGTCATCGGCTACGCGGGTGAGCTGAAGAACAACGCGGTGGTCGAGTACAACGCGCCGACCACGTGGGCCGCGCGGGCCGCGCGGGCTGACTGAATCGGGAGGACCAGCATGCTGACCGGATCGTTCACCTTCGTCGCCATGACCTACAACCTGTGGGGCGACTGGCATCTGGAGCAGCGAGAGCCGGCGATCCGCGACCTGTTCACCACCCGGCCGCCCGACCTCCTGGCGGCCCAGGAGCTCCGTCCTCGCTCGCGCGCGGTGGTGGACGAGGCCATGCCAGGACACCAGCGGGTGCACGACGACTTTCCCGGATGGGGCACGCAGAGCAACCTGTGGTGGCGGCGGGAGCTGTTCGACCTCGTGGAGTACGGGACGCGGGACGTCGGCATCCTCGACGCCGACGCCAGGTTGTTCTGGGTACGGCTGCGGCCCCGGACCGGCGGCGCGCGGCCACTGGTGTTCTCCACCGCACACCTGACATGGCCCGGCCACGAGCGGGAGCGGGAGGATCGCCGCAACCTGCGCACCGGGCAGGCCGAGCAGGTGGCCGCGGCCCTGGACGAGATCGCCGGCGACCAGGCCTGCCTGTTCACCGTGGACATCAACGACATCGGGCAACCGCTGTGGGTGCTCGGCAACAGCGGTTTCCTCGATTCGTTCACCGCGTTGGGGCGCACGTCGCCGGTCACGCACCCCGTGTCGCCGCTGCCGTTCGTCACCGGTCACGGCACCCGCCTGTCCCCGCTGGGGTCCCCGTCCAAGGCCATCGACTGGATCTTCTCCAGGGGCCCGATCGCCACCCGGGCCAGCGAGGTCGTCGACTTCTTCTCAGCAGGCAACGCCCCATCGGATCACAAGCCCGTCGCGGCGACCTTCACCCTGCCGTCCATGACGGCCTGAACCAGAACAAGGAGAGGCGATGTTCGCACGATCCCGCGCCACGGGCTGTTTCGCCGCGGTCGCCCTTGTGATCGGCCTCGCGGCCTGCGGCGGCTCCGGCGGCTCCGGCGGCGGGGAGCAGGTGCTGCGCTATGCGCCGCAGCTGTTCCCCGTATCGCTCGACGTCCAGCAGTACCCCGCGGAGGAGGCCGTCCAGACCACCGTCCAGCAAGGGCTCGAGACACTCACCATCATGAAGGACGGGCAGGCCGCCCCGAAGCTGGCCACCTCGTGGGAGAGCCCCGACCCGAAGACATGGGTGTTCCACCTGCGCGACGGGGTGACCTTCAGCGACGGCCGCGCCTTCACCGCCAAGGACGTCAAGGGATCCGTGGAACGGCTGATCAGCCTCAAGGGGTCGCTGGCCCCGCTGCTCGCCTCCATCACCGGCATCGACGCCACCGACGACCGCACGGTGACCTTCCACACCTCGGCGCCGCTGGGCACCCTGCCCAGTACCCTGTCCCTGGTGTTCATCGGCCAGGGCGACAAGGTCACCAGCGACGCGTACTGGCAGAAGCCGATCGGCACCGGACCGTTCAGGTTCGACTCCTTCAGCCCCGACGACAAGGTGGAGCTCAGCCGCAACGACACCTACTGGGGCACCAAGGCCAAGGTGGCGAAGCTGGAGATCCTCAACATGCCGGAGATCTCGGCCCGGATCACCGCGCTGAACAACGACGAGGTGGACGTGCTCGCCTCGATCCCGCCGGACCAGGTGGCCGAGGTGTCGGGCGTGGACGGCATCACGTACGGGACCGGCCCGAGCTTCAACTACTACTTCATCTGGTTCAACCAGAACAACAAGCCGTTCGACAACGTCAAGGTTCGCCAGGCCCTGGTGCACGCGATCGACATCGAGAGCATCGTCGGCGACCTGTTCGGGGACCTCGGCACGGTGGCGCGGTCGCCGATCACCCAGGCGGTCTTCGGATCGACGCGGCTCGAACCGTACTCCTACGACCCGGAGCTGGCCAAGAAGCTGCTCACCGAGGCCGGGTACCCCGACGGCATCACCACCACGATCCAGTGGCCGCTGTCCGGCGGGCCGAACATCAGGGCGCTGGCCCAGGCGTTCATCTCGGCCTGGGAGAAGGTCGGCATCAAGGTGCGGCCGCAAGAAAAGGAGCGGGCGACCTGGCTCAAGGACTTCGGCGCGCTCAAGTGGGGCATGAACCTGCAGACCAACACCACCGGCACCGGCGATGCCGACTTCACCCTGAACCGGCTGTACACCTGTGAGGCCAAGCGGATGGGCTACTGCAACAAGGACCTGGACGCGATCCTGACCAAGGCGCGCGGATCACTGGACCAGAACGAGCGCAAGGCGCTGTACGCCCAGGCCGACAAGATCATCTGGGAGGACGCGGTCGGCATCTTCCCGGTGGATCTGAAGAACAACTACGCCGTCCGCGACAACGTCAAGGGATTGGAGATGCCGGTCAGCGGACGGCCGGACTTCTCGCAGGTGTCCGTCGGATAGCGTCCTCCACCCACCCTCGGCACAGCACAAGGAACCACCCCATGCCTCGAATCCGTCCCCTCCGCCCTGTCGTATTGGCCGGCCTTGCCGCCTTGACCGCCTTGTCCGCACAGACGATCAACGTTCCTGCCGCGCGGGCCGCCCTGCCGGAGCCCGCCCGCAGCGCCTGCCGCAACGCCGCCGAAGTACCGGTCGAGACCGGCGCCGCCTTCAACGACCCGGTCGCCGGCACACCGACCGCGGTCGTGGAACGGATCTGCTCGCTGATCAAGCAGGCCCCGGCCGGATCCTCGATCGAGATCGCCGAGTTCGTCGTCTCGGGCGACGCCGGCGCCGACTACGCGGCGGTGCTGCTCGACGCGTACCACCGTGGCGTCCAGATCCGCATGGTCATGGACGGCTACCAGATCGACAACCCCGCCGCCGCGTCGCTGATCAGCACGCTCGGCACCGACGAGTCGGCCACGTCGTGGGTGCACGTCTGCAGCCACATGAGCCCGGAAGGCAACACCACTTCCTGCCAGGGCACCAAGGGCATGCACAACAAGTTCTCGCTGTTCTCGCAGACCGGTGGCCGCCGCGACGTCGTCGTCCAGGCCTCGAACAACCTCACCGACGTCAACTCCACCAGCTACTGGAACAACCTGGTCGTGCTGCCCGGTAACCGCAAGCTGTTCGAGGGGTACGGGAAGTACTTCGACGACCTCGCCGCCGAGGTGCAGAACCCCGACTATGACACCACCGTCACCGCCGCCGGGCGGGGTGGCCAGGTCACCGCCCAGTTCTACCCGGTCGCCGACCGGGACCCGATCGCTCAGCGGCTCGGCCAGGTCCGCTGCAAGAGCAAGGGCCGCACGCGGGTCGAGATCGGCCAGTCCGAGTGGGACGCCACCCGGCTCGCGATCGTGGACCGGCTCGCGGCGCTGGCGTCAGCGGGATGCCAGGTACGGGTGGTGCACGGCCCGGCCGACGACGCGGTCACCGCCGCGCTTGACGCCGCCGGCGTGCGACGGCGGGTGCTCGACGGCTCGACCCCCGCCGGCCGCATCCACTCCAAGTACATCGTGGTCACCGACCCGGCACCCGGGCGGAGCTGGGTGATGACCGGCAGCCACAACTTCAACGCCACCTCGCTGCGACGCAACGACGAGGCGATGGTCGAACTCTCCGAGCGCAGCGTCGTCGAGGCGTACGCCGCCAACTTCGCACGGGTGTGGGAAGTCGGTGCGGTCCCGGGAGAAGCGGCCGGGTAGCAGAGAACGACGACGGCTGACGGCGCCGGCACGAAACCGGCGCCGTTCCAAAGGGATCAGCGCCGGGCGGTCAGCCCGACGGCCAGACCGCGGTACGGGATGTCAGCTCCGGGGCCTCCTGGTGGAGGAGGTCGACGAAGGCATCCACCGGCGGGGCCGAAACCCTTCCCGCCCGCCGATACAGGCGGATCTCGCGCTGCCACAGCGGCCCCGGCAACGGCCGCGTCACCACGTCGTCCCCGAAGGCCGCCACCTGCGCCGCGAACGCCCCCAGCAGCGCCACCCCCAGCCCCGCCGCCACCATCGCCACGATGGTCGTGGCCTGCGCGATGACCATGATCTCGGCCGGGTCGACGCCGGCCCGGTCGAGCCGGTCGCGGTAGTCGGCCCAGCCGGCGTAGGGATCGCCGGTGACCATGACGGTGCCGCCCGACAGCGACGCAAGGTCCACCGCCGAGCCTGTGGCCAGCGGATGCCCCTTCGGCGTCACCAGCACGATCTTCTCGTGGAACAGGTGTGAGGAGCGCAGGTTGTGGTGCACCTGCGGCACGTCGGAGGTGCGCAGCGCGATGTCCACCTCGCCGTGCGCCAGCCCTTCCTCCAGCTGCATCGGGTCGCCCTCGCGCAGCACTACGGACACTCCGGGGTGAAGCCTCCTGAACTGCTGCATCAGGGGCGCCAGCAGCACCGCGCTCAGCCCCGGATAGCCGCCGACCGTGACGCGTCCTTTGAGCTTGGCGCGTAGTGTGCGGACCTCCTCCATCCCCGCCTGGAGTTCCGCCAGCGCCGCGCGGGCCTTGGGCAGGAACCTGGCTCCGGCCGCGGTGAGCGTGACCTCCTTGCTCGTACGGACGAGCAGCGTGTCACCGACGGCCTGTTCCAGCGCGGCGATGTGCGCGCTGACCCTGGGCTGCGAGCGGCCGAGCGCCCGGCCCGCCGCGGTGAACCCGCCGTGGTCCACGACCGCCACGAAGGTCGTCAGCCAGGTGAGCTGCAGATCCATGCGTTCGATCATCCGTAAAACGTATGGTTATGAGTCGCACCATGGCAATAGACGAATGGTTACCGCCCGCATAGATTCGCCCGCATGACGAGCGAGACTGTCGAATTCGACGCGGGAACCATGACCCGCGGGCAGCGCCGCATAGCGCTCACCGCCATCGGCGGTTACTACGTGGACGGCTACGACCTGCTGGTCCTGTCCGGCGCCCTGCTCGGCGTAGTGCCCGAGCTGTCGCCGGACCCCGGCATCCTCGGCCTGGTGGGCGCGTCGGCGTTCATCGGCATGGCCCTCGGCTCACTGCTCACCGGGCCGCTGACCGACCGGCTCGGCCGCCGCCCGGTCTTCTTCACCTCGATGGCGGTCTTCGTCCTGGCTTCGCTCGGGTTCCTGCTCGTCAACGACCTGTGGCAGCTCATCGCGCTGCGCTTCTTCGTCGGCTTCGCCATCGGTGCCGACATGCCGGCCTCGGCCGCGCTGATCGCCGAGTTCATTCCGGCCAGGCGGCGCGGCACCTTCACCGGCCTCGGCGGCGTGGCGTGGATGCTGGGTGCGCTGACCGCCATCGCCGTCACCCTGCTGATCTTCACGGCCGCCGGAGTGGAGCACTGGCGGTGGGTGATGGCCACCGGGGCGCTGGCGGCGGTGCTGCTGCTGTTCCTGCGCCGCCGTACGCCCGAGTCGCCGTACTGGCTGCGCGCTCACGGCCGGCACGAGGAGGCGCTGGCCGCGTGGCGTTACGCCACCTCCGGCGAGAGCTCCGGCCCGGAGCCCGCTCCGGCCACGCACGGCGGCGGGCAGCCGGCGTCCATCCGGCTGCTGCTCCGCAAGCCGCTGCTGGTCAGCCTGGTCATGCTCTGCGTGTACTGGGGGTTCAACAACCTGTACGGCTCGGCCATCCTGCTCTACCAGCCCAGCCTGATCAACCGCATCGTCACGCCGAGCACGTTCACCTCGCTGCTGTTCACGGCCTCCACCACGGCGCTGGCCGTGGTGCTCGGCCTGGTGGTCTGCCTGTGGGTGATCGAGTCGATCGGCCGGCGCTTCATCGCGATCACCGGCACTGCCGTCGCGGCGGCGTGCACGTTCCTCATCTGGGCTGCGTTCGGCACCTCGTGGGTGGTGCTGGTGGCCTTCGCCGTGACGATCGCGGTCATCAACGGTGGCACTTCCCTGGCGTTCTACTCCTGGGCGCCCGAGTTGTTCCCCGCCTCCGTCCGAGGCCGCGCCGTCGGCATCGTGAACATGGTCGGCAAGAGCGGCAGCGTGGTCGGCACGCTGGCGCTGCCCAGCATGTTCGACGCGCTCGGTGGGGCGTCGTTCCTGGTGATCGCCGCCCTGGCCCTGGTCAACGTGGCGGTCACCGCGTGGCTCGCCCCCGAGACCCGCGGCCTGACCCTGCGCCAGCTCGAAGAGAGGATCTACGCATGACGACCGGACACGTAGGGCGCACCTATCAGGACTCCACGCCCTGGTGGCCGCAGCCGCCCACGCCGCGCGAGGGCGCGCCGGACGTGATCGTCATCGTCCTCGACGACGTCGGCTTCGGCAGCCTCGGCTGCTACGGCGCGGAGATCAGCACGCCCACCATGGACGCGCTGGCCGCCTCCGGCGTGCGCTACACCAACTTCCACGTCACGCCGCTGTGCTCGCCCACCCGCGCCTCACTGCTCACTGGCCGCAACCACCACTCCGTCGGCATGTCGTTGCTGTCGAACGCCGACAGCGGCTTCCCCGGCAAGCGCGGCACCGTCACCCACCGCGCCGCCACGCTCGCCGAGGTGCTGCGCGACACCGGCTACAACACCTACGCCCTCGGCAAGTGGCACCTGGCGCCGATGGACCAGACCAGCGCACTCGGTCCGTACGACCAGTGGCCCCTCGGCAGGGGCTTCGACCGCTACTACGGCTTCCTGGAAGGCATCAGCGACCAGTACTTCCCCGAGCTTGTCCAGGACAACCACCGGGTGGAGCCGCCGCGCACCCCCGAGGAGGGCTACCACCTGACCGAGGACCTCGTGGACCGGGCCATCGCCTACATCTCCGACCACAAGTCGGTCGGCCCGGACAAGCCGTACCTGCTCTACCTGGCCATGGGCGCCGGGCACGCGCCCCACCAGGCGCCCGAGGAGTATTTGCGCCGCTACCGCGGCCGCTACGACGAGGGCTGGGACGTGATCAGGCAGCGCCGGCACGCCCGCCAGATCGAGCTCGGCGTCATCCCGCCCGGCACCGCGCTCGCCCCGCGCAACGACGGCGTGCGCCCTTGGGACGAGCTGCCCGAGGACGAGCGCCGCGTCGCCGCCCGGCTGCAGGAGGCGTTCGCCGCGATGATGGAGCACACCGACGCCCACCTCGCCCGGCTCCTGGCCCACCTCGACCGGATCGGTACCCGTGAGAACACCCTGATCGTGCTGCTGTCGGACAACGGCGCCAGCCAGGAGGGCGGCCCGCTCGGCAACACCAACTCGATCGCCTACGAAAACGGCGCCGAGGTGCCCCACGCCGACAACCTGGCCCGCCTCGACGAGATCGGCGGGCCCCGCTGCCACGGCAACTATCCATGGGGCTGGGCGCAGGCCGGCAACACCCCGCTCAAGCGGTACAAGCAGAACACGCACGCCGGCGGCGTCCGCGCGCCGCTCATCGTCTCCTGGCCCGGCCACACCCCGCCGGGCGGCGTGCGCGAGCAGTTCCACCACGTCATCGACGTGACCCCCACCATCCTGGACATCGTCGGCGCCGAGATGCCCGCCGCGTACAAGGGGATCGCGCAGCTCCCGGTGCACGGCATCTCGATGCGCTACACCTTCGCCGACCCCGACGCTCCCACCCGCCGCACCACCCAGTACTTCGAGATGTACGGCCACCGCGCGATCTGGCACGAGGGCTGGAAGGCCGTGGCCTACCACGAGCGCGGCACCTCCTACGACGACGACCGGTGGGAGCTGTACCACCTGCACGACGACTTCTCCGAATGCCACGACCTGGCGGACGAGCGCGCCGACGTGCTGCACGAGCTGATCGGCCGCTGGTGGTCCGAGGCCGACCGGTACGACGTCTTCCCGCTCGACGACCGCAACTTCGCCGAACGCGCCGCCATCTACCACAGCGCCGCCTCCCCCAGACGACGGCGCAGTTTCGTCCTCTACCCCGAGATGAGCCGCATCCCCGGCGGCGTCACGCCGCTGATCTACGACCGGTCGTACCGCATCGACGCCGAGGTGCGCCTGAGCGACGGCGACAAGGGCGTGCTGCTGTCGCAGGGGGACGTGAACGGCGGGCACGTCCTCTACCTCGCCGCAGGCCGCCTGCACTACGAGTACCACCACCACGGCACCCGCTACCGGATGCGTGGCGACCGCGACGTGCCGCCCGGAGAGCGTACGCTGTCGGTCGTCTTCACCAGGACCGGCCCCTGCCGGGGCGAGGCCGTCCTGGCCGTGGACGGCCTCCCGGTCTCCGGCAAGGAGCCGCTCACCACCGCCCGCTACCTGATCGGCTGGCAGGGCCTGGTGCTGGGCCGGGACGCGCTCTCCCCGGTGAGCTGGGACTATCCACGCGGCTTCCCCTTCACCGGCACCATCGATCGCGTGAGGATCGAACTGGACGACGACATTCCGCCCACCGTCTTTGAGGTCTTCGACTGACATCGGAAGACACGGCTCACCGCGGCAGCACGCGAGCAGGAAGGATCGGGTGAACCTCAGATGCACAGCCCGTCGAGGCGACCACGGCTGCCCACGCGACGATCGCCACCCGCGATCCGGCTGGATGTGCTCGCCGACCGTCGGGCCGACACCATGACAGGCGTGGCCGCGCGCTCACCCCGGCCGCTCGGGCGACCCGAGCAGGGCGGCCGGGGCGTCCCGCATGATCAGGTCGACGACGTCGCGTCCCAGCCGACGTTCGAGGCGTGGCAGGAAGGCCCGGCCGAGCACGTCCATCCCGGGCGCTCCCCCGTAGGCGCGGAGCATGGAGCGGCGGCCGACATCCGTGCCCAGGCAGAGGTGATCGGCCAGTCCCGCGCCGGCCATGCCTTCGATGAGGTCGAGGATGCGCGTGTCCGGCCCGTACTTGACCCGGCCCACAGTGTCGTAGACCAGGTAGGCGCCGCGTGAGACGAGCTCGCGGTGCAGCTCCAGGTCCGGGTTGCGGTCGAGGTGGCACAGCAGGACGCGTGAGGCGGCGACGCCCGATTCGGCCAGTCTGTCGAGGATCTCGTGGCCCGCCGTGCCTGTCTCGCAGTGCACGGCCACCGGCACCCCGGTTCGCACGGCGGCCTGCGCGCCCGCCCGGAACCAGCGGTCCTCGTCGGCCGTGATGCGCTGGTAGGAGGCGCCGAGCTTCACGATCCCGGCACGGACGGTCGTCGGCACGGGGCGCGGGCCCGCCCAGTCACGCCCGTCGATGCCGCTGGTGAGGTCGGTGAGCACGATGTCGAGGAGCAGGTCGTCGCTCACCTCACGGGCCCAGTGCGAGGCGAGGTAGTGGGCCGAGCGGTGGTAGCCCGTGGCCGCCACGATATGCAGCCCCGACGCGACGGCCAGCTTGGCCAACTCGGCCGGGCGGCGGCCCAGGCCGATGGGTGTCAGGTCCACGATGGTGCCGATGCCGCCGGCGCGGACCTGCCTCGCCTCGGCCGTGGACTTCGCCTCGTCCAAGAACTCGTCGCCGGGCAGCGCCGGGGTGCGAAGGAACAGGTGCTCGTGCGCGTCGACGTAGCCGAGTTCCGCAGCGGCCACCGGCCCGAGGACCGTCATGACCTCGCTCACGTCAGATCCTCCGCTCGCTAGCGCGCCAGTGTGACGTGGAAGACGAACTCGTCTCCCAAGTAGCGCGTCTGGGTCTTCTCCAGGGGCTGGCCGTTCTGGTTGACGATCAGCCGTTCCTCGACGAGCAGCGCCGCGCCCGGCTCGACCTGGAGCAACTCGGCGTCCTCCGCGCCGGCGTTGGCGGCGACGAGGGTTCCGGTGGCACTGGTGGGGATCTCGCCGAGGGTGCGCAGCGCCTCGTGCAGCGAGCTGTGTTCGAGGTCCTCGTTCAGCACGGCGCTGCAGGACATGGGCAGCACGACGTTCTCGATGGCCACGGGTTTGCCGTCGGCCAGCCGTAGCCGGCGTACGTGCGTCACCATCGAGCGCGGGGCCAGGTGCAGCGCGGCCAGCTCATCGGCCGTGCCGGCACGCAGCTCGGCCGACAGCACCCGGGAACCCGCGACCGCGCCGCGCCGCGCCATCTCCTCGGTGAACGAGCGCAGCCGCGCCATGTCGCGATGCACCTTGGGCTCGGCGACGAAGGTGCCGACACCGGGCACCCGGTAGATGAGCCCCTCATCGACCAGGCGCTGCGCGGCCTGCCGCACGGTCATCCTGCTGACGTTGAACAAGGCGGACAGCTCGGAGTCGGACTCGACCGCGTCGCCGGGGCGGAGGTTGGCGATGCGGCTACGCAGGTGTCGCTCGACCGCCTGATGTCGAGGGATCGATTTGCGCGTCATGGCCGCCCCATAGCTGCTCGTCCACGAATCATGCGAGCCAGTCTAGACGGGTTGCCAAGGCCGCAAGACCCCTTGACGGAGCCCAGATCCGAAAGCTACCTTCAGGCACCAATCTAGACAGGTTATACCGGTCGATACGGGAGCTTGAGCGTGGACGAAGAAGGCGCGGTTCTCGGCGTGGACGTCGGCGGCACTCAGATCAAGTGGGTGCTCTGGTCCCCCGGAGCCGGAGTGCTCGGCCACGGCGAGCTGCGGACGCCGCGCTCGGGCCCGCCCGCCGTGCTGGCCGCGGTCGCCGAGCTGATCGGCGACGGCAAGGCCGGGGCCGCCGGAGTGGCCGTGCCCGGACACCTGACCGACGATCTGCGTGCCGTCCGCCTTCTGCCGAACCTGCCCGGCCCGTGGGAAGGGCTGCCCTTCGCAGCCGAGCTGGAGTCCAGGACCGGTGTGCGCGTACGGCTCGTCAACGACGCGCGGGCCTTCGCGCTGGCCGAGCTCACTCTCGGGGCGGCAAGAGGGCGGCAGGACGTCTTGTTCGTGACGATGGGCACCGGCATCGGTGGCGCGCTCGCGCTCGGCGGGCGCGTCCTGCGGGCCGGCGGCGACCGCGTGGGCGAGTTGGGGCACATGATCTGCCGCCCCGGCGGGCCCGCGTGCGGTTGCGGCTCCCGGGGCTGCCTGGAGGCCGTCGCGGGTGGCTCCGCGCTGGTCACCGCGGTACGCGCCGGCGGCGGCCGGGCCAGGACCCCCGAGGAGGTGGTCCGCGAAGCCGGACGATCCGGCGGTCTGGAGCGGTCGGTGCTGGAGACCGCCGGCAGCGCGCTCGCCCTGGTCCTGGGCAACGTCGTGGCCTACTCGGGTGTCTCGGCCGTCGTCGTCGGCGGCGGGGTGGCGCCTGCCTTCGCGTTCATGAGGCCGGCCGTTGAGGCAGAGCTGGCTGCCCGCGTGCGACTGGTGGGACGAGTAGATCTCCGCCTGGCCGAGCTGGGCTCCGGAGCCGGTGCGCTCGGAGCCGCCCTTGCCGCGACAACTCGTGCACCTCACCCGACCAACGGAGAGATCTGATGACTTTGAGCTGGATTTCCGCGGCCATGAAGGTGCTGGAAGAGGTCCAACGCACACAGGAGGACGCTCTTGCCCGGGCGGCGGAGTTAGCGGCGCGCTCTATCGCGCGTGACGGTGTCGTGTACGCCTTCGGCACCGGCCACTCCCGGATGCCTGTGGAGGAGATCTTTCCTCGCTACGGGTCGTTCCCGGGATTCCATCCCATCGTCGAGCTGTCGATGACCTTCCACAACCAGGTCGTCGGCGCCAACGGGCAGCGCCAGGCCATGTTCATCGAGCGCGTCGCAGGACTCGCCGACCAGATCCTGGCCAACTTCCGGCTCCGGCCGCAGGACAGCCTGATGGTCTTCAGCGTCAGCGGCCTGAACGCCGTCCCGATCGAGATGGCGATGGGCGCCAGGCAGGCCGGCCTTCCCGTGATCGCCGTGACCTCCCTCGCCGAGACACACGCGAGCCCGGCCCGCCATCCGAGCGGGACGCGCCTGGCCGACCACGCCGACGTCGTGATCGACCTGTGCTCGCCGGTCGGCGACGCGCTGTGCCACGTTGACGGGGTGGCCGAGCCGATCGGCCCGGTCAGCACGCTCACCGCCGTGGCGGTCGTCAACGAGATCAAGGTGCGCTCGGCCCGCCTTCTGGCCGCCGGTGGCGGCGTCCCGCCGATCATCACCAGTTCCCGCCTGGTGGGTGACGCGCGCAGCTCCGAGCTGTTCGAGGCGGCCTATCACGACTTCGCCCGGCGCGCGGCCGCGACGCTGCGCGGGGCCGGTGAGGAGGTGGGTGATGCGGGTTCTCGTGGCCGGTGACCAGGGAGGCATCGGCAGGGCGTGTGCCGAGTCCGTACGGGAGTCGGGCGGCCAGGTGCACGGCGTGGACGCCGGCACGACGGACATCACCCTTCCCGGCGGTGCGGAGGCGGCCGTCGAGCAGGCGCACGCAGCGCTCGGCGGGCTCGACGGCGTCGTGCACGCGATCGGCATGTCGGGCCGCCGGCTCGGTGACGGGCGCGTCACCGAGTGCACCGACGAGGCATGGGCGCAGGTGCACCGGGTCAACCACGAGTCCGTCTTCCGCCTGCTGCGGGCCTCGATCCCGAGGCTGGGGAGCGGCGGCTCCGTCGTGATCGTGGGCTCGGTGCTGGCCACGTCCCTGGACCGGGACTTCCGCACCGTGGCGTACGCCAGCGCGAAGGGCGCGCTGATCCCTTTGGTGCGCTCGGCGGCCTACGACGCCGCGCCGGCGGGGGTCCGGGTGAACCTGGTGGCCGCCGGGCTGGTGGACATCCCCATGGCCAGGCGCGCGCTGGGGTCGGAGCGGATCGTGGCGCGGATGGCCGAGCTGATGCCACTCGGCGGCACGCCTTGCACGCCACAGGAGGTCGCGGACGTCGTGACCTGGCTGCTGTCACCGGCGGCCGGCCGGACGACCGGCGCGGTCGTCCCCGTGGACGGAGGGTGGCATCTGCGATGAAGGATCTCTGGCAGGGCGACGTGGTGGTCGTCGGTGGCGGGTCGGCCGGCTGCGCCGCCGCAGTCGCCGCGGCGCGGTCCGGCGCCCGTACCCTGCTCGTGGAGGCCGCCGGGTTCCTCGGCGGGACCGGCGCGGCCGTGCTCGACACGTTCTACGGCTTCTATGCCCCCGGCCGCGCCGACCGGGTGGTCGGCGGGATCGGCTGGGAGCTGTGCGAGCGGCTGCTGGGCTGGGAGCAGGCGTTCGAGCGGCCCAACACCTACGGCGCGGGCACCGGCGTGACGTACGAGCCGGAGGCACTCAAGCTGGCCTGGGACGAGCTGGCCGGCGAGGCGGGCGCCGAGACGCTCCTGCACGCCACGGCCTGCCGGGTCGTCATGGACGGCGACCGGATCGCCGGGCTCGTCGCCGAGACCAAGGCGGGCAGCGGGCGGATCACCGCGAACGTGTTCGTGGACGCCAGCGGCGACGCCGAGATCGCCTGGCGGGCCGGCGCCGCGGTGGAGCGGCCCGACGGCGAGCAGCGGGTGCAGCCGCTGACCGCCACCTTCCGGCTGGGCGGCGTGGACCTGACGGCGACGCCCACGGCGGAGTTGCACCGGCTGATGCGCGAGGCCGCGGAGTCCGGCGAGTACGCGTTGCCGCGGACCGAGGGTTCGGCTCACCGCACGGTGTTGCCGGGCGTGGTGCACACGAACATGACCCGCGTCAGCGACGTCAACCCGCTGGACCCCTGGGAGTTGTCCGAGGCCGAGCGGGAGGGCCGCCGCCAGGTCCGGGAATACGTGCGTTTCTTGCGCGAACGCGTCCCCGGTTACGAGCGGGCGTACCTGATGGGCGTCTGCGCCCGCATCGGCGTGCGCGAGAGCCGCCGGCTGATCGGCCGTCACGTGCTGACCCGCGACGACGTGCTGTCCGGCCGCCGCTTCCCGGACGAGATCGCCCAGTGCGGCGCCCCCATCGAGGATCACGCCGCCGGCTCCTCGACGATCTGGCGCTATGTCGGCGGCGAGCCCGCCGGGCTGACCTACGGCGTGCCGTACCGATGCCTCCTGCCCCTGGACGTCGCGGGGCTGCTCGTCGCGGGGCGGTGTCTGTCGGCCACCCACGACGCGCACGCCTCGGTCCGGTCGATGGCGCAGTGCATGGCCATGGGACAGGCCGCCGGGACGGCCGCGGCCATCGCGGCCGGATCCGGCCGCCCGCCCGCCGGCATCGACGTGGCCGAGCTCCGCACCGTGCTGGAAACCGACGGCGCACTGCTCGACCGGCCTTATTCCGCTCACGTGGACGGGAGATTTCCGACGTGATCATCCATTGTCTCGCGCGGGTCACGCGATGCTGACCCTCGTCATCCGCCGCCTGCTGGCCGGGGTGGTCGTGTTGTGGGGCGCGGCCACGCTGATCTTCCTGATCGTGCGCGTGGCCCCCGGCGACCCGGCCACGGTGCTGCTGGGCCCGGACGCCGAGCCGGCCCAGATCGCGGCCCTGCGTACCAGGCTCGGGCTGGACCGGCCGATCCTGCTGCAGTACGGGGACTACCTCGGCCAGACCCTGCACCTCGACTTCGGCGATTCCTACCGCCTGGCGACCTCGGCGATGAACGCGGTGTTGTCCCGGCTGCCGGCCACGATCGACCTGACCCTCACCTCGGCGGTGATCTCCGTCTTCGCCGGGCTGCTGCTGGGCTCGGCCGCGGGCATCCGGGCCGGCTCCGGGCAGGATCGGATCGTCACGACGCTGACCATCGTGCTGCAGTCGTTCCCGACGTTCTGGATCGGCATCATGCTGATCCTCGTCTTCGCGCTGGGGCTGCGCCTGCTGCCGACGTCGGGGGCGCAGAGCCTCAGCAGCCTCGTACTGCCGGCGGTGACGTTGTCGTTCCCCTTCACGGCGATCGTGGCCAGGGTGGCGCGCAGCGGCATCGCGGAGGCGATGGCGGAGCCGTACGTGCAGACGGCCCTGTCGAAGGGGCTCACACCGCGGGAGGTCCTGACCGGGCATGTCCTGCGCAACGCGCTCATCCCGGTGACCACGGTGGTCGGGCTGCAGATCGGCGCGCTGCTCGGCGGCGCGGTCGTGGTGGAGAACGTCTTCGCCTGGCCGGGCCTGGGCACGCTCGTCGTCGAGTCGGTGGGCAACCGCGACTACGCGGTCGTGCAGGCGGCGACGCTCACCATCGCCGCCATCATCGTGCTGCTCAACCTCGTCGCGGACCTGCTGTACGCGCAGCTGGACCCGCGGATCAGGGCGGCGTCATGACGGTCATGCCCGCTTTCGTCTCCGGTCTCGTCGCGGCCCGGCGCGCGCGGCGGCGCAGCGGGCTCATTCCGGCCCTCGTCATCGGCCTGTACCTGCTCGTTGCCGCGGCCGGTCCGTTGCTCATCGCCTACGACCCCGTGCGCACGCCCCTGGAGGACCGGCTGTTGCCGCCCGGGGCGGCCACCTCCTCCGGGGGCACAGCCCTGCTCGGCACGGACGCGCTCGGCCGCGACGTGTTCGCCCAGGTCGTGTACGGTGCCCGCACCTCGGTCCTGATCGGCCTGACCACGGTCGCGGTGTGCCTGCTGGCCGGCGTGGCGATCGGCTGCGTCGCGGGCTACTACCGGGGCTGGGTGGACTCGGTGCTGACCCGGCTGGTCGACATCCTGCAGGCCTTCCCCGGGATCCTGCTGGCCATCGTCATCGCCGGGGTGTTCACGCCGAGCCTGTGGGTGATCATCCTGGCGTTGTCGGTCACCGGCTGGATCTCCTTCGCGCGGGTGGCCAGGAGCGTCGTGCTGAGCGTGCGCGAGCGGCATTGGGTAGACGCCGCCAGGCTCATCGGCGTACGTCCCCGGCGCCTGCTCGGGCGGCACATCATGCCCTTCACGGTGGGCCCGCTGGTGGCGATGGCCACCCTCGAGTTCGCCCTCGTCGTCCTGGCCGAGGCCGGCCTGAGCTTCCTGGGGATCGGGCTGCCGGCGTCCTCGGTGTCGTGGGGCCAGACCGTCGCGAACGGCAAGGAGTATCTCAGCTCGGCGTGGTGGATCTCCGCGGCGCCTGGCCTGGCCCTGTCCGTCCTGGTCGTCAGCGTGGGCCTGCTCGGCGACACCCTCACCGCCCGGTACGGCCGCGCCCGATCCCGGTAGTGCACGAAACCCCCCGAATTCCTGGAGCAAGCTCATGTCCATCACTCCATTCCTGCGAGCCGCCGGGCTCCTCGCGATCGCCCTGACCCTGCCCGCCTGTTCGATCGGCAGCGGCGGCGGGGCCGGGCGGAACGCCGCCAGTCAGGCGATCGTCGCCAGCGGCACGTTCGTCATCGACAACATCGACCCCGGCTCCGCGCAGGGCGGCTCGGCCGGCAAGGAACTGGCCGGCCAGCAGATCTACGGCCGGCTGGCCAAGCCGGACGCCACCGGCAAGCTCGTGCCCGACCTCGCCGAGGCGTGGAAGCCGAGCGCCGACGCCAAGAGCTGGGACTTCACCCTGCGCGGCGGGCTGAAGTTCTCCGACGGCAGCCCGCTGACCTCCGAGGACGTGGTCGCCTCGTTCGACCGGCTGATCGACATCAATGGCCCATACGCCGCCAACTACAAGGGCGTGAGCGCCAAGGCGGGCTCGGACACCGTGGTCACCTTCACCTCGCCGGCCCCCGATCCCGCCCTGCCGAGCAAGTTGACGACGCTGTTCGTGTTGCCGTCGGGGGTTCCGGCGGACGCCGCGTCGTACTTCGCCAAGCCGGTCGCCTCGGGGCCGTTCATGGTGGAGTCATTCACGCCGAGCTCCGAGCTCAAGATGGTGCCCAATCCCCACTACTGGGGCGGTGCACCCAAGGTGAAGTCCCTGACGATCCGCAGCATCCCGGACGTGGCCGCCAAGCTCGCGGCGCTGCGGACCGGCGAGGTGGACGTGGTCTGGGGCGTGCCCGACGACCAGATCCCGGCGCTGCGGTCTGACGCCTCGCTCAAGGTGGAGGCGGTGCCCAGCAACGGCAACTTCACCATGTGGTTCAACTCCGGCATCCCGGCGCTGAAGGAGGCCAAGGTCCGCAAGGCTTTGTGGCAGGCGGTCGACTTCGGCACGATCATCAAGCAGCTCTACCCGGTGACCGGCCAGCCGGCCGACTCGCCGCTGGCGCCGACGGTCTTCGGCTACGCGCCGCAGACGCCCGTCGCCTACGACCCCGGCGCTGCCAAGAAGGCGCTCGAAGAGGCGGGCTACCCCTTCGACAAGCCTCTGCGCCTGCAGTTCGGGCAGGCCCAGTTCAAGCCGTTCCTGCAGGCGGTGGTCTCCTCCTGGGCGAAGATCGGGGTCAAGGCCGACCTGCTGCAGAAGGAGCAGGCGGTCTTCATCGAGGACCTGCTGGCGTTGAAGTGGGACGTCAACTTCCAGCTCCTCGGCACCGCCGGCTACGACGCCGCCACCAACCTCGGCCGCCTGTACCCGTGCGCCGCCAAGCGCACCGGTTACTGCAACCCCGACCTGGACGAGCTGCTGGCCAAGGCGGGCTCCGCGACCGACCAGAACGAGCGGAAGGAGCTGTACACCCAGGCATCCAAGATCATCTGGGATGACGCGGTCGGCATGTTCCCGATGACGTCGAAGGTCTCCTACGTGTGGAACAAGAACGTGTCCGGCTTCACCCTCGACGCCCTGGGCTACCCGGACTTCTCCAAGGCCGTCGAGTCGGGAAGCTGATGAACGACCTGCTCAAGATCACCAGCCTGTCGGTGGACCTTCCGGGCCCGGGCGGCCCGGTGCGGGTCATCGACGAGGTGTCCTTCGACGTCCCGGCGGGCCGCACCGTCGGCCTGATCGGCGAGACCGGCAGCGGCAAGACGATGATCGCGATGTCGGTCATCGGCCTCCTGCCCGAGGGGGCGGCCGTCGGCGGGGCGATCTCGTTCGCCGGCACGGACCTGCTCACCTGCGGCCCGCAACGGCTGCGCGCCCTGCGCGGTCACGAGATTTCCATGATCTCCCAGGACCCGATGGCGTCGCTGAACCCCACCCAGCGCATCGGCCGTCAGGTGGGCGAGGTGCTGCGGCGCTCGGGGGCGCCGCGGGCCGAGGTGCGCGACAGAGTCGTCGAGATGCTCGACCGGGTCGGCATCCCGGATGCGGCTCGCCGCGCCCGCGACTACCCGCACGAGTTCTCCGGCGGGCTGCGGCAGCGCGCCATGATCGCCATGGCGATGATCGCGCACCCGTCCCTCGTTCTCGCCGACGAGCCGACGACCGCGCTCGACGTGACCGTGCAGGCCCGCGTCCTGGGGCTGCTGCGCAAGCTGCAGGTCGAGGAGGGCGCGGCGATGCTGCTGGTCAGCCACGACCTGCGGGTGATGTCGCACGTCGCGCAGGACCTCGTCGTCCTGTACGCCGGCCGCGTCGCCGAGCGCGGCAGCACCGCCTCCGTGCTCGGCCGCCCCGCACACCCCTACACCAAGGCGCTCGTCCGTAGCGTGCCCGCGGTCCGCACCAAGACCGCGATCGCCGACCCGCTGCCCGGCACCTCCGCCGTGCCCGCCCGGCGGCCATCCGGCTGTGCCTTCCATCCGCGCTGCCCCCTCGCGACCGGCCGCTGCCGCTCCGAGATCCCCCGGCCGCGCGAGGTCGCCCCCGGGCGGTGGAGCGCCTGCCACGAGGCCGAGAAGGTGCTGTCATGACGGTATTGGCCGTGGAAGGCCTGCGCGTCACGTTTCCTGTACGGGGCTCCCTGTTGCGCAGGAGCCGGTTCACCGCCGTGGAAGACGCGGCCTTCACCGTCGGCGAGAACGAGATCGTCGCCGTGGTCGGCGAGTCGGGGTCGGGCAAGACCACGATCGCCCGGTGCGTGGTCGGTCTGCGGCGTCCCGATGCGGGGGTGATGACGTTCGAGGGCGCTCCGCTGCCCGCCCGCCGCCCACCCGAGCTGAAGCGGGCGATCCAGATGGTGTTCCAGGACCCTCGGTCGTCGCTCAACCCCCACATGAGGGTGGGCGCGATCATCGAGGAGGCCTGGCTCACACATCCGTCGGTCGCGCCGCCGGGGCCGCGCGCGGACGCCGTCGAGGCCGCGCTCGCGGGCGTCGGCCTGGACGGCGAGGCCGCCGCCCGCTACCCGGCCCAGTTGTCGGGCGGCCAGTGCCAGCGGGTCAGCCTGGCCCGCGCGCTGGCGCTGTCGCCGCGGCTGCTCGTCTGTGACGAGGCCGTGTCCGCGCTGGACGTGTCGGTGCAGTCGCAGGTGCTGCGGCTGCTGGTCGAGCTGCGCGCGACGCGGCGGCTGTCGATGCTGTTCATCAGCCATGACCTCGGCGTCGTTCACCAGATCGCCGACCGCGTGGTGGTCATGCGGGCCGGCCGGATCGTCGAGCAGGGCCCCGCCGACACGGTGTTCGCAGACCCACGGCACGAGTACACCCGGGCGCTGCTGGACGCGGCCCTGGAACTGAACGACATAGGGATGACATGACGCACTACGCAACCGTCCAAGCCTCGCTCGCCCGGGGCTGGAACACCTGGGACACGCGCAGCGTGCTCACGCAGGTCCGCCTTCCCGACGCGCTGGGCCTGTCACTGGGCCTGAAGGAGTACTACCGGGGCACGTCCCTGCGCACCGTGCAGATCGGCCGCCGCACCGACGGCGCCGAGACCGTCACCCTGGGCCGGCACGCCTACGACGGCCGCTACACGGAGACGATCGTGAGCTGGGCCGGCATCACGATCCGCGTCCAGACCGCGCATGCGGGCGACGACCTTGTCGTGCTGGTGACCCCCACCGCCAATCAGCCCAAGAGCGCGCTGCTGACCGTGGCCGCCGGCTACCTGTGGAACCGGCCGGGCACCGTCAGCCGCGAGGGCGGGCGGCTCACCACCGAGGGTCCCGGCGGGACCGTCACCATCCATGGCACGGCCGCGCACGTGGACGACCCCTACGCCGACATCGACGGCCCGTACCTGGCGATGGAGCTGACCGGCGCGCTCGGGATCAGCACCGGCCGCGCCCGCGACCTGCCGGAGATCGCGCGGATCGTCGCTCGGGCCTCCGCCGCTCTCGGCGAGGCCGGCGCGGACCCGCTGGCCCAGCACCGCGAGATCGTCAGGGACGCCATCTCCTGGAACACCATCTTCGAGCCGGCCAAATCCAGGGTGGTCACCACCGTCAGCCGGCTCTGGAACGTCGGTAAGCGCGGCGGCTACGCGCTGTTCTGCTGGGACGCGTTCTTCAATGCGCTGCTGGCGGCCGTGTCGAGCAGAGAGCTGGCCTATGTCAACACGATCGAGATGCTCAGGGCACTGACGCCCGAGGGTTTTGTCCCGAACGTCGAGCAGGGCACGGGCCGCAAGACCTACGACGGGTCGCAGCCGCCGGTGGGCTCGCTGGTGGTCCTGGAGCTCTACCGCCGCTTCGGTGACAGATGGTTCCTGGAGGAGACCTTCGCTCCACTGCTGGCCTGGAACCGCTGGTGGTGGCGAGTACGCCGGGACGGTGACCTGCTGTGCGCGGGCTCCACCTACTTCGACCCCGAGTTCCCCTCGCCGCAGGACATTCCCCGTATTCACCAGCACTTCGGTGCCACGTGCGAGACGGGCTGGGACGGGCACCCGGTCTTCGACGACGTACCCTTCGACACCTCCAAGAGCCTGCTCGCCGCCCATGACGTGGGCCTGAACAGCCTGTACGCGGCCGACTGCGAGGCGCTGGCGGCCATCGCGGACGTCCTCGGCGTGCGGGAGGCCGCCTCCGAGCTACGCGAGCGGCACGCGACCGTGACCGCGAGCATGGAGTCGCTGTGGGACGAGTCGAGCGGCATCTACCGCAGCAGGCGCACCGACACCGGCCTGCACACCGAGCGGCTGTCCACGATGAGCTTCTACCCGCTCCTGGCCGGTGTCGGCCTGGGCGAGCGGGCCGCCCGGATGGTGTCCGACCATCTGCTGACCGAGGACGGGTTCGGCGGCGAGTGGATCCTTCCGTCCTCCCCGCGCCATGAGCCGGTCGACCTCAGCGACGGTAGCTACTGGTCAGGGCGAGCCTGGCCGCCGGTGAACTTCCTGGTCTACCTGGGACTGCTGCGGGCCGGGGAGCGCGGCGCGGCCGAATGGCTGGCCGAAGGCAGCTCACGGCTGGTGCTGAAGGAGTGGAACCAGCATCGCCACGTGCACGAGAACTACTCCAGCATCCACGGCGGCGCGTGCGACAAGCCGAACAGCGAGCCGTTCCAGACCTGGGGCGCCCTGCTCAGCCTCATCGTCCTGATGGAACGCGGCGAGATCGACTTCTTCACGAAAGGCGGTGCGGCATGAGGGAGGCTCGGGCTGACGTCCTGGTGGTCGGGGGTGGCATGGGCGGGGTCGCCGCGGCGCTGGCCGCGCTGCGGCGCGGCCGGACCGTGCTGCTCACCGAGGAGAGCGACTGGCTGGGCGGGCAGCTCACCAGCCAGGGTGTACCACCGGACGAGCATCCGTGGATCGAGCAGTTCGGCGCGACCCGCTCCTACCGCCGGCTGCGCGATTCCATTCGCGAGCACTACCGCACCTGGTATCCCCTGACCAGGGAGTCCCTGGCCGCGCCGGACCTGAATCCCGGCCGCGGCACGGTCAGCAGGCTCTGCTGCGAGCCCCGGGTGGCGGCCTCGGTGCTGGCCGCCATGGTCGGTCCCTACCTCGCGGCGGGCCGGCTGACGGTCCGCTACCGGCACCGGCCGGTGGCGGCGGACGTGGACGGCGACCGGGTCACCGGCGTGAGCTTCGCCGGCCCGGACGGGGAGTGCTTCCACGCGCGGGCGCCGTACGTGCTGGACGCCACCGAGCTGGGCGACCTGCTGCCGCTGGCCGGGATCGAGCACGTCACCGGCTTCGAGTCCGGCAAGGAGACGGGCGAGCCCAGTGCCCCCGGCAAGGCGCAGCCGGCCAACATGCAGGCATTCTCCTGGGTGTTCGCCGTGGAGCACCGCGACGGGGAGGACCACACCGTCGACCGGCCGCACGACTACGCCTTCTGGCGCGACTACCGGCCGCCGTTCTGGCCCGACCGGCTGCTCAGCCTGGTCGCGCCCGACCCGCGCACGCTGGAGCCGAAACCGCGCAGGTTCGTGCCGAACGCCGGCGCCGGTCCGGTCGTCGCCGACCAGAGCCGCGACCCCGGCGACACGGACCTGTGGGTGTTCCGGCGCATCGTGTGCCGCGAGGTGTTCGAGCCGGGCTTCGCCGCCAGCGATGTCGTCATCGTCAACTGGCCGCAGATCGACTACCTGCCCGGCCCGCTGATCGGGGTGACGGACGAGGAGCGGGACGCGCACCTGGCAGGGGCCAGAAGCCAGTCCCTCAGCATGCTGTACTGGCTGCAGACGGAGGCGCCCCGGCCTGACGGCGGCACCGGCTGGCCGGGACTGCGGCTGCGTCCCGACGTCATGGGCACCGCCGACGGCCTGGCCAAGGTCCCCTACATCCGCGAGTCGCGGCGTATCCGGGCCCGCCGCACGATCGTGGAGCACGACCTGTCGCTGGCGGTGCGCGGCGAGCACGGCGCGGTCACCTATCCCGACAGCGTCGGCGTCGGCATGTACCGCATCGACCTGCACCCCTCCACCGGCGGTGACAACTACATCGACGTGGCCAGCTGTCCCTTCCAGATCCCCCTGGGAGCGTTGTTGCCCGAACGGGTGCGCAACGTACTGGCCGCCGGCAAGAACCTCGGCACCACGCACATCACCAACGGCTGTTACCGGCTGCACCCGGTCGAGTGGAACGTCGGCGAGGCCGCCGGCGCGCTGGCGGCGCACTGCCTTGAGCACGGGCTGGAGCCCGAACAGGTGCACGAGGACCCCGTGGCACTCGAACGTTTCCAGCGCGAGCTGGCCGCCGACGGCTTCGAGCTCGCCTGGCCCCAGGTGCGGGGGTACTGATCGTGGCAGGACTGCTCGGCGGGCTCGTCGTCCCGCTGGTCACCCCCATGAGCGAGCCGGGCCTGCCGTCGGCGGAGGCCGGGGAGCCGCTGCTGCGGGCCATGGCACACGCCGGGGTGCGGCGGCTGATGCTGCTCGGCAGCAACGGCGAGGGCCCGCTGATCCCGGCGAACCGGGCGCGCGCGTTCGTCGCCGGAGTGACCAGCCGCTGGCGTGACCTCGTTCCCGGCGGATCGATCCTGGTGAACGTCACGGCCGCGGGCACCGACGAGGCCCGGCGGCGGGCCGCGGACGCCGCCGCGGCCGGGGCCGACGCGCTCGTGCTCAGCCCGCCGACGTACTTCCGGCACCGCGAGGACGAGGTCGTCACCCACTACGCGGCGATGGCCGAGCAGGGGCTGCCCGTCGTGGCGTACAACGCGCCGCGCTACGCCACGCCGCTCACCCCGGCGGTCGTGGCGGCCCTGGTCGACCTGCCGCACGTGGTCGGCATCAAGGACTCATCCGGCGACCCGGACCTGCTGACCCGGCTGATCGCGGCGGCCCGCCGCCGGCCCGGCTTCCAGGTGAGCCAGGGTGACGAGCGACGCCTGGCCGACGCACTGCGGGCCGGCGCCCACGGCATCACGCCCGGCACCGCCAACCTGGCGCCCCGCCTGGCCCTGGACCTGGTCGCCGCCCGTGACGACGGCGCCGAACTCGACCGGCTACAAGACCTCACCACCCGCCTCACCCACATTCACGGGGTACGCCCCGGCGTGCCGTCCGTCAAAGCACTCCTGGCGATGCGCGGGCTGTGCCCGCCGCACTCCGCCCCGCCCCTGGCTCCCTGCACACCGGACGAGATCGAGGAGCTCGCCCGCGTCGTGGAACCGCTGACCCCCCACCTCCTCACCGACCCCGGGAGCACCACATGACCGACCCCGTCATCGGCCGCAGGGCCTTCACGCTGGGAATCGTCGCCGGCGCGGCCCTGGCCGGCACCGCCGCGCCGGCCGCCGCGACCGGACTGGCCGAGCCGTTCTTCGAGGAGGCCACCCTGTGGGACTCCTCTGCAGGAACGCTGGCCAACTACCACGTGCACGGGCTCACCGTGCTGCGGGACGACACGATTCTCGCCTTCTGCGAAGGCCGCCACGAGGTCTGCGACGCGGGCCCGCGCGACCTGCTGCTGCGCCGCAGCAGCGACCAGGGCAGGACGTGGAGCCCGACACAGGTGGTGGTGCCGTCGGTCGATGGGCAATCCTGGGGCAACCCCGCGCTCGTCCACGACCGCACCACGGGCGAGGTGTTCCTGTTCTACAACCTGTCGGCGCGTCTGCCGGAGAACACCTCCTGCTCCGGCGACACCGGCAGCCTGCACCTGATCTCCAGCACCGACGGCGGGCTCACCTGGGGTCAGCCACGCGTGCTCGACGACCTGTTCACCCGCTTCGACTACCAGTGGGCGCTGCACTCCCCCGGCCCCGGCCACGGCATCCAGCTCGACAACGGGCGGCTGCTGATGAACGTCGCCCACCGGCGGGTCATCGTCGGCAACAGCGTGGCCGAGCGGATGTACGGAATCGCGTCCGTCTACAGTGACGACCACGGACGTAGCTGGCAGGCCACAGGCGCGGTGCCGGTCTCCGCCGACTATCCCATCAACGAGGCCCGGCTCGTGCAGCGCGCCGACGGGTCCGTGCTCGTCAACGGACGGGCCGCCGCGGGCGGCAACCGGCAGCGGATCGTCTCGGTCAGCCACGACCGCGGGCTCACCTGGTCGCCGCCGAAGCTGGACGGCTCGACCGGGCAGTTCAACGCGGTGGACGCGGGCCTGCTCGGCTACTCCCAGGACCGCATCCTGTTCAGCCGCCCGGACGCGCCGGTGCGCTACAACATGACCGTCTCGGTCAGCTACGACGGCGGCCACTCCTTCCGCTACCACCGGGTCGTCAACCCCGGCCGCTCCTACTACTCCGACCTCGCCCGGCTGTCCAACGGCACCATCGTCCTCATCTACGGCTGTGACGGCGACATCGCCAGCTTCCCGCTCAAGGTGAACGTCTGCCGCTTCAACCTGGAATGGCTCACCCAGGGACGCGACAGCACGGTGGCCGGCCCGCGCATCAGCGAGCAGGCCGTCGACCTCGCCCGCCTGGCGGGCGTCCGGCCCTCGGACGGCTCTGTCGCGGTCGTCAGGGAAGCGACGGCTCGCGGCGGCGCCCGCGTGGTCTTCACCCCGGCCGCCGTCGGCGACCACCTGGAATACCCTGTCACCGTCCCCCGGCGGGCGGAGTACGACCTCCTCCTGCGCTACTACCGCTCCACCGGCGGCGGCCTGATCGACGTGACCGTGGACGGCACGCGCCCCCGCAACCACGTCATCGACACGACCTCGGAGCACGCGGAAGGCTATGACGTGCTGCTTCTCGGCACGATGCGGCTGGCCCCCGGCCGGCACACCGTGCGCTTCACCCTGGCCGGCGCGGGCCGCGGCGGCGGGCAGTCCCTGTCCCTGGACGAGCTGAGCCTCATCCAGGCCCCGGCCCGGGCCGACGCCGACGACGACATCACCGTCGACAACGGGGCGCTCGGCTACGCGGTGGTCTCCGGCACCTGGGCCTCGGGCACCGGCGTAGCCGGTTTCTACGGCGGCAACTACGCCTCCCATGCGCCCGGCGACGGCACCGCCACGGTCCGCTGGCGCCCGGCCCTTCCGGCCGCTGCCCGCTACGAGGTGAAGGTCTCCTACACCGCCGCCTCGAACCGCTCCCGCACCGCCACGTACGTCGTTCACCACTCCGGAGGCAGCACGCCCGTCGCGGTGGACCAGACGGTCCGCGGCACGCCCGACGCTCGCGGCGGCGAGTGGGTGTCGCTGGGCACGTTCGACTTCGCGGCGGGGATCGGCGGTGCGGTCGAGCTCAGCGACACCGCGAGCGGCTACGTCGTCGCGGACGCCGTCCGCTTCTCACGCCGAAGCTGACGCGACCTCCTCCCCGCCCGGGCCCGGCGCAGGTCCGGTGATCAGGGATGGCATCCCGTCGCCGCACCGGCTCGAACGCGGTGGCGGGCGGATGGCGCCGCGGCCCCGCACCACCCGGCCGGTGTGCAGGACGCGCATCAGCGTCGGCGAGGGCTTGGCCTGCCTGGGTGAGGGCCTGGGTGGGGGTGGTGGCGGGCATGGTGTCTCCGTGGGCGGCCTGGGTGCGGGTTGGCCCGAGGAGGCATTCCCGTGGCCGGCAGGGCCGA
>NZ_JAATEP010000065.1:0-56724 GCF_012034275.1 Nonomuraea composti | reverse complement strand
CTGACGCTGGTGTCGGTGACGCCGGTCGAGCGGAGGTTGCCGGGCACGCTCGGCGCGGTGGTGTCGGTGCCGCCGCCGGTCGCGACCTTCCACAGGGCCGGTACGTTCGGCGGCTCCCAGCCGGGCTGGGAGGTGTGGGCCTGCACGCACTCGTACTCGACGCCGTTGTACGTGACGCGCGCGCCCGCCGCGTACGCCGTCCAGGCCGCCCATTCGGCGGCGGCGAGCCGCACGGTGGAGGCGGCGGCCGTGGGCGGGGCGATGACGGCCGCGGTGAGCGGCAGCGATAACGCCGCCAGCCCGGCCAGGACCTTGCTCAGGATGGTGTGTCTCATGATGCTCCGACATCCGGTTGGGGGGTGTACAGGGGGTGGGATGCCTAGGAAACTATTAGGAAAGTTTCCTTTTAGTTATGGGCCGACGGTATCCCCAACCTGCGGAACGAGTCAATACGTGACGGTCAGATCGTGAAATCGCGCAGTAAACCGGAGTAACGCTTGGGCAGCGGCCGGGCGTACTCGCCGCGGGTGCTCGTCCGCAGGCCGAGAGCCGCCAGCGACTCCGCGAAGCGGGTCGCCGCGCCCACCCCCTCGATCACCGGCACCCCCGTGACCCGCGACACCTCCGCGCAGAAATCGGCCATGCCCGCGCAGCCCAGCACGATCACGTCGCTGCCGTCCCGCTCCAGCGCCGCCGCGCACAGCTCGATCACCGCCTTCCTGGCCGGCGGCTCCTCCAGGGCCAGGACCGGGACGTCGCAGGCGTGCACGCCCGCGCACGCGGCGCCGAAGCCGTAGCGGTGGGCCAGCTCCCAGGCCCGGCCGGTCGTCCTGGCCAGCGTGGTCACCACGCTGAAGCGCCGGCCGACCAGCGTGGCGGCGTGCATGGCGGCCTCCGCGACGCCGATCACGGGGCCGGTTGCCAGCTCGCGGGCCGCGTCCAGGCCGGGGTCGCCGAAGCAGGCGATGACGTACGCGTCCACCCCCTCCCGCTCGCCGGCCGCGATCTCGGCCAGCACCCCCGGCACGGCCAACGCCTCGTCGTAGTGACTCTCGATCGACTCGGGCCCCATGGCCGGGCTCACCGCCGTGACGGAGGTCCCCGGGGACGCCACCGCCCTGGCGCGACGGCCGATGGCGGCGGTCATGGCCAGGGCGGTGTTCGGATTGATCACGCGGATGTGGGTCATGCGGGGACGATCCGCGGCGTACGGCGCTCCAGCACGACCATCGCCACGAACCCGAGCCCGCAGCCCAGGAACCAGCTGTAGTCCGCGATCCACGCCAGGCCGGCGGCCGTGACCAGCTTCGGCACCAGGACCGAGGCGATGGCGGGCACGCCGCTGAGCACCATGGCCCACACGGCGTTGCGGTTGTATCCCCGGTCGAACCAGTAGCGCCCGCCCGGGTCCAGCGTGAACAGCTCGTCCACCGCCACCCGCTGCCGCGCGCAGACGTAGTAACCGGCGATCAGGATGCCGAACAGCGGTCCGATCAGCGCCCCCAGCAGGCCCAGCGTGTAGTGGATGGCGTCGGGGTTGCCGTACCAGTTCCACGGCGTCAGCAGCACCGACCCGACCGCGGCGATCATCCCGCCGGTGCGCCAGCTGATGCGCTGCGGGCTGACGTTGGAGAAGTCGAAGGCCGGTGAGATGAAGTTGGCCACGATGTTGATGCCGACCGTGGCGATCACGAAGGTCAGCCCGCCCAGCAGGATCGCGAACGGCGTGTCGATGCGCTGCACCGTGTGGATCGGATCGGTGATCAGCTCGCCGAAGACCGGCACGGTGGCCGAGGCCGTGATCACCGTCAGCAGCGAGAAGAACAGGAAGTTGACCGGCAGGCCGAGGAGGTTGCCGCGCTTGACGGCCCGGAACGAGCGCCCGTACCGGGAGAAGTCCCCGAAGTTCAGCATCGGCCCGGAGAAGTACGACACGACCAGCGCGATCGCGCTCAGCATCACCGGGATCGACTCGGCGAACCCGAGGCTGCGCCCCTGCGACAGGTCCAGGCTGACGTTCTCCCAGCCCGCCTGGCTGACCAGGTAGCCGGCCAGCACGACCATGACCACGTACACGGCGGGCCCGGCCCAGTCCACGAACCGGCGGATCGCGTCCATGCCGCGCCAGAACACCGCCGCCTGCGCCACCCACAGGATGGCGTAGCAGAGGTAGCCGAGCACGGACAGGCCGAGGAAGCTCGGCTCGTTCAGCGCCGCCGTGGCGGGCCAGAACTTGAGGAAGATGATGATCAGCGACTGCGAGGCCAGGTACGTCTGCACGCCGTACCACGCGATCGCGATCGCGCCGCGCACGATGGCCGGGATGTTCGCGCCGAGCACCCCGAAGACGGCGCGGTTGATCACCGGGTACGGCACCCCGGTCACCTGGCTCGGCCTGGCCACCAGGTTGCAGAAGACGTTGACGATGATGATGCCGGCCAGCAGCGCGAACAGCACCTGCCAGCTCGCCAGGCCGAGCGCGAACAGGCTGCCCGCGGTCACGTAGCCGCCGACGCTGTGCACGTCGGACATCCAGAAGGCGAAGATGTTGTACGACGACCAGGTCTGCTCGCGCAGCGGGGCCAGATCCTCGTTGGTGAGCCGGGGGTCGTAGGAAGGGGCGGGGGCGACGGTGGGCTGTGTCATCTGCGGCATCCTTGGGGGGTAGGTCGCCGGACGGTGTTAAGTCATCACTTAACACCTGGGTTCGAGGGCGCGCATTGCGCCCGTGTTAACACCCCGTGAAGGAGCCATGGAGGACCTGGAGGCGGTCAGCGGCGAGCGGCTCGGCCGCCGGCTGCGGGAGCTGCGCGCCCGCTCCGGCAAGTCGCTGCGGGCGGTGGCCCGCGAGCTGGGCATCTCGGCCAGCGCCGTGTCGCAGATCGAGCGCGGCACGATGCGGCCCTCGGTGAGCCGGCTGATCGCCTACACCTCGGCCATCGGGGTGCCGCTGGCCGCCGTGTTCGACCCGCGGGAGGAGCGCGGGCCCGCGCCGGGCCAGGCCGGGGAGCGGGATCCGGCTCCCGAGCTCGCCGTGCGGCGGGCGGGGCAAGTGGCGCCGATCCGGCTCGGCGGCGGGGTGACGTTCCGGCGGTTGTCGCCCGGCCCCACGCCCGACGTCGAGTTCTTCGAGTCCACCTATCCGCCGCACGCCGTCTCCACCGCTCACGGCCGGTTCCTGCGGCACGAGGGGTACGAGGTCGGCACGGTGACGGCGGGGGAGCTGACGATCGAGTTCGAGTCGGAGGTCGTCACCCTGGCCGAGGGCGACTCGGTCACGTTCCCGTGCAGCCGCCCGCACATCATCGGCAACCGCTCCGGCACCGTGACGGCGGTGGCCATCTGGCTGATCGTGCACGCCCGATAACGGTTGCGGAACGGACCATGACGCCGCGTACGCGCATCCCTCAGCATGGAGGTGTGGCAGGGATGACCGCCTGGCGGCGGGAGGCTGAACGTCGGGGGCCGTACGTGGCCCGAGCGGTGGCGGAGCTGAGGTCGTGGCCCGCGCTCGCGGCGCGCGACGGCCGGCGCGGCACGACGTTCGCCGTGAGCGGCACCGAGATCGTCCGGCTCAGCGGCGCCGACGAGATCCAGGTGCGCCTGACGGCCCCGGCCATCGACCGGCTGCGGCCCTACCTGAGCACGTGCGAGCAGGTGCAGGCGTGCGAGGACCGCGCCTGGGTGGCGGTGTACGTCGACGCCGAGCCGGACCTGGCGCTGCTGCTCGCCCTGACCAGTGTGGCCATCAAGGCTCACGTGCCCTGAGAGGCGTGACGGCCCGCACCGCGGGGGAGGCTGCACTGTGGCGGCGAACCCGGAGGAGGAGCGGTCATGGCCGTATTACTGATCGGGACCCTCGACACCAAGGGCGCGGAGTACGCCTACGTGCGTGACCTCGTCACGGCGGCCGGGCAGGAGGTGGTGCTGCTCGACGCAGGGGTGGTGGGTGATCCCGGGCTGCCCGTCGACGCGCCCGCGCTGGTCGCCGACGTGCCGGCGCAGGTCGTCGCCGAGGCGGGCGGGGCCAGCCTGGCGCGGCTCAGGAGCGACGGCGACCGCGGCGCCGCCCTGCGGGTCATGGCCGACGGTGCCGCGCGGCTCGCCAGAGACCTGTGGGAGCGCGGCCGGCTGAGCGGCGTGCTGGCGCTCGGCGGCAGCGGCGGCTCCTCGATCGCGGCGGCCGCCATGGCGGCGCTGCCCGTCGGGGTGCCCAAGCTGCTGGTCTCCACGATGGCGAGTGGCGACGTCTCCCCGTACGTCGGGCAGAGCGACGTGACGCTCATGTACAGCGTCGTCGACGTCGCGGGGATCAACGCGATCTCCCGCCCCATCCTCGGCAACGCGGCGGCGGCGATCGCCGCGATGGCCGCCGCCTACGACGCGCGCCGCCGCGAGGCGCCGCGCGACGACCGGCCCCTGGTCGCGGCCACGATGTTCGGGGTGACCACGCCCGCCGTGACCGCCGCCCGGGCCCGGCTGGAGGAGCTGGGCTACGAGGTGGTCGTCTTCCACGCCACCGGCTCCGGCGGGCGCGCCATGGAGGCCCTGATCAGGGACGGCTACTTCGCCGGCGTGCTCGACCTGACCACCACCGAGCTGGCCGACGAGCTGGTGGGCGGCGTCCTGTCGGCGGGACCCGACCGCCTGTCCGCCGCCGGGGCCGCCGGCGTGCCGCAGGTGGTCAGCCTGGGCGCGGTCGACATGGTCAACTTCGGCCCGATGGACACCGTCCCCGAGCGGTTCGCGCGGCGGCGGCTGCTGGTGCACAACCCGACCGTGACGCTGATGCGCACCACGGCGGAGGAGTGCGCCGCGATCGGCCGGCAGATCGGCGCCAAGCTGGCCGCCGCCACCGGTCCGGTGGCGCTGTTCGTGCCGCGCGGCGGCGTGTCCGCCGTGGACGTCGAGGGCGGCCCGTTCCACGACCCCGCGGCCGACGCCGCCTGCTTCGATGCCGTGACGGAGGCGGTGGCGGGCACCGGCGTCCAGGTGGTGGACAGCGACGACGACATCAACCAGCCCCGGTTCGCGGTCGCCGCCGCCGACCGGCTGCACGAGCTGATCCAGAAATCGGGCTGATCCAGACACTGGGCTGATCCAGACACTGGGCTGATCCAGACACTGGGCTGATCCAGACACTGGGCTGATCCAGACATCGGGCTGATGCAGGAATCGAGCCGATCCCAAAGATCGAGCTGATCCGGAAAGGAGCGGTATGAACCGCGACGAGGCGCTCAGCAGGCTCAGGGCCGAGCAGAAGAGCGGCCGGCTCGTCATCGGGGCCGGCGCGGGCACCGGGCTGTCCGCCAAGGCGGCCGAGCTGGGCGGCGCCGATCTGATCATCATCTACAACTCCGGCCGGTTCAGGATGGCCGGGCGCGGCTCGCTGGCCGGGCTGATGCCGTACGGCGACGCCAACGCGATCGTGGTCGAGATGGCCGGCGAGGTGCTGCCGGTCGTCAAGGACACCCCCGTGCTGGCCGGCGTCTGCGGCACCGACCCGTTCCGGCTCATGCCGCAGTTCCTCGACCAGCTCAAGGCCATGGGCTTCGCCGGCGTCCAGAACTTCCCCACGGTCGGCCTCATCGACGGCGTCTTCCGGGCGAACCTGGAGGAGACCGGCATGGGCTTCGACCTGGAGATCGAGATGATCCGGCTGGCCGCCGAGCGCGGCCTGCTCACCGCCCCGTACGTGTTCACCCCCGAGCAGGCCACGGCCATGGCGCGGGCGGGCGCCGACATCATCGTGCCGCACATGGGCCTGACCACGAAGGGCACCATCGGCGCCAAGACCGCGCTCACCCTCGACGAGTCGGCCGTGCGCGTCCAGGAGATGCGCGACGCCGCCGTCGCCGTGAACCCCGACATCATCGTCCTGTGCCACGGCGGCCCCATCGCCGAGCCCGACGACGTCGCCTACATCCAGGCGCGCACCAGCGGCGTCGCGGGCTTCTTCGGCGCCTCCTCCATGGAGCGCCTGCCCGCCGAGCGCGCCATCGCCGACCAGCTACGGGCCTTCAAGGGCCTTTAGGAGAACGCATGCACCGCAGACCGGACGACGTGCCGACCATGGTCTTCGACTGGGGCTCGATCAAGTGGCACGTGACGCCCGGCAGCGTGCCGGGCGCCTCGTCCACGTTCGGCGAGGTCGTGATCAACCCGGGCAAGGGGCACGACCGCCACCAGCACCCCCTCTCCGACGAGGTGCTCTACATCATCGAAGGGGAGGGCAGGCAGACGGTCGGCGACGGGCCCGAGTTCGCGGTCACGGCCGGCGACGCCGTCTACATCCCGATGGGCACGATGCACTCGACGTTCAACACGGGGTGGCGGCCCCTGCGGATCATCGCCACGTACACGCCGGGCGGCGCCGAGGAGGCGCTGCGCGACCTGCCGGACTTCGTCGAGCTGGCACCGGGCGAGCAACCTGCCTGGGAGGCCGTCAAGCCGGGCTGACCGGCGGCGTCCCGTGCGTGTGGAAGGACTCGATCGTCTTCAGCCCCCACGCCTGGCCCTTGGCGCGCTCGGCCTCCGTCCACGTGATGGTCCGCCAGTCAGGGGCCAGGATGAGCCTGGTCAGCGGGTTGCACAGCTCGACGCGGTTGCCGCCGGGCTCGTAGACGTACAGGAAGAACGTCTGCTGGATGGCGTGCTTGTGCGGGCCCGTCTCGATGAAGACGCCGCTCTCCAGGCAGATGTCGGCCGCGCGCAGGATGTCCTCGCGCGCGTTCGTGGCGAAGGCGACGTGGTGCAGGCGGCCGGACGAGCCCGACCAGTCGTCGGTGTAGACGAGGTCGTACGACTTGCTCGCGAAGTGCAGCCACTGGGCCGAGACGCGGCCGGAGTCGAGCATGATCTGCTCGGTGACGCGCGCGCCGAGCACGTCCCGGACGAACGCGCCGTTCGCCGCGGCCTCGGCGGCCAGGAAGTTGACGTGGTCGAGGCGGCGCACGCCGACGCCGTGCCCGGGGAACGCCTGGGGCTGGTTCTTCAGCGCCGGGCGCAGCTCCTCGGGCGCCTCGTACCACTCCGACTCCCAGTACAGCCGGAACTCGTGGCCGTCGGGGTCGCGGAAGGCGTAGGTGGGGCCGCGGCCCGGCTCGCCGTCGCGCCAGCCGATGCCGAGGCCCGCGTCCTTGATCGCCAGCACCCGGCGGTCGAGCGCCTCCTGGCTGCTCGCCCGCAGGCCCGTCGCCCGGATGCCCGAGGTGTGGTGCGCGGTCAGCGTCAGGCTGTGGTGCTCGTAGTCGTCGTAGGTGCGCAGGTGGACGGAGTCGCCGTCCTGGCTCGCGGCCGTCATGCCGAGGATCTCGGTGAAGAACCACAGGCTGCGCTCGGGCTGGGGAGTGAGCAGTTCGACGTGGCCGAGATGGGCGACGTCGTGCAGCAGCGCGTTCACGGATTTCCTTCCCGCGGGTAGACCGTTCCGTCGAAGAGCTTGCGCGCGGTGCGGACGTTGGCCGCCCGCACCGCGGTCGGCGGGTCGGTGGACAGGTCGAGTTCCACCTCCACCTCCAGGTGCCCGGTCGGATGCTCGACGTCGAACCGCCCGCCCACAGTCGGGTGCTCGACGTCGAACCGGCCCCCTCCGGTCGGATGCTCGACGTCGAACCGCCCGCCCACAGTCGGGTGCTCGACGTCGAACCGGCCCCCTCCGGTCGGGTGCTCGACGTCGAACCGGCCGCCCCCGGGCAGGCGGGCGTGCCGGCCCGCCACGCCGCCCGGCAGCAGCGCGGCCGTCACGACGCTGATCGCGCCCAGCACCCCGATCGCCGCGTGCGGCCGGACCGGGATGAACGTGCGCGTGCACAGCACGCCGCCGTCCCTCGGCGGGGCGACCAGCGTGGTCTTCGGCACCGACGCGGCGCTCACGTCGCCGAGCCCCATCAGCTCGCCCGCCTGGAGCCGCAGCGACTGGATCCGGTCGAGCAGCGCGGCGTCCCGCGCCAGCTCCTCGTGCGGCTCGTAACCGGTGATCCCCAGGTCTTGGGCCGCCGCGACGACGACCGGCATGCCGTTGTCGACGCAGGTCACCTCCACGCCGTCGATCACGTCCAGCACCCGGCCGGTCGGCAGCAACCCGCCGGTCGCCGAGCCGGCCGTGTCCTCGAACCCCAGCACGACCGCCGCGGCCGTGCCCGGCACGCCCGAGATCGCGGTGCCGCCCCGGTAGTCCACCCGGCCGCCCGGCGTCGGGAAGCTCGCGGTGGCGAAGCCGCCCGTGTTCACCAGGCGGATCCGCACGTCCGTACGGTCGCCGCCCGGCTCCACCAGCCCCCGCTCCACGGCGAACGGGCCGACGCCCGCCAGGATGTTGCCGCAGTTCTGGCGGGCGGAGACGACCGGCTCGTCCACCGCCACCTGGAGGAAGAGGTAGTCCACGTCCGCGGACGGGTCCGCGCCGGCCGAGACGACGGCGACCTTGCTGGTCAGCGGGTGCGCGCCGCCGATGCCGTCGATCTGGCGCGGGTCGGGGCTGCCCAGGACGCGCAGCAGCAGGCCGTCGCGCTCCCCGGGGTCCGCCGGCAGGTCCCCCGCCAGGAAGTACGCGCCCTTGGAGGTGCCGCCGCGCATCAGCATGCAGCGCACGCCCTCATCGGTCACCGTCGAACTCCTCGTAGGTGATGCCCAGCGCCGGCAGGCGCTCGCGCAGGCCGTACCGGTCGAGGCCCAGCTCGCCCTTGAGGAAGGCGGCGCGGGTGGTGGCCTCCTTGTCCGCGCGGGCGGCGGAGGCGGCGATGGCCCGGTCGAGGTCCGTGCGCGGGCAGACGAGCACGCCGTCGTCGTCGGCGAGGATCGTGTCGCCGGGCCTGATGAGCTGCCCGCCGATCGTGACCGGCACGTTCACCGCGCCCGGGGTGGCCTTCACCGTGCCCTGCGCGCTGACGGCCGCGCTCCAGGCCGGGAAGCCCATCGCGCGCAGCTCCGCCACGTCCCGCACGCCCGCGTTGACCACCACCCCGCGCACCCCGCGATAGCGCAGCGCGGTCGCGAACAGCTCACCGAACATGCCGTCCGTGGACGGCGACGTCGTGGTGACGACCAGGATGTCGCCGATCTGGCACTGCTCGACCGCGACGTGGATCATCAGGTTGTCGCCCGGCCAGCACAGCACGGTGACCGCGTTCCCGCCCGTCCGCGCGCCCGGCCAGGCGGGGCGCAGCCCGGGGCCGAGGTAGCCGGTGCGGCCCAGCGCCTCGTGCACGGTCGCGACGCCGTACGAGGCCAGCGTGTCGATCCGGCCGAGGTCGGCGCGCGGGATGCCGGTGACGACCACGTTCCTCACGACAGCACGTCCGTGACCTGCGGGTACAGCCGCATGTACGCCTCGCCCATCGTGTCGTGCGCCAGCCCCAGGTTCGGGCCCGCGTTGCGCTTGAGCTGCACGCCGCGGCGCCTGGCCAGGTCGGTGTAGTAGTCCCACATGTGCTGCTGGGCCGGCAGGCACTCCATCGCCTTGCGCTTCGCGCCGAACACCGGCGTGATGTCGAGCAGCACGTCCGGCTTGAAGTCGCACTGCTCCGGCTGGTGCGGCTCGAAGAAGAACACGGGCGGCGCGCCCAGCGGCTCGCCCGGCGCGTCGTACCCGATGGCCTGCGCCAGCACCCGCGCCTGCAACGCCATCCGGGCCGCCGCCGGATGGTCACCGTTGTACGGGTCGGCCGGCGGGTGCGTCAGCACCACGCCGGGCACCACCTCGCGGTAGACGCCGACCAGCCGGTCCACCAGCTCCCGGCTCTCCACCAAAGGGTAGTCGCCCGCGTCGAGGAACTCGATCTCGGCGCCCAGCGCCGCGGCGGCGTGCTCCGCCTCCTCACGCCGGATCGCCTTGATCTCCTCCAGCGTCTTGCCCGCGCGCCACGCCCTCGCGGACTCGCCGCGCTCGCCGTAGCTGAGGCACACCACCTTGGCGCGCTCGCCGCGGCTCGTGGCCAGGGCTATCGCGCCGCCCGCGCGCCAGACGAAGTCGCCGGCGTGCGCGCTGATCACCAACAGGGTACGAGGAGAGGTCACTTCGCTGACGCTAGGAGCGTGGCGACTATATTGTCAACACTTTCTCTGGTTGTGGCGGGTATGTGGCGAGCTGTGCCTTGTTATCGCACAATATTGTTAACCATAAGGAAGGAGTGGCGGCATGGACGCACCCCGGGTGGCACTGCTCGGTTACGGCGAGGTCGGTCGCGTTCTCGCCGTCGGGCTGGCGGGGAAGGTGCCGCTGCGCGTGTACGACCCCGCGTACCCGCCAGGCGATGCGGAGGGGTTCGCGCTGGTCGCCCGCAACGCCGACGCCGTGCGCGAAGCCGACGTCGTCATCGCCGTGACCACCGGGGCCGACAGCCGCAGCGCCGGCGCCGAGTCCCGCCCCCACCTGCGGCGGGGCGTCCTCTACGCCGACCTGTCCACCGGCGCGCCCGGCGACAAGCGGCAGCTCGCCGAGCTGCTGGAGCCGGTCGGCGCGGCGGTCGTGGACGGCGCGATCATGGCTCCGGTCCCATTGCGGGGCCTCGCCACCCCGATCCTGGCGAGCGGCCCTGAGGCGGAGCGGTTCGCCGCGCTCGCGGGCGGCCTCGGCATGTCCGTGACGCCGATCGGGGGCGTGCCCGGTGACGCCGCCGCCCGGAAGCTGCTGCGCAGCGTGCTGGTCAAGGGGTTGAGCGCGCTCGTCATCGAGGCGCAGCGGGCCGCCGGGGAGGCCGGGCTGGGGGAGTGGTTCTGGGGGCATCTGGTGGAGACCGTCACGTCGGCCGACGAGGAGTTCGTGGTGCGGCTGCTGCAGGGCGCGGGGCAGCACGGCGTACGGCGGGTGCACGAGATGGAGGCCGCCACCCGCATGCTGGAGTCGCTGGGCGTGCCGCACACGATGACCAGCGCCACGACCGCGACCCTCGACGAGGTCACCCGCACCGGCGTCCCGACCATCCCCTCGTGAGGCGTCGGCCGGGGGTGGCCTCCAGGGCCTTGGCCCCGAGAGGTCAGTCGGGAGCGGCCTCCAAAGCCTTGGCGACGCTGCGCAGGTGCTGCTGCATGGCCGTCTGCGCCGCCTCCGGGTCGCGCGCCACGATGGCCGCCACGATCAGCTCGTGCTGCGGCAACGACACCGCCGCCCGTCCCGGCTGCCGGGCCAGCCGGAACTTGTGCCGCACCACCTGCGCCCCCAGCCGCTCGATGATCGCCGCGGACGTCCGGTGCTCCGCGATCCGGCGCACCTCCGCGTGCAGCTCGGCGTTCAGCTCCGAGTAGCGATCGAGGTCGTTGCGCTCCACCGCCGCCCGCATGTCGGCGACGATCTCCCGCAGCCGCGCGGCCTGCTCGGGCGTGACCCGCTCGGCCGCCTTGGCGGCCGACAGCCCCTCCAGCACCATCCGCACCTCCGTGATCTCGACGGCCTCCGCCTTCGAGATCGCCCGGACGCGGGCGCCCTTGTTGCGTAGGATCTCGACCAGCCCCTCGCCGGCGAGCTCCTTGAACGTCTCGCGCACGGCGGCGCGCGGGGCGCCGAACTGCTCGCACACGTCCGCCTCGACCAGCCGCTGGTTGGGCACGAAGTCCCCGCCGAGTATGGCCGCCCTGACCCGGTCGGTCAGCGTCTCCGCGTGCGGGGGCCCTGAGCTCACGCCGTCCTCCTCCGTGTCCTGATGGACAATATTATGGACAATCCCTCCCGATCGTGCGCGCCCCGCCCTCGCCGGGAGCTTTGATCATTTACCCGAAGTCTGTCGGTGGCCTCCGGTAAGTTCCCGGGCAATTGATCAGCCGGCCGCGCGGGTGCGGGCACTTCCGCCTGCCCTCCCGAGCCGGCGGGCGGGAGGTTCTGAGGTCGTGGACGCGGACAAAACCGCGTGGGAGCAGCGCAGCGTGGCCCGGGTGGTGCCACCCGTCGAGCCGCGCAAGCTGGCGAAGGTGCCCTTCGTCGAGCTGGCCGACGGCCGGCTGCAAGGAGTCGTGTCGAGCGGATCCGACATCGAACGGGTCTACGTCTCGTCGATCACGGCGGGCACCCACGCGCTGAGCTGCAGCACCAACAACAACCGGCCGTGCGGCGCGCTGCACGGCTACGCGTGCAAGCACATCCGCATGCTGGCCGACGAGGCCGTCGTCCAGTACGGGCTCGACCGGGTGGCCCGCTACCTGCGGGTCGAGGTGCCCGAGGGCGGCCACCTGATGCACGAGATCACCGGGCACGTCGAGCGCACCCCGGCGGCCGTCGTGTTCAGCCGGTTCCTGCGCCACCTCGCCTACCTGGAGGTGCCCGACAGCACGGAGCCGCTGGCCGAGCTGCACTGGTTCCCGGCGACAGGGGCGGTGAAGTGATGCTCGACGTACAGCTGAGCGAGCTGCTGGGCGAGGCTCCCGCAGGGGTCGGTGAGGCGCTCGACCTGGTGGCGGGGTTCGACGGCGCGCTCACCCACGGGCTGGCCCGGATCGGCGAGGAGCCGGCCGCGGCGCTGGCCGCCCTGGCGGGCGCGCTGGCGGGCAGCCCCATCGGCGAGCGGGTGGCCGAGGCCGTGGAGAAGGTGACGGCCGGGTCCGTCGCCGACGAGCACCTGGCGGCGCTGGCGGGCGCGCGGGCCGCGCTGTTCGGCGCGGTGCACGACGCGCTGCTCACCCGCCTCGACACGGCGCTGGGCCGCACCCGCGCCCCCTGGCCGCTCGCCTCCGCCCCAGGAGGCGACTCTGCGAGCGGCTCCACGGACGGTCCGGCGGGCGGCTCTTCCGGCGAGCCGGCGGGCGGCGGCGCGGGGGTGCCTGACAACCTGCTGGCCGGGTGCCGGGTCTGGCTGCGTGAGCTGGCCATCGTCGGCTGGCGCGGCGTCGACCACGACCTGGTCTCCGCGGCCGACCAGACGATCGAGGCGCTGCTGGCCGTGCCCGAGCTGCGCGGGCTGGCGGTGCTGCTCGACGGGCTGGCCGCGGAGCTGCGGGCGTCGAGCCCGGTCGCCACGATGGACCGGCTGCCCGCCCGCAGGTGGGCCGACCTGTGGACGCGTGCCATGCTGCTGTCGCAGCACGGCCCCTGGCACGCCGGCGGGCCCGGCGCCGAGCGGGCCGCAGGGGCAGGGAGCGGGCAACCCGGCGCCACGTGGGCCGCAGGGGCCGGGGGCCCTGGAGGCGTCGAGCTGGTGTCGGGTCGGTTGCTGATCCTGGGTGCCGACGTGCACGAGCACGCCACCGTCGTCCGCGTCCAGATCCACGCGGTCCTCGAGCCGGCCGGCGGCGGGCCCGCGAGGCTGGTCCGCGCGAGCATGGCCGCCGCCAAGGTGGACACCATCGTCGGGCCGACCGTGTGGAAGCTCCTGCGCGACCAGCCCGTGCTGCTGTCCGCGCTGGCCCAGCACCGCAGCGTGGAGATCACCGACATGCGGCTGCTGCCCGGCGGCGACCTCGTGTGGGAGAACCACCGGGCGCGCGCCGCGGAAGAGAGCGACCCGTTCGCCACGGCGCGGATCCAGCTCGCCGGCGCGACGCCGCCGCCGGTGACGCCGCTCGACCGGCATCCCGTACGCATCGCCGAGCCCGTCCTCGTCGAGGGTTACAAGTGCGACGGCCAGAGCGTCGACCTGGGCGGCAACAAGCTCCCGCTCGACCTCGACCGGCTGCCGTCCTGCGGCCCGCTCACGCCGGCGCTGCTCAAGGCGTCCACGGCGTGCATCGGGCTGGTGCGCTGGGACGGCGGGCAGTGGTCGCTGCAGCCGCTCGCCGTGCAGGCGTCGGTCAAGAAGCAGCCGGTCGCCGCGCACAACGGCGACTGGGCGCTCGGCCCCACCGACCCCAAGGTGGCCAAGGCCGAGGCGAAGAACGGCGACGTGGTCGCGGTGCTGCGCGAGCGAGCGGGACGGCTGCTGCGGAAATGACAGAGATGACGGAAACGACGGACATGCCCTCCGAGGCGGGCGGGCAGAGCGCCGACGAGACGCGGCGGCAGGTGCTCTACTGGCGGCTGATGTCGCGGCTGTTCAGCCCCGACGAGCAGCCCGCGCTGGAGACCGCCAGCCTCGGCATCGTCGGCGACCTCGGCCTGCCGCTCGCGCTGCTCGACCCCGGCGTGTCGGTCGACAACCTGGTGCAGCGCTTCCCCGACCTGGCCGCCGAGTTCGAGGGCCTGATGGCCGACAAGGAGCACGCGGCGGGCGACGAGGTGCGCCGCGCGGCGCTGGTCTCCAAGCTGCTGCTGAACGTGTTCGCGACCGGCTCGGGCAACGTCACCGCGGGCCAGCTCGAAAGCTGGAAGCAGGACGCGGCCTGGTTCGAGCGCGGCATGGGCTGCGAGGCGGGCGGGTTGCGCCACAGCCCCGGCAACGAGGAGCTGGCCAAGGTCCTCGCCGGCCTGGAGGGCGACCTGGTCAAGCGCATGCACCTGCGTGAGGTGCTCGCCGACCCGGCGCTGGCCGCGCAGCTCACGCCGAGCATGTCGCTCATCGAGCAGCTGCTGCGCGACAAGTCGAACCTGTCGGGCGTGGCGCTGGCCAACGCCAAGGCGCTGATCCGCAAGTACGTGGACGAGGTCGCCGAGGTGCTGCGTACCCAGGTGGAGAAGACCAGCGCGGGCGTGATCGACCGGTCGGTGCCGCCCAAGCGGGTCTTCCGCAACCTCGACGTGCAGCGCACGATCTGGAAGAACCTCACGAACTGGAGCGCCGAGGACGAGCGCCTCTACGTCGACCGGCTCTTCTACAAGCAGACCGCGCACCGCACCACGCCGGCCAGGCTGATCGTGGTCGTCGACCAGTCGGGCTCCATGACGGACTCCATGGTCAACTGCACGATCCTGGCCTCGATCTTCGCGGGGCTGCCGAAGGTGGACGTGCACCTCATCGCATACGACACCAGGGCCATCGACCTGACGCCGTGGGTGCACGACCCGTTCGAGGTGCTGATGCGCACGAACCTCGGCGGCGGCAACAACGGGCCGGTCGCGATGGCCATGGCCCGCCCCAAGATCAGCGATCCGCGTAACACCGTGATGGTCTGGATCTCCGACTTCTACGAGTTCGGCGCCTCACAGCCGCTCTACGAGGGCATCGAGGCCGTGTACCGGTCGGGCGTGAAGTTCATCCCCGTCGGCTCGGTCAACAGCTCCGGCGTGCAGAGCGTCGATCCGTGGTTCCGCAAGAAATTCAAGGACCTGGGCACCCCGGTGATCTCGGGCCACATCCACAAGCTCGTCTTCGAGCTCAAGAACTTCCTCACTTAGGAGACACCCCCGATGAGTGACGACATGCTGCGCGCCCCCGCAGAGGTGAAGTACGCGGAGGAGCTCGACTACCTGGAGTCGATCGACAACGGCCCCAAGCCGTTCACGTGGCGGCTCAGCCCGCGCATGATCCGGATGTTCATCCTCGGCTCCGAGCGCTCCGACGGCATCGACCGGGAGATCCCGCAGAAGTGGTTCGGCGACCGCAGCTTCGTCGAGCGCGCCATCGTGACGCTGGACTCCGACCGGGGCCTGCTGCTGATCGGCGACCCGGGCACCGGCAAGAGCTGGCTGGCCGAGCTGCTGGCGGCGGCGATCTGCCGCAACTCGACCCTGGTGGTGCAGGGCACGGCCGGCACCACGGAAGACCACATCAAGTACTCGTGGAACGTCTCCATGGTCATCGCCAAGGGCCAGTCGCGCGAGTCGATGATCCCCTCGCCGATCATGACGGCGATGGAGCGCGGCGTGATCGGCCGCTTCGAGGAGCTGACCCGCTCCACCAGCGACGTCCAGGACGCGCTCATCTCGATCCTGTCGGAGAAGTACGTCTCCATCCCCGAGCTCGACGACGACAACATCGTCTTCGCCCAGCCCGGCTTCTCCATCATCGCCACCGCCAACAGCCGCGACCGGGGCGTCAACGACCTGTCCTCGGCGCTCAAGCGGCGCTTCAACTTCGTCCGCATCCCGGTCGTGACCAACAAGAAGAGCGAGGCGGAGATCGTCCGCTTCCGCACCGAGGAGCTGCTGCGCCGGCACCAGATCGAGCTGGACCTGCCGCCCACGCTGCTCGACATCCTGCTGCAGAGCTTCGCCGACCTGCGCTCGGCGGCGGCCTCGGCCACCAGCGACGACGAGAAGCTGGAGTCGGCGCTGTCCACGGCCGAGCAGATCGGCGTGCTGGAGGACGCCATCCTGCACAGCCACTTCTTCGGCGACCGGGTGCTGCGCGCCCAGACGCTGGCCTCGTCGCTGGTCGGCTCGCTGGCCCGGCGCAGCCCCGAAGACCTGGCGATCCTCAACAAGTACTGGCACGGCGTCGTCGAGCCGCGCAGCAAGAAGGCCGGCGGCGAGTGGCCGGAGTTCCTCGAGGGCGGCCGCGAGGCCATCTCGACGCTCTCATGACCGGCCGTACGAGCACCGGGGACGGCGCCCCGGCGAGCGCTCACGACAGCCCCTTCGGCGCGCTGCGCGAGCAGCTCCTCGACGCCGCCGAGCAGTTCGCCGGCAGCCCCGTCGCCGTGTCCGGCATCCTGTCGGGCCTGGTCGACGACGTGGACCGGGCGCTGTGCGAGGAGCTGGAGATCTTCCCGGTCTGCCACCACTCGCCGGCCTCCGCGCTGGCGATGGTGCGCAGGCTGCGCGAGAAGCAGCCGAAGGTCATCTACCTGGAGCTGTGCGAGGACCTGCAGCCGCTGCTGACCGAGCTGCGCAACTGCCGGCTCCCGGTGGCGCTGCAGGCGTTCGCGACCGACCTCGACGGCTTCCCCAAGGAGTCGGCGCCGCTCAGCGTGGTGGCGCCCATCACGGAGGCGTCGGCCGAGTACCAGGCCATCTCGTACGCGCTGGAGACCCCGGGCGTGGAGCTGGTGCTGGTGGACCGCTCGGTCGACCACGTCTTCCAGTGGGACGGCAAGGAGGAGCCCCCGCCCGCCCAGGCGAAGGAGGAGGGCGCCGGGCTGCACGGCGACGCGGTCGGCGTCGAGATCGGCGACCTGCGCCCGCGCTTCGCCGAGCTGGAGGAGCACCTGCTGCACCACGGCAAGGTGCGCCACTGGTCGGAGTGGTGGGACCAGTACGTCGAGCAGCCCCTGTCCGGCGCCGACTACGACACCTACCGCCAGGTCATGGTGCTGATCGGCAGCCTGTTCCGCCGGCTGCGCCCCGACGACGACGCCCGCACGACCGTGGACGAGGACCGCGAGCGCTACATGTGGACCAGGATGCGCGAGCACCTGGCCGCCTCCGGCGCCGACCCGGCCGACTGCCTGTACGTGTGCGGCGCCTTCCACGCCGCCAGCCACGTCGAGCAGTTCGGCCTGCGCTCCACGGCCGCCTTCGAGATCAGCCCGCGCACGGGCACGAAATGGCTGTACGGCCTCATCCCGTCCAGCCACTCGGCCATCGAGGCGCAGTTCGGGCTCGCCTCGGGCTCAGTGTCGATCGCGGCGGCCACCTGGGCCAAGGCACTCACCCGCAGCAGGCTGACCCCGTTCCAGCTCGAAGGGCAGAAGGGCGCGCGCAAACGCGCGGCCAAGCTGCCCCCGCCCGTTCCCCAGGGCGAGGTGGCCGACAAGCTGACCGGCTTCCTGTCCAGGCCGCCCGCGCTCGACCCGCTCGACGACGCCGAGCTGGTCAACTGGTCGGTGGACATCGTCCGGCTGGCCCGCCGCAACGGCTACCTGGCCAGCACCGCCGACGCGATCGCCGTCTACGAGACCTCGATCCTGCTCGCGGGCATGCGCAACCGCGCCAGGCCCACCCCGTACGACTTCCAGGACGCCGCCGTCACCTGCATCGAGAAGGACGCCGTGCCGGGCCGGCGCGACGTCCGGCGGCTGTGCGAGATCCTGCTCGGCGGCGACCGGCTCGGCGAGGTCGGCTACGACGCGCTGCCGCCGCTGGCCAGGAACGTCTACGACCGGCTCGCGCCGCTCGGCCTCGACCTGGAGAAACGCACGATCCAGCGGGCGCTGCTCGACCTGAACGCCCAGCCCGAGCTGGTGCCCTGCTCCGACCTGCTGTGGATGCTGCGCTACCTGCTGCCGTCCGACGCGGTGCGGCCCATCATGGGCGAGCGCCGGCTCGGCGAGCGCTCCATCCAGGAGAGCTGGGACCTGGCGTTCGGCAAGCACCAGCGCTCGATCATCGAGCTCGGCTACGAGGGCGTCACCATCGAGCAGGTGCTGGAGCAGCGGCTGCGGCGCTCGGTGCACGACCCCAAGGCCACGGCGGCGGTCGCGCTGGCGGCGGTCGAGGACTCCATCCTGTTCCTCGGCAGCCGGCGCTTCGCCGACGAGCTCGGCGCGCGGGCGGTGGAGCTGCTCGCCGCCGAGCGCACCGTGGACGACGCGCCCGAGGTGCTGCGCCGCATCCGGCGGCTGCTCGCCTACTACCGGGCCAACGAGCCGGAGCTGCCCGCCTGGTGCGAGTCGTTCGTGACGGCCGGCTACGCGCACTACTGCACGCTGCTGCCGACCGCGTTCGTGGACGACGAGACGGGCGTGCGGCAGGTGGCGGCCATGCTGGGCTTCCTGTTCACCATGGAGAGCCTGGCGCTGGCGCTCGGCTGCGACCGGGCCCAGCTCGAGCTCGCGGTGCGGCAGTCGCACCCGGAGGCGCCCGACAAGGTGGCACTGCTGTGGGCGGCCCACCACCAGCTCGGGCTGCTGCCGATCGCCTCGCTGCGGGCGCGGGTGGACGAGCTGCTGGCCAACCCGCTGGTGATCCCGTCGTTCCCGCGCTACATCATGGGGTTCGTGCAGGCCATGGAGCCGGCTCCCGGCCTGTCGGGATTCGTGGTGGAGGTGATCTCCAAGGCGTTCGGCCGGCTGCCCGACAACGTGCTGCTGCCGTGGCTGCCCAAGCTGATCACCACCCTGCGCGACGGGGCGGCGGAGCTGGTGCCGGTGCTCATCCGGGAGGCGGGACGCACGTTCCCAGGCTCGCTGACGGCCGTGGACGCCTGGACGCCGCCGTGGACCCCGCGCCCCAAATCCGCCGCCACCACCTCCGCACCGGTGGCCGCCGGGCCGGTCGCCTCGCTGCTCGGCGCCCATCCGGACGCCTGCGACGCGGTGGCGGGGCTGCTCGGCTGCGCAGGCGAGTGGCGGGTGGCCGGGGCGGCCGAGAGCGAGCACCAGGAGGTGAGCGCCCTGCTGGCCGAGCATCCTGAGCCGGTGCTGGCGGTCGCGGGCCTGCTGACCTGACACCCCTCGGGCCGCGCGCGGGCCCCGGCTCACGCGTCCGCTGAGCAGCGGGTACAGGCGTCCGCTCACGCGCCGGCCGGTCGGCGGACGCGGGGCCTTGGCTCACGCGCCGGCCGGTCGGCGGGCGTGGGCCTCGGCCCGGTCGTCCGCCGGCCGGTGGGCGTGGGCCTCGGCCCTTTCACCCGCCGGCCGGCGGGCGCGGTCCAGCCACGGCATGCGCGCGGCCACCTGGTCGCGCAGCCGGGTCAGGGTGGCGATGCGCTCGTCCAGGGCGGCCAGGCGCCGCTCGGCCACCTCGTAGTCGGCCTCGCAACTCGGGTGGTAGCAGATCACCGGCGGCAGGTCACCGTCCAGGTGCGGCAGGAACGACCGCACGTCCTCGACGGTGAAGCCGGACGTCAGCAGGTCGCGGATGTTGCGCACGCGGCGCGCCGCGTCCGGCCCGTAGACGCGGTAACCGGCCGGCGTGCGCTCGGAGGTGAGCAGGCCCTGCTCCTCGTAGAAGCGCAGGGCACGAGGGGTGGTGCCGGTCTCGCGGGCCAGTTCGCCGATGAGCATGTCGCGGGTCGTTCCCTTCGCTTGTACGTCCGGTCGCTTGTATATCCGGACGGCTCAACGCGCCAGCCGCACCACGACCTTCCCGGTGTAGGCGCCGCGGATCAGGCCGAGCAGGGCGGCGGGGGCGCTGTCGAGCCCGTCGAGCACCGTCTCGTCGTACACGATCGAACCGTCCGCCAGCCACGCGCGCAACCGCCGGCCGAACTCGGGCGCGAGGTCGAAATGGTCGGAGACCCGGAAGCCGCGCAGAGTGATCCGCTTGCCGATCAACGCGAGCGGATCGCCGACCGGCCCGGCATCGGGGCTCCCGCCCGCGCTCTGCCGGGACAGGGCGCCGCAGAGGGCGACCCGGCCGTGCACGTTCATGACCTCCAGGGCGGCACGCAACTGCTCGCCTCCCACGTTGTCGAAGTAGACGTCCACGCCGCCGGGCGCCGCCTCGCGCAGCCGTTCGGCGAGCGGTGCGTCGTGGTGGTCGAAGGCGGCGTCGAACCCGAGCACCCCGGTGAGGCGGGCCACCTTCTCCGGCGAGCCGGCGCTGCCCACCACCCGCCCGGCGCCCAGCAGCCGGGCGATCTGCCCCGCCATGCCGCCGGTGGCGCCGGCCGCGCTGGAGACGAAGACGGTCTCGCCCGTACGCAGCCCCGCCACCGCCGTCAGCCCCGCGTAGGCGACGAGCCCGAACCCGAGGTGGAACGACGGCGACGGGTACGCGTCCGGATCGACCTGGCGCACCTCGCCCGCCTCGGCCAGCGCGTACTCCCGCCAGCCGAGCCGGTGCACCACGGTCGCGCCCTCCCGGACGGACGGGTCGCGGGAGAGCACGACCTCGCCGACCGCGTCGCCGTACAGCGGGGCCCCGACCTCGTACGCCGGCATGGGCAGGCCGGGGTAGGCGCCGATCAGCATGAGCATGCCGGGGTCCACGGACATGTAGAGGTTGCGGATGAGCACCTGGCCGGGGCCGACGTCGGGTACGGCGGTCTCGGCCAGCTGGAAGGAGTCGAGGCCGGGCAGCCCGTCGGGGCGGGCGGCCAGGCGGATCTCACGGTTCTTCGTCGTGGTCGTGGTCATGGGAGCGACGCTAAGGATTGACGTATACGTGAAGGTCAAGCTCCGCGCCGACGAATCCGGTCACGTCCGTCAAGCTGAAGCCCCGCTCAGGAGTCGCCCGGCGGGAGCGGTCAGCCGAGGAGGCGGGCGAGCGCCGGGACGCGCCGCAGCAGGAGCCGGTCCGCCAGCAGCGCCGCCGCCATCGTCACCCCCGCCAGCGGGAACAGCAGCCCCAGCACCGCCATCACGCCGATCACCCCGTACGTGGTGCGCCGGTCCGTGCTGCGGGCCGGGGCGCCGGCGCGGCCTCGGGGGCGGCGCTTCCACCACATCCACGCGCCCGTCACCACCAGCGTGATGATGGTCAGGCAGGCGGCCAGCATCACGACCAGGTTCGCGGTGCCGTAGCGGCGGCCCTCGTGCAGCGCGACGCCCTGCTCGACGGCCTTGGCCAGCACGCCGTACTCCGCCCAGCCGTAGGAGACCAGCACCCGGCCGCTGTACTGGTCGACGTGGAGGGTCTGCGCGGCCGACGGGTCGCGGCGCGGGTCGGTCACGATCGTGTAGACCCCTCGCGGCCCGTCCGGCAGGAGGACCTTGAGATCGCACTCGGCCGGCGGGCAGGACCGGATCGCGGGCCGGGCGGCGGCCAGGGCGCTCTCGATCGGCAGGGCGCCGGGCTGCAGGACGCCGTGCGCGCTGCCGTGCCCCGCGTGCCCGTCCCGCGAGGCCCCGTCTTGCAAGGCCCCGTCCTGGGAGGGGCCGTCCTGTGAGGGGCCGTCTTGTGAGGGCGGTACCGGAAGGCGTTCGGCCGCCCAGGGCACCTTGGCGTCCGGGTTGGCGGACAGGTCACCGGACAGGGGCGGGGTCGAGGTGTGCGGGAAGTCGTCGGCGCTCGGGTAGGTCGAGCCCGTACGCTCCTGGAGGCGCTGCAGGCCGTCACCCCACACGCCCGACCACGGCAGGCCGGACAGCACGAGGAACACGACCACCGTGCCGCCGCCCAGCCCCGTCAGGATGTGCAGCCGCCGCAGCCGGCCGCGTCCCGCCCGGGCCGGCTTCCTGCGGGTACGCCGGCCGCTCCACCACAGGTAGGAGCCGGTGGCGACGAGGATCAGCGCCCAGCAGGCGGCGGTCTCCACGACCCGGTCCCCGACGGTGCCGGACATGAGCTCGCCGTGGATCGTCCGGACGACCCGCATGAACGTGGCCCCGTCGTCGATCTGCCCGACCACCGTCGCCGTGCCCGGATCCACGTACACGGAGACGCCCTGCGCGAAGGGGCCCGCGTCGGCGCCCTGGAGGATGACGCGGGTGGTGCGGTCAGGCGCGGTGGGTGGGATGACGGACATGACGGGCGCGCCCGGCCGGGCCTGCTGGGCGGCGGCGACCTGCTCCGACAACGGACGGGCCGCGGCGGCGGGCACGGGCTCGGCGAGGGTGCGGACGTCCTGGTAGCGCCACTCCTCGAAAGGCTCCTTGAACAGGTAGATGGCGCCGGTGACGGCCAGGACGAGCAGGACGGGGGCGACGACGAGGCCGGCGTAGAAGTGCCAGCGCCAGACGGCCCGGTAACGCTGGGAGGAGGAGGGGGTGGGGGATTTGGCCGGGGGTGTGAGGGGGGTTTCCGGGCGCGTTTCGACCGAGGTCATGGGGGGCTCCGTTCCGGAGTGCGCGCGTGGGATGAAGTCAGGGGGGATGGGGTGGTGTGCGTGGCCGGCCTCCGCACCGCCGCAGGAGCCTCCGCGTACGGTCGCGGGAGGGCATGCGGGGGTGCGCGGGGGAGACCACGGTCAGGTGGCCGCACGAGTGCGGGGGAGACCACGGTCAGGTGGCCGCACGAGTGCGGGGCAGCCAGGCGCTGGGGTGCGCCGGCGCGGGGCTCATGCAGGTGCGGGTCAAGGCAGCGAGGCAGGGCAAGGCACGTGAGAGGGGCGGGCACCTTCGCGCCGCACCCGGCTCGTCACGCGAGCCGCGGCCGAACCGGAGGCGGTCGCCACGACATGCCGCCGCCATGCCGCTCGCGGGTTGCGGTGGCGATGCCCCGCTGGTCGCGGTGGCGCCTCGCGGGGCGGTGGTGATGCCGCCGGCCGCTGGTCAGCGGGGTGGGCCTCGCCGGCACAGGGCCCAGGTGAGCACCTGGGAGGTGAGAACGGCTGCGGTGCCCGCGCTCACCGGCGCCGCCGCCCGGAGAGGAAGGGCGGCGAGCGCGGTGGCGCGGGCGGTCAGGAGGGCCCACAGGTCGTGCAGCGAGCAGGCCAGGAGCCGCAGCAGCGCGGCCAGCGCGGTCTCGCCGCGGTCGAGCCACCATGCCGACACTGCCGCCACCAGCACGTGCGCCAGCAGCATGCCGATCCCGCTGTAGAGGCTGCCGCCATGGTGGTCGGCGAGGCCGGTGGTGAGATCGGTGGTGAGGCCGCTGGTGACGTCGGTGGTGACGTCGGTCGTGACGTCGGTGGTGAGGCCGCTGGCGAGGCCGGTGGCATCCGCGCCGGGGGTGGTGTGGTGGTGGGCCGGGGGGAGGGCGCCGGCGGTGAAGAGCTGGTGCATGCCGTACTGGGCGGCGAAGGAGGCGGTGAGCAGCGTACCGAGGGATCGTCTGCGGCGAGCCAGCGCGAACGCGCCCGCACCCGTCGCCGCCGTCGCCGCGACCACCGTGCCGAGGCCGGTGATCGGACCGCCGGCCAGGACGTGCATCCCGAGGGCGGCGAGCACGCACACGACCGCGAACACCGCCGCCCGCAGCCCGCGCAGGCCGGGCCGCCCGGCCTGCGCGGTGTCCCTGCTGCCGGTGCCGCGTCCTTTCTGGTCGGGGTTCATGCGCGATCACCGCTCACACCGACAGATACGCCGGCCGCCCGGCCCGGGTTCACCGGATGTGAGAGAAGTTCGCGAGAGCCGGTCAGCCCCGGCTGTGGACGAGGCGTGGCGGCCGGCCGCCGAAGAGCTGGCTGACGGTCACGAACCGGTAGCCGCGCTTGGACAGGGTCCGCAGCACCTTCGGGATGGCGCGCACGGTCGTGGGGTGGATGTCGTGGAACAGGATGACGCTGCCCGGACGGACCGACTTGATCGCCTTGCGGGCCACCCTGGCGCTGTTGCGGTACCGCCAGTCGAGGGTGTCGACGCTCCACAACACCAGCGGCCGCTTGGCCTGCCGCCGCACGCTCGCGTCGAACGCGCCGTACGGCGGGCGGACGAGCGCCGGCCTGACCCCGGTGGCCGCCTCGACGGCCCGGTCGGTGCGGGCGAGCTGCGAGCGGATCGACTTGGCGGGCAACCTCGACAGGTCGGGGTGCGACCAGCTGTGGTTGCCGATCTCGTGCCCCGCCGCGTGCGCCCGGCGCACGATGCCCGGGTACGCGGTGACGTTCTGCCCGACGACGAAGAACGTGGCGCGCGCGCCGTAGGCGGCGAGGGTCCGCAGCAGGGTCTTCGTGTACGGGCCAGGACCGTCGTCGAAGGTGAGCGCCACGCACTTGACGCGGCGGCAGTCGACCGAGCCGGCGTCGGCCGGCGCGGTGGTGCCGACCCCGGCTAAGGGCGCCCCGGCGGTGGCGGGCGCCGTCGGCGTGGCCGGCGGCCCGGTGGGTGTGGCCGGCGGCGATGTGGTGGTGGTTGCCGGCGGCGCCGTCGGTGTGGCGTGCGCCGATGTCACCGTGGTCCGCGGCGCCGTGGTGGTGGTGCTCCGCTGCGCGGGCGTGCCCACCCGCGGCGCAGGAGCGACCGTCTGCGGCGCGGGCGTGCCCACCTGCGGTGTAGGCGTGCCCGTCTGCCGCCCAGGCGTGCCCGTCTGCCGCGCGGGTGTGCCCGTCTGCCGCCCAGGCGTGGTCGCGACGACCGCGGCCCGTGCGGCGTCCGTCGTGGTGACGAGCGTGCCCGCCCCGCTGAGCGCCGCCGTCAGTGTGACCGCGGCGATCGCTCGCGCGGCCCCCCGTCCCGCGCCGGCCGTCCCGGGCCCGCGCGGCGTCCCGCCGATGTGCATGGTTCCCCCCAGTGAGCACCGCCCCCGGTGCCGTCTCCCCGTGCGGAGCCCCAGGTGGGGCCCCGTGTGGTGATCCCGGCGTCTGGACGGGCGCCAGGATCGTGCCAAAGGTTGGACTCCTGGCGGTTGCTCCTGGTTCGCACCGGAGCGCGTTCTGGACGACGGGTGTCAGGCGTGGCCGACCGAGCGCAGCCCCGCCAGGGCGGCCTCGGCGAAGGCGGCGACGACCTCCCCGCCCTGGACCGGCGGCCAGACGGCGGAGGTGGACCAGGTGAGCCGGCGCCGCTGCGCCAGGCCGTGCGGCGCTGCGGGCGGCAGATCGCCACGCTGTTCGGCTACAGCATCACCAACGCCGTCGGGTACTACCTGATGAGCAGCTACATGATCGCGTACATGTCGGAGGAGCTGGGCTACTCCAAGAGCGAGTCGCAGCTCACGAACGTCGTCTCGATGCTCGCCTACAGCGTCGCCTGCGTCTTCGCCGCCATGGCCAGCGACCGGTTCGGGCGGCGGCCCATGCTGATCGCGGCCTGCGCCGGGTTCGTGCTGCTGCCGCTGCCGGCGTTCTGGCTGATGGGCTCGGGGCTGGCGGGGGCGATGCTGGGCACGTCGCTGCTGGCCATGCTGGTGTCGGTGATCGGCACCTCGAACGTGCCCGCGCTGGTGGAGATGTTCCCCGCGAAGGTGCGGGCCAGCGGCTCGGCCATCGGCTACACCGCCGCGTACGTGCTGTTCGGCGGCACCGCGCCGTTCGTCGCGACGGGGCTGGTGTCGGCGTCGGGCAGCGCGATCGCCCCGGCGTTCTACATGGTCGTGATCGCGGCGGTGTCGCTGGTGGTGGTGCTGACCTCGTTCAAGGAGACCCGGGGGCTGCGCCTGGACCGGGGCGTGGACGCGGTCGTTCCCGCGGCGCGGGGTTGACAGCCGCGCGGGGCTGGTCTTCTCTCGTGCCATCGGGGTAGGGAGGGGAGCCCCGCATGAACGCGATCCGCCGATCCGTGCCGGCCCTGATCGTCGTCGTCGCGCTCGTCACCGTCCCCCGTGACCCGGTGCTCGCCCGGACCCCCGCGCCGGGCGGGCCCGGCGTCCCGTCGCACTTCGGCCTGGCCCGCAAGGACTGCGTCGGCACCGCGGCGGGGCGCGCCTCCAAGGTCTGGTACACGGTGGCGGGCGGCGTCCTGTCCGACGTGTACGAGCCTACGATCGACAACACGAACGTCGAGACCCTGCAGTTCGCCGTCACCGACGGCCGGACGTTCACCGAGCTGCAGGCCCGCGACACCACCTACGAGGTGAGCACCGACCGCTCGGGCATGACGTGCACGATCACCTCCGCGAGCAGGGCGGGCCGCTACCGCCTGACCACCACCTACCTGACCGACCCCGACCGGAACGCGGTGGTCGTCCGGGCCCGCCTCCAGCCGCCCACCTTGCGCCTGTACGCCAGGCTGGACGCGAGCGTGAACGGCAACGGCGGCGGCGGAACGCCCAACGGCGGCCCCGACAGCGGCGTGGTGGACGCCACGACCGGCGCCCCCGTCGTCTGGGACGACAACACGCGGACCTCGGCACCGGCCCGCGACTACGCCGTCCCCACCCACCTGGCGCTGCGCGCGGAGCGGCGCCTGCCGCAGGCGAGCGTCGGCTACGCCGGCACGCCCAGTGACGGCGCCATCCAGCTCGACGCCGCCCGCGAGCTGACCCCTTACAGCGAGGCGCCCGGCGGCAACGTGGTGGCCACCGCCCGGCTGCCGATCGACGCCAGGGGAGAGGTCACGTTCGCGCTGGGCTTCGGCCGCGACCGGGCCGCCGCGCTGCGGACCGCCGCCGACGCCGCCGCCCGCCCGTTCGAGGTCACCCGGGCCCGGTACGAGGCCGGCTGGGTCGCCTACGACGCGACCCTGCGCAGGCCGCCCGCCGCGCTCGCCGGCTTCTACCGGCTCTCCGCCAACGTGCTCAAGGCCAGCGAGGACAAGACGTTCCCCGGCGCGGTCGTGGCGTCCCTGGCCGGCCCGTGGGGGCAGGCGATCGGCGCGGGCGAGCTGGTCGGCGGCGAGGCGGTCTACTTCGGCTCCTACCGCGAGGTGTTCGCCCGAGACCTGTACGAGGCGTTCACCGGCTTCCTCGCCGCCGGGGACCTGGCGACGGCCCGCGCCACGGCCCGCTTCCTGCTGGAACGCCAGCAACTGCCCGACGGCCGCCTGCCCCGCAACTCGCTGCTGAACGGCAAGCCGGCCCCCGACTCGGGCGGCGACCAGCTCGACGAGAGCGCGTACCCGATCCTGATGGCCTACCAGTCGGGGCTCCCCGGCAGGTGGGAGGACGTGCGGGCGGCGGCCGACTTCCTCGTCTCGCACGGCCCGGCGTTCGGCGTGGAGCGGTGGGAGGAGCAGTCGGGGTACTCGCCGTCCACGATCGCGGCCGAGATCGCCGCCCTCGTCGCGGCGGCCGAGCTGGCGACCGGGAACGGCGACCAGGCCCGGGCCCGCGTCTACCGCGCCACGGCCGACCACTTCGCCCGCTCGATCAAGGCGTGGACGGTCACCACGACCGGCCCGTACGCCCCCCGCTACTTCCTGCGCCTGTCCCGCACCGGCGACCCGGACGCCGCCGTCAGCTACAACCTGGGCAACGGCGGCCCCACCGAGGACCAGCGCCGGGTGGTGGACGCGGGCTTCCTGGAGCTGACCAGGCTCGGCATCCTGCCGCCCGACGACCCGGACGTGCTGGCCAGCCTCCCCGTCGCGGACCGGGTGATCAGGCGCGACACGGCGAGCGGCCCCGGCTGGTACCGCTACGGCTCCGACACCCCCGGCACCGAGGACGGCTACGGCGACTGCCACGAGCCCGACCCCACCGCCTGCGCGCCGTCCGGCAAGCCGTGGCCCACCGGCAACAACGGCAGCGGTCACGTGTGGCCGGTGCTGGCCGGCGAGCGGGCCGAGCAGGCGCTCCAGACCGGCGACCAGGCCGGCGCCGCCCGGCTGCTGACCGCCATGCGGGCGATGGCGTCCGGCACCGGGCTCATCCCCGAGCAGGCGTGGGAGAACGCCGCCCTGCCCGCCTCCCCGTACGGCACCGACCCGGCCACCGCCTCGATCGGCTTCCGCGACGGCGGCCCCGCCGGCTCGGCGTCCCCGCTGACGTGGGCGCAGGCCCAGGTCGTCCGGCTCGTCCTCTCCCTCGGCTCCACCCGGCCGGTCGAGCAGCCCGACGTGGTGCGCCGCCGCTACGCCGATCCGCCCCAGGCCGCCCCGCTCACCGTCACCGCCCCCGCCGACGGCACCGCCGTGCCCGGCACGTCGGTGGCCGTCACGGGCACGACCGTCCCCGGCGCGCGCGTCGAGGTGGCCGCCACGCCCGTCGACACCGGCGCGCCCACCCAGGTCGTCTCGGTACGGGGCGGCGCGGACGGCGCCTTCACCGCCCCCGCCCCGGTCGCGTTCGGCGAGGTCGTGCTCGCCGTGACGGCCACCACCTCCGACGGCCGGCGCACCGGGTACGCCCGGCGCACGGTCGTCGGGGACATCGTGGGCGCCACCACGGTGCTCGACGTGGAGGACCCCGAGGGCGACGACGACGGGCCCGGCACGTACGCGTACCCGACCGCCGCCGACTTCCACGACGGCGCCTTCGACCTGCGCAGGTTCCAGGTCATCACCGACGACAGCACCGTCTACCTGTGGGCCGCGCTGCGCGACCTGACCCCCACGTTCGGCAACCAGATGGGCGCGCAGCTCCTCGACGTGTACGTCCGGGACCCGGCGGCCACCACCACCTCGACCGAGGCCGCGTTCCCGCAGCGCAACCACCGCATCGCCGAGCAGGACGCGTGGAGCCAGCGGGTGGAGGCGCAGGGCTTCGCCGCCCCCGTCTGGGTGACCGCCGGCGGGACGGCGAAGGCGGGGGCCGTGGTCCGGGCGTCCGGCAGCACGCGCACGATCACGATCGCGCTGCCCAGGGCCGCCTTCGGCACGCCGGGCCCGGGATGGCGCTTCGCCGTGGTGCTCGCCGGCCAGGACGGGTTCAGCGCCGACCAGGCCAGGTCGTTCGCCGCGACGCCGCAGCCGTACCAGTTCGGGGTGTGCGCCGAGGGCGGCACGGCCCCGCTGTGCGCGGTGGACCCGGGCACCGTGCCCAAGGCGCTCGACGTGCTCGTGCCGCCGGGGCGGTCGCAGGCGGACGTGCTGAACCCGCTCCTCGGCCCCGTCACCGTCCCGGCGGTGCAGGTGCCCTGATTCCGCTCAACCGTCCCAGGAGCGCCGCAACGCGTCCTGGAGCCGCCGCTTGGCCGGGGGCGGCACGTCACCCTCGACCACCGGCGGCAGCTCCGGCCGGGCGGGCGGCACCAGCACCGCCGCCTCCTCCTCGCCGACCGGCCGCTCCACCTCGGTGTAACCGCCCTCGACGTCGCGCACGATCACGCCGGTCTCCACGCCGTGCTCGACCGTGTGCCGGTCGCGCGCCCGCAACCCCAGGCAGATGCGCCGCGTGACGACGAACGCCAGCACCGGCCCGGCCACGACGGCCACCCGGAAGATCCACGTGGTGGCGTACAACGAGATGTGGAACGTGGTGGCGATCAGGTCGTTGCCGCCCGCCGCCCACAGCACGCCGTAGTACACGACGCCGGCGACCCCGAGCCCGGCCCGCACCGGCACGTCGCGCGGCCGGTCGAGCAGGTGGTGGATGCTCTGGTCGCGGGTCACCCACCGCTCCACGAACGGGTAGACGGCCAGCGCGGTGAACAGCAGCCCCGGCGCCACCAGCGCGGGGATCAGCACGCTCATCGTCACCGTCTGCCCGAACACGGTGAACTCCCACGGCGGCATGATCCGCAGCGCGCCCTCCAGGAAGCCCATGTACCAGTCGGGCTGGGACCCGGCGCTGACGTGGCCCGGCATGTAGGGCCCGTACAGCCAGATCGGGTTGATCTGGAACACAGTGGCCAGCAGCGCGACCACCCCGGTCACCCACAGGAAGAACACCGTCGTCTTGGCCAGGAACGCGGGGAAGAACGGCGCCCCGCGCACCACCCGGTCGTTCAGCCCCTTGGCGCGGAACTGGGTGTGCGTCTGCCGCCAGGTCAGCACCACCGCGTGCAGCGGGATGAGCAGCAGCAGGATCCCGGGCACGAGCAGCACGTGGATGCTGTAGAGCCGGGGGATGACGTCCTCGCCGGGGAACTCGCCGCCGAACAGGAACATCGCGACGTACGTGCCGACCAGCGGCACGGAGATCGTCACCCCGTGCAGGATGCGCAGCCCGGCGCCCGAGAGCAGGTCGTCTGGCAGCGAGTAACCGAACAGCCCGTTCAGCATGACCAGCGCGAACAGGGCGACGCCGATCAGCCAGTTCAGGTCACGCGGCTTGCGGAAGGCGCCGGTGAAGAAGTTGCGCAGCGCGTGCACCACGATGGCGGCCAGGAAGATCAGCGTGGCCCAGTGGTGCATCTGCCGCATCAGCAGGCCGCCGCGCACCTCGAAGCTGATGTCCAGCGACGAGGCGTACGCCTCGCTCATGGTGACGCCGCGCAGCGGCACGTAGACGCCGTCGTAGACGACCTCGCGCATGCTGGGTTTGAAGAAGAGCGTCAGGAAGACGCCCGTCAGGAGGATCACCACGAAGGCGTACAGGGCGATCTCCCCGAGCAGGAACGTCCAGTGGTCGGGGAAGATCTTCCGCATCGCCTTCTTCACGAACCCGGCGCCGCCGAGCCGGTCGTCCAGCGCTCTGGCCAGTGAGCTGCCTTGCATAGCCACCCCGCATACGGCTTGGTTTCTCTCGTTCAGCACCAAGACGTCGCAGGGCGGCCGATTGTGACACTCACCGGGCGATGAATTTCGGCCGGGGCTCGGCGGGCGGCGTCAGCACCCCCTTCTCCTCCTCGGTCATCGGCCGCGTGACCTCGGTGTAAGCCCCCTCCGGACCGCGCACGATCACGCCGGTCTCCACGCCGTACGCGGCCTGGTGCCGGTCGCGCGCCTGCAGCGCCAGGCACAGCCGCCGGGTGACCTCGAACGCCACCACCGGGCCCAGCAGGAGCGCGATCCGCAGCGTCCACGTGGTCGCGTACAGCGAGACGTGGAAGGTGTGGGCGATGACGTCGTTGCCGCCCGCCGTCCACAGCACGCCGTAGTACACGATGCCCGCCATCCCGAGCCCGGTCCGCCCCGGCACGTCGCGCGGCCGGTCGAGCAGGTTGTGCACGGCCCGGTCACCGGTGAGCCAGCGCTCCGCGAACGGGTAGGCGGCCAGCCCGGCGAACAGCAGCGCCGGCGCCGCGAGCGCGGGGATCAGCACGCTCATGCTCACCGTGTGACCGAACGCCGTGAACTCCCACGGCGGCATCAGCCGCAGCGCCCCCTCCAGGAAGCCCATGTACCAGTCGGGCTGCGAGCCCGCGCTGACCGTGCTCGGCACGTACGGCCCGTACAGCCAGATCGGGTTGACCTGGAAGACGGTGGCCATCAGCGCGACCACCCCGGCCACCAGCAGCAGATACGCCGTCGTCTTCGCGATGAACGCGGGGAAGAACGGCGCCCCGCTCACCTGGTGGTTGGCCACCCCCTTCTCCCGGAACTGCGTGTGCGTCTGCCGCCACGTCAGCACCACCGCGTGCAGCGGGATGAGCACCAGCAGGAGCCCGGGGATCAGCAGCACGTGCAGGCTGTAGAGGCGGGGGATGATGTCGGCGCCCGGGAACTCGCCGCCGAACAGGAACGTCGCCAGGTACGTGCCCACCAGCGGCACCGACACCGTCACGCCGTGCAGGATCCGCAGCCCGGCCCCCGACAGCAGGTCGTCCGGCAGCGAGTACCCGAACAGGCCGTTGAGCATCACCAGGCCGAACAGGGCCACGCCGATCAGCCAGTTCAGCTCGCGCGGCCGGCGGAAGGACCCGGTGAAGAAGTTGCGCAGCAGGTGCACCACGATCCCGCCGAGGAAGATCAGCGTGGACCAGTGGTGCATCTGCCGGATCAGCAGGCCGCCGCGCACCTCGAAGCTGATCTCCAGCGAGGACGCGTACGCCTCGCTCATGGTGACGCCGCGCAGCGGCACGTACGCGCCGTCGTAGACGACCTCGCGCATGCCCGGCTTGAAGAAGAACGTCAGGAAGACGCCGGTGACCAGCACGACCACGAAGGCGTACAGGGCGATCTCGCCCAGCAGGAACGACCAGTGGTTGTTGAACGCCTTGCGCATCGCCCGGTCGAGGAACCGGGCGCCGCCGAACCGATCGTCCAGCGCCCTGACCAGAGAGCCACCCTTCATCGCCACCCCGCACCCGGCTCGGTTTCATCGTCGTACCGGAGGACCGGGCAGGGGTGGCGAGTCGTGACAGCCGCCGGCGGATCGTCAGGCGAAGCGCTCCACGGTGACGGGGATCAGGCCCTGCTCCCGGACGGCCTGCCGGTGGTGGTGCAGCAGCGCGCCGAGCGCCGTGATCGGGCCCGAGCCGAGGCGCGCGGTCACGTCCACGCACCAGGCGATGCCCGCCCCGATCCGGCGCAGCTCCCACGTGAAGCCGTGGCCGCCGGCGCTGGCGGAGGCCGCGCCGACCACGCGCGGGTCGCCGGTGGGCTCCAGGCGCAGTGCCGTACGGGCGTTGGCCAGCCCGGTCTCGCCGAGCTCACCGGCGAACAGGATGCGGTAGCGGCGCGCTCTGGAGGAGCCGTTGCCGAGGTTGAGCGGGGCGGTGGTGGGCAGCGGGCGGCGCTCCTGGAAGAGCGTGCGCAGCCCGGCCTCCTCCGGCAGGCCGCCGCCGCCCAGCAGCTTGAAGGCCCGCACCGCCTCCTGCCTGCTCACCGGCTTCACCCGCGAGCGCAGATCGGTGTCGGCGCGGATGGCCCGGCTCAGCTCGGCCGAGGCGGACCAGGCCCCGATCTCCGCCACCCACTCGGCGCCGTCGATGCCGGCCGCCGTGTAGTCGTCACACAGGACGAACTCCTCCACCAAAAGCCCTGCGGGCGATCGATCGCCCGCCGTCGGGGAGATCAGGTAGTAGTCCACCGGCCCATGATTGTGGTCGGCGGAACGCCAGATCAAGATCATCGCAACGCGCCGCGCCGTCGTGTTCGCATGGGTTCGGTCAATACGGGAAGAGGTCCGCCGGATCGCCGATAACGGTCTAATGTGAATGACTGCCTATACGTCAGGCGCGGGAGGCATCAGGGATGCGGAACGGCCGGACCAACCAGACAATCCTCACCATCTGCGCGGCGGCACTGGCCGTGGCCGCCGGGTGCAGCACGACCGGCGGCGGCGGAGCGCCCGCCGTACCGTCACAGGAGCAGCAACAGGGCCCGGTGGCCACGCTGTCGATCACACCCGCCGACGGCACCAGGAAGGTCGCCCCCGACACCGGCATCACCGTCAAGGCCACCGGCGGCCAGGTCACGAAGGTGACCGTGGCCGACGCCAAGGGCCACGCCGTGAAGGGCGCCGTCGGAGCCGACGGCCAGTGGCGGCCCGAGTGGCCGCTGCGGCCCTCGACCGCCTACACCGTCAGCGCCGAGGCGAAGGGCACCGACGGCAAGCAGGTCACCGGCACCTCCACGTTCACCACGCTCAAGCCGAAACGGGCGCTGGAGAGCGGCATGTCGCCCCTCGACGGCGAGAAGGTCGGCGTCGGCATGCCCGTCCAGCTCCTGCTCTCCCAGCCCGTCACCTCCCGCGAGGCCAGGGCCGCCGTCGAGCGGTCGCTGGTGGTGCGCATGTCGCAGCCGGTCGAGGGCGCGTGGAGCTGGGTGAGCGACCGCGAGGTCCAGTTCAGGCCGCGCGAGTACTGGCCGGTGGGGGAGAAGGTCACCGTCGTGGCCCACCTCACGGGCCTGCGCGCCGGACCGGGCCTGTGGGGCACCAAGGACCGCAGCCTGTCCTTCACCGTCGGCCCCGAGCACATCACCAAGGTCAACGCCCGGACCCACCAGGCCGTCGTCCGCGCGAACGGCAAGGTCGTCAGGACCATCCCCGTCAGCCTCGGCAAGCCCGGCGACGACAGCTACTCCGGCACCATGATCGCCCAGGAGAAGGCCGCCGAGACCGTCATGGACTCCGCCACCATCGGCGAGCCCGGCGAGTACCGCATCAAGACCAAGTGGAACGTCCGCATGACCTACAGCGGCACCTTCTTCCACGCCGCCCCCTGGTCGACCGGCGCCCAGGGCAGCTCCAACGTCAGCCACGGCTGCGTGAACGCCAGCCCCGCCAACGCCAAATGGTTCTACGAGTTCACCCAGCGCGGCGACATCATCGAGGTCACCGGCACCTCCCGCAAGCTGCGCTTCGGCAACGGGCCCACGCCCTGGGCCAAGTCGTGGGAGGACTGGCTGGCCGGAAGCGCGCTCGGCAAGCCCGTGAACGGGTGATTTCAGCGGATATTTTGGGCCGATTTTCCGGTGCCGAATCTGAATTACCGATATTTTCGTGGCCCCCCGGCGGCATACCATGGAGGAAACAGGAGTGCCGTCCCGTTCAATTGAGCAGATAAACCGAGTCCGTTGGAGGGGCGAATTCGGGAAAGCTTCGTGCTCGCCGTGAGGGCGCGCCGGCGGCGCTTCCGCGCACAGGGAAGGTGGCGTGATAACGGGTGCCTGCTTACGGAGCCTGGCGGGGGCTGCACCGGCTCCCCGCCATCGCCCTGTGGCTGCTGATCTGGCTGCTGAACGCCTACGAGTTCCTGCTGGCGATCTAGAGCGCGGTGCCGGGCACCACGAGGCCCGACTCGTAGGCGAAGACCACGAGCTGGGCCCGGTCACGCACGCCCAGCTTGATCATCGACCTGCTCACGTGTGTCTTGGCCGTGGCGGCGCTGATCACCAGGTGCTCGGCGATCTCCTCGTTCGACAGGCCGCGCGCCACCAGGGCGACGATCTCGCGCTCCCTCGCCGTCAGCCGGTCTTGGCCCGCGACGAGGGCCGGGCGGGGCGGGGTGCTCACGTACTCCTCGATCAGGCGGCGCGTCACCGACGGCGACAGCAGCGCGTCGCCGCGCGCCGCCACCCGCACCGACTGCAGCAGGTCGCCCGGCTCGATGTCCTTCAGCAGGAAACCGCTGGCGCCCGCCCTGAGCGCGGCGAAGACGTACTCGTCGAGGGCGTAGTTCGTGAGGATCACCACGCGCACGCCGTTCAGCTCCGGGGTGGCGCCGATCCTGCGGGTGGCCTGGATGCCGTCCAGCAGCGGCATGCGCACGTCCAGCAGGGCCACGTCGGGCAGCAGCCGTCCGGCCAGCTCCACCGCCTGCGCGCCGTCGCCGGCCTCGCCCACCACCACGATGTCGTCGGTGAGCTCCAGCAGGGCCCTGAAACCGGCGCGGATCAGCGGCTGGTCGTCGGCCAGCAGCACCCTGACAGGTGCGGACTCCCTGGTCGCGGGCTCTGTGGTGACGGGCTCCGCGGGCGTCGGTTCCCGGGTCACGCCGCCGCTCCGGACGGGAGCTCCGCGCGCACGGTGAAGCCGCCGTGCTCGCCGGGGCCCGCCGTCAGGCAGCCGCCGACGGCGACCGCGCGCTCGCGCATCCCGATCAACCCCATCCCCGGCCCGGGCGTGCCCGGCTCGCCGTCGTTCTCCACGAGCAGCACGACCTTCGCACGATCGTAGGCGACCGCCACCGTGACGGCCGCCGCGCCCGCGTGCCGCAGCACGTTCGTGAGCGCCTCCTGCGCGATCCGGTACGCGGCCCGATCCACCTCCGGCGGCAACACGTAAGGGTCGCCCGCCACCGTGTGCGCCACCCGCAACCCCGCCCCCTCGGCCCTGGACAGCAGGCGCGGCAGCCCCGCCAGCCCCGCCTCGGCCCCCTCCGGCTCGCTCTGCCGCAGGACGCCCAGGGTGGCGCGCAGCTCGTGCATCGCCTCCTGGCCCGACTCCCTGATCGCCGCCAGCGCCTCCCGGACCCGCTCCGGCCTGCGCTCCAGCAGCTCCATGGCCAGCGCCGCCTGCACGTTCACCACCGAGATGCTGTGGGTCAGCGAGTCGTGCAGCTCCTGCGCGATCCACAGCCGCTCCTCGCCGGCCCGCCGCAGCGCCGCCTCCTCCCGGCTGCGCTCCGCCTCCCGCGCCCGCTCCGCCTCCGCCTCCGCCCGCTGCGCCATCGCCTCCGCCCGCTGCGCCTCGGCGCGCGCCCGCTCCGCCTGCGCCTCGGCGCGTTGCTCCACCGCGTGCAGGTACGCGCGGCGGCCGCGCGTCACCTCGCCCACCACCACCATGGCCACCAGCCAGCCGCTCAGCAGCATCATCCAGTTGCCCGCCGCCGGGTCGTCCGACGACAGCGCCATCAGCCCGTACACCGGCACGGCCAGGCCCAGCGCCAGCCAGATCGCGTCCCCGCGCCGGCCCAGCACGGCCAGGGTGTAGATCGAGGCCAGCGCGGGCGCGGCGGCGAACACGCCCGGATAGTGGGCGGCGTAGTACACCACGCCGCAGGCCGCCGCCACGATCCCGGCGGCCAGCGGGGCGCTGCGCCGGAAGGCGAGCGACAGGGCCGCGATCGTGATCAGCGCCAGGCCCGCCGGGTCGAGCGGCCGCTCGTACGGGCCCGTCCACGACAGGTTCGCGTACGTGGCCGGCACGATCGCGACCAGGCTGCCCACCGCGATGAGCGTGTCCGTTCTGCGGCTGTCCATGCCCATAAGGTAGCCATCGCCGCCCCGGGCGGGCGTCATCCCCGTGGCGTACGTTTCCCGCCCCGCACCGGCCGCGTACGCCCCCGGGAGTACGGCCCGGTGCCGCCCCGCGCGGGATGTGGCCGGACCGCCCGCCGAAGGAGCATTCCCGGCATGACCTCCTCGGACTCCACACCGGTGCCGCGCCCCTGGATCGTCTGGTCGTTGCGGGTGACGGCCACGGCGCACCTGGCGGGCGTCCTCGCGCAGGCCGCCCTGGCCGGGCTGTTCGTCACCGGCGACGTCGACCTGCTGGCCTGGCACCGCGACAACGGCGGCTTCACCCACGCCCTGCTCTACCTGCAACTCCTGGCGGCCGTCCTGCTGTGGCGGCCCGGCCGGGGAGCGGGGTGGCCGGCGGTGGCCAGTGCGGGGCTCGTGGTGGTGGAGACGGTGCAGGTGGCGCTCGGGCAGTGGCGCGTGCTCGGCGGCCACTTCCCGCTCGGAATGGCGATCTTCGGCCTGTCGGCCGTCTTCACCGCGTGGACCTGGCTGGCCTTCCGCCGGCGCACGAGCGCGGCGGGTGCGGCATGAGCCGAAGCCAGGCCCGCGGCACAGGCGACGGCGCAGGGCGCGATGCGGGCACGAGGCTCGGCGCGGGTGCCGGGCGCGATGCGGGCACGGGGCTCGGCGCGGGTGCCGGGCGCGATGCGGGCACGAGGCCCGGTCCGGGTGCCGGGCGGCCGGGGGGATGGTCGCGGCGCGGGTTCCTCGGGCTGCTCGGCGGGGCCGGGCTGGCCGTCGCCGGGTGCGGCGGGGCCGCCGAGAGCGCCGGCGAGCTGCTGGCCAGCAGGGTGCGCCTGCCGGAGCCGTTCACCGTGCCGCTGCCGATCCCCGAGGTGGCCAGGCCGGTGCGGCCCGGCCGGTACGAGATGACGCAGCGGGTGGCGGCCGTCGAGATCCTGCCCGGCCTGCGCACCGAGGTGTGGGGGTATGGTGGCACCTTCCCCGGCCCCACGTTCGAGCTGCGGCGCGGCATCCCCGCCGTGCTCCGCGTGCGCAACGAGCTGCCCGTGCCCACCTCCACCCACCTGCACGGCGGCGTCAACCCGCCCGGCTCGGACGGCTACCCGACCGACCTCGTCGTCCCCGCCGGCCACGCCGCCCCGCACGGCCATCCGGGCGAGGTGCACCACCCGGTCGCCAAGGACTACCACTACCCGGTGGAGCAGCGGGCCGCCACGCTCTGGTACCACGACCACCGCATGGACTTCACCGCGCCGCAGGTGTGGCGGGGGCTGGCCGGGATGGTGCTGGTCCGGGACGAGGAGGAGGACGCGCTGCCGCTGCCGAGGGGCGAGCGGGAGCTGCCGCTGATGATCTGCGACCGGTCGTTCGAGGAGGACGGCTCCTTCCGCTACCCCCAAGCCCACGGCGGGCACGACCACTCGCACGCGCGGGACCCCGACTTCATGGAGGGCGTCGAGGGCGACGTGATCCTGGTCAACGGGGCGCCCTGGCCGGTGGCCGAGGTGACGGCCACGCGGCACCGGCTGCGGCTGGTGAACGCCTCCAACGCCCGCAGGTACCGCCTGCGCCTGTCGCCGGGCGGCCGGTTCACGCAGGTCGGCAGCGACGCGGGCCTGCTGGCCGCGCCGGTCGCGCACGACACGATCACGATGGCGCCGGGCGAGCGGTTCGACGTGGTCGTGGACTTCTCGGCCTACCCGCCCGGCAGCGCGGTCACGCTGCTGAACACGCTGGCCGGCGGCCCGGCGGGCAACGTCATGCGTTTCGTCGTCACCCGCCGGGCGCCGGACGACACCGCCGTGCCCGCCGTCCTGTCCCGCCCGCCAGGCCGCCCGCGTCCCGTCGCCGCCCGTACGTTCGACTTCCGCAGGACGGACGAGTCGTGGACGATCAACGGCCACCGCTACCGGCCGGGGGTGCCGCTGGCGCGCCCGCGCCTGGGCACGGCCGAGGTCTGGCGGCTGACCAGCGACTTCCACCATCCCGTGCACCTGCACCTGGCCCACTTCCAGGTGCTGGCCAGGAACGGCAGCCCGCCGGCGGCGACGGACGCGGGCTGGAAGGACACGGTGGACGTGCGCCCGTACGAGGTCGTGGAGGTGCTGGCCCGCTTCGACGGCCACCGGGGCCGTTACATGCTGCACTGCCACAATCTGGAGCACGAGGACATGGCGATGATGGCCGACTTCGACGTGATCTGACGGGGAGGGGCCTCCCGCTCACTGCGACAAACTACTAAGTTGATCCCATAGGGGACATTCATCGGATGACATGTGCCCCCTCGTTCGATGGAGCTAGGAGCAGGCATGCAGATCGTACGGTTCACCAGCCCTCTGACCAGCGCGGACGCGGTCGGGGTGGACGACGGTGAGCAGGTGGTGGAGCTGTCGGGGATCACCAGCGTGGGCAAGCTGCTCCGACTGTCCTCCGATGAGCTGCGGGAGCGCTGCGCCTCCGCCGATGGGACGCGGCACCCGTCCGGCTCCGTGCCGCTGCTGCCGCCCGTGGACGGGCGCATGGAGGTGTGGGCGGCCGGCGTCACCTACCGGCGCTCGCGGGAGGCGCGCGTGCTGGAGAGCGAGCGGGCCGCCGACGTGTACGAGCTGGTGTACGACGCCGAGCGGCCCGAGCTGTTCTTCAAGTCGGTGGCGTGGAAGGTCGCCGGGCACGGCGGGCGCGTCGCGGTGCGCGCGGACTCCGAGATCGACGTGCCGGAGCCGGAGCTCGGCCTGGTGCTGAACGCGGCCGGGGAGATCGTCGGCTACACCGTCGTGGACGACGTCAGCTCCCGCACCATCGAGGGCGTCAACCCGCTCTACCTGCCGCAGGCCAAGATCTACCTCGGTGCCTGCGCGGTCGGGCCGGCGATCAGGCCCGCCTGGGAGGTCGCGGACCCGTACGCGCTGGACATCTCGCTCAGCATCGCCCGGGCGGGGGAGACGGTGTGGGAGGGCAAGGCCAGCACCTCGCAGCTGAACCGCCGCCTGGACGACCTGGCCGGCTACCTCTACCGCGCCGACGTCTTCCCCGACGGCGCCGTGCTGGCCACCGGCACGTGCCTGGTGCCGGACCTGCCGTTCACGCTGCACGACGGCGACACGGTCACGATCGGCATCGCCGAGATCGGCACCCTGTCCACCACCGCGGTCAGGGGCGTCCCGGACCTGACCTGACCGGGCCCGCCACGGCGTGACCCGCCGCACCGCCTGCCGGGAGGGGGCCGCCTGCCCGGCAGGCGGGGGTCACCAGGGGGACGGGGCGGGCGGCGGGACGACCGGCGGGCGGTCGTCGCAGGTGATCGTGTTGGGCAGCAGCCAGGGCGCCAGCCAGCCGCCGTCGTTCCCGCCGCGATCCTCCAGGGAGAACTCGGAGCCGGTGGCGGGGAAGCCGAACGAGCCGCAGTTGTTGACGCCCACCGCGCCGACGTTGCGGGCGTCGACGTTCTCGAACGTGGCCGACCCCTTCACCCGGGCGCTGACCACCGACGTGCCGGTGCCGTCCACGCGCAGGTCCTTGAAGTGCACGTTCGTGATCGCGTACAGGTCCTTCACCGACCACTCGCTCACCAGCATGATCGCGTTGTAGGTGGTGTCGAGGAAGTCGTTGCCGGTGACGCGGATGTCGGCGGCGATGTCCCGCTCCAGCGCGTAGAACCAGATGGCGCCCAGCCCGATGTTCCAGTTCAGCTCGTACGTGCCGGAGCGCACGGTGGTGTTGCCGGTGATGTCGAGGCGGCCGGCGAACGGCTCGGCGCCGAAGCGGGAGCCGACCTGGAGCGCGCTGCCCTCCCTGACGGGGTCGGCGACGAGGTTGCCCGAGATCGTGTTGTCGGTGCCGCCGTAGACGGCGATGCCGTTGGCCAGGACGGGCGACTGCACGGTGTTGTGGTCGAACGTGTTGCCCGCGTTCGTGCTCTTCTCCGACCACATGGCCAGGGCGTCGTCGCCGCTGTTGCGGATGAAGCTGTTCGAGACGGACGAGTTCGTGACGCCGGTGTGGAAGTTCACCGCGTCGGCGATCTGGTCGACGATGATCGTGTTCGTGACGCGCAGGTTCGACATGGGGCCGTCGAACCACATGCCGGCCTTGGTGTGCCGGATGTGCAGGCCGTCGATGGTGGAGTCGCTCATCGCGCCGCCGATGCCGTTGACCTGGTCGGTGTCGATGCGCTCGCGGACGTCGCCCTCGATCGCGAAGCCCGACAGGTGCACGTTGCGGCTGCCGCCCTCGGCGGCGGGTTTGCCGTAGAAGCCGACGCCGGTGTGCACGGAGCCGTCGGGCGCCGGCTCGGGCAGGGCGACCTCGCGGCCCTTGACGACGGTGTACCAGCTGCCCGCGCCGGTGATCGTCACGTCGTCGACGATGATGTGCCGGTTCACCTGGTACGTGCCCGGCGGCAGGTACACCTTCAGCCGCTTGCGCTTGGCGTACGCGATGGCCTGCTCGATCGCGCCCGCGGAGTCGCGCCGGCCGGTCGGGTCCGCGCCGAAGGCCAGCACGTTCGCCGCGCGCAGCTCGACTTTGGGCGGGCCGACGAGCTCGGAGTCGAGCAGGTCGATGACCGTCCACTCCGCCGCCCGGCCCGCCGGCGCGGTCAGCCGGACGCGGTCGCCCGCCCGGTAGGTGCGGCCGAGGAGCAGGCGCTGCTCGTCGTAGAAGTGGCTGGGCCGGAACGGCTTGGCGATCACGGGCGGCGGCGTGGTCGCGGCGGGCACGCAGGCGCACTCGGTGATCCACCAGTCGGGGTGCAGCAGGCCGGCGCCGGGGTCGTTGGAGAACGGGTACTGGTTGTAGAGCCAGGAGTACTGCGAGGTCAGCGTCATGCTGGTGCGGCGCCCGCCGTTGACGGTGACGTCGAGCGGCGCGGTGATGCCGCCTCCGCCGGGCGCGTCGGGGATGCTGTAGCGCACGGTGATCGCGTTCGCCCTGGCGGGCAGCGTGAACTCGACGTGCTGCCCGGGCGCCAGCCGCACCGCCTTGCGCCCCGACGCCTCGGCGAGCAGCGTGTACGCGCTGCGGTCGGGGCCGATGACCGTGCCGTTCGTGGCCGCGTTCTCCGCCTCCTGCTCGTCGAACGCCACGGCGGCGCCCCGGCCCGCGACGAGCGCCGGATCCAGCGCCGCCCGCGTCACTTTCGGCACCGGCGCCGAGGAAGCCGCCAGGGCGGGCGGGGCCGTCAGCCCGCAGGCGACGGCGGCCACGAGGAGCGCCGCGGTGAGGGTGCTACGGGGCATGCGTGCTCGATTCTCTCGGGGGGTGAGGCGACAGTAGGCCCCGCGCACACCGCTCCACAAGAGCCTGTGAACGACTTTCAGTGATCCCTCAAATTCTTGCGCACCGAACGCAAGGGGCTTGCGGTGTTTGCGGCGACGACCGACAGCGGCAGCCCGTCGCACGGATGCACGGCGAACCCCGCCTCGCCACGGAACACCGACCCGCCGATCCACCTGGCGGTGTTGGACGCCACGACCCGCCCGGCCGCGCTGATCACGAACGCCGGCACCGGCACCTCCCGCAGCACCGGCACCACCGCCCCCTCGAACCGCCGCACGAACACGTCCGCCGCCGCCACCCCCACGAACGCGCACCCGGCCGTCACCGGCACCGACAGCGTGAGGCTGTACTCGTCGGTGCACAGGTAGTCCACGTACGGCCCGCAGATCGTCCGCTCCGCCCCCTCGCTCGGCCCCGCGTACCACTCCCAGTGCGTGTAGTCGTAGAACGCGCTGCTGGCCGGGTCGAGGTCGCGCAGGAGCTGCACCGGCGGACCCGACGGGTCGTCCTGCCACCACTCCAGGTACCACGGCGCGTCCGCCAGCAGGCCCGGCGCGGCGATGAACCCGATGCCCGCGATCAGCCCGCCGAGGTGGCGGAAGAGCAGCGGCCGCAGCGCCGCCAGGTCGCCCCTGGACAGGGGCCGCCGGGCGCGGGCGAGCGCGGCGGTGCGGGCGCGCACCTCGTCCAGGACGGTGAACACGCCCCGCACGGTCTCGCCGATGCGGGAGACGGCCCGCCCGACGGGGGCGGTCGCGGCGGTGGGCGGGACGGGAGTCGGGGGCTGGGGCATCGCGCTGCTACCTCCGTGCCGGTGGTCGCGCCCGGCACGGCCGGAGGCTCCCGCTCCGCGGCGCGCGGTCAGCCGTCAGCCGAGCCGCAACCGCAGCTCGATGAGCCGTTCGATCGCGTCGAGCACATGCTGTTCGGCCAGGTCGCGGGCCAGGCCGGGGTCGGCGCGGCGGATGGCCTCGGCGATGGCGCGATGCTGGGCCGTGGCCTCATCGTGCCTGCCGGGCTCGTCGTACGGAAGCCAGAGCAACGGCCCGATGTCGGCCTGTAACCGGATCTCCTCCTGAGTGAGTCGTGCCGACTGGGAGGCGGCGGCCACCTCGATGTGGAAGCGCCCGTCGAGCCGGCGCAACGCCGCTCCATGGTCGGCGGTGCCCGCTCCCGCCTCCGTCGCGGCGGCGCGGGCGCGGGCCATGGCGTCGAGGGTGCGCCGCAGGGGCGCGATGTCGCCGGGCAGGGCGCGCAGGGCCGCCAGCCGGGCCGCCGCACCGGCGATGGCCGCGTAGTGGTCGCCCAGGTCGCGCAGCTCGTCCACGGTGAACGCGCGCAGCCGCGCCCCCAGCTCGGGCGGCTCGCTCGGCGTACGGACGAAGCTGCCGCCGCCGCGCCCGCGCCGCGTCTCGACCAGCCCCTGCTGGCGCAGCGCCATGAGCGCCTCCCGCAAGGTGACCGTGGAGACGCCCAGCCGGGCGGCCAGCTCGGCCTCGCTGGGCAGCTGCTCCCCGTCGGCCAGCAGGCCGAGCGCGATGGCGTCGGACAGGCGGCGCACGACCGCGTCCACCCGGCCGGCGCCTCCCACGGGCGCGAACACGGCCGGGTGGGATCCCCTCGCGCCCATCGCCCCCACCTCTCCGACGTCAACGACATTGATACAGGAGACGCCCTTGTCGCAAAACCTTTGAAATCATATGTTTCAGGTTATGCCAGGCAGCGAGACAGCCGTCGGCTTACGCGGGCTGCGCAAGGAGTTCGGGCCGGTCACGGCCGTCGACGGGATCGATCTGGAGGTCCGCGACGGCGAGTTCTTCGCGATGCTGGGGCCGTCCGGATCGGGCAAGACCACGGTGCTGCGCATGATCGCCGGCTTCGAGCCGCCCACGGCCGGCACGATCGAGCTGGGCGGCGCCGACGTCACCCGGCTGGCCCCGTTCGAGCGCGACGTCAACACCGTCTTCCAGGACTACGCCCTGTTCCCGCACATGAACGTGCTGGCCAACGTCGAGTACGGCCTGCGCGTGAAGAAGGTCCCCAAGGCCGAGCGGCGCGAGCGGGCCCTGGCCGCGCTGCGCTCGGTGCGGCTGGCGGGCTTCGAGTCCCGCCGCCCGGCCCAGCTCTCCGGCGGCCAGCGGCAGCGGGTCGCGCTGGCCAGGGCGCTGGTCAACCGGCCGCGCGTGCTGCTGCTCGACGAGCCCCTGGGCGCGCTCGACCTCAAGCTGCGCGAGGAGATGCAGGTCGAGCTGAAGGAGCTGCAGCGCGCGGTCGGCATCACGTTCCTGTTCGTCACGCACGACCAGGAGGAGGCGCTGACGATGAGCGACCGCGTGGCGGTGTTCGACCGGGGCCGGATCGAGCAGGTCGGCACGCCCGCCGAGGTGTACGAGCGGCCCGCGACCGCGTTCGTGGCCGGGTTCGTCGGCACGTCCAACCTCATCGCGGGCGCCGCCGCCGAGAAGCTGCTCGGCCGCTCCGGCACCTACAGCGTGCGGCCGGAGAAGCTGCGCGTGGTGCCCGGCGCGGACGCCCCGGCCGGCCCCGACGAGCGCTCGGCGGCGGGCACGGTCGCGCAGGTCGTGTACGCGGGCCCCGCCACCCGGTTCGTCGTGGACCTCGACGCCGGCGGCCGGCTGATCGCCCTTCAGCAGAACCTCCAGGTCTCCTCCATGGAGGTGCTCGGCCTGAGAGGCGCCCGCGTCCGGCTCGTGTGGCAGCGGCGCCACGAGTTCGCCATCACCTGACCACCACCTCGCGACCCCGGAGGAGACAAGGCCATGCGACGGATCGGATCGGCCCTCGCGGCGGCGGCCCTCGCGCTCGCCGCCGCCTGCGGCGGCACCACCCCCACGACGGGCGCCCCCGCCCCCGGCCAGAGCGGGTTCGTCCCGCCCCGGCTGAGCGCCCCGCAGGCCCTCGGCACCGGCGAGGGCCGGGTCGACCTCGTCGCGTGGGCCGGCTACGTCGAGGACGGGAGCAACGACCCCAAGGTGGACTGGGTCACCCCGTTCGAGCAGGAGACCGGCTGCCAGGTGAACGTGAAGGTGGCCGGCACCTCGGACGAGATGGTCGCGCTCATGCGCACCGGCCAGTACGACGCCGTCTCCGCCTCCGGCGACGCCTCGCTGCGCCTCATCGCGGCCGGCACCGTCGCCCCGGTCAACACCAGCCTCATCCCCAACTACACCGACGTGTTCGACGGCCTGAAGAGCAAGCCGTGGAACTCCGTGAACGGCGTCCCGTACGGGGTGCCGCACGGCCGCGGCGCCAACCTGCTGATGTGGCGCACCGACACGGTCAGGCCCGCCCCCGACTCGTGGAGCGTCGTCTTCGACCCCGACTCGCCCTACAAGGGCAAGGTCACGGCCTACGACTCGCCCATCTACCTCGCCGACGCCGCCGTCTACCTCATGTCCACCCGCCCCGACCTCGGGATAAAGAGCCCGTACGCGCTGGACGACCGGCAGTTCCAGGCCGCCGTGGACCTGCTCAAGCAGCAGAAGCAAATCGTCGGCGAGTACTGGTCCGACTACACCAAGGAGATCCAGGCGTTCAAGAGCGGCGACTCGGTCGTCGGCACCACCTGGCAGGTCATCGTGAACGTGGCCAAGGGCGAGCAGGCCCCCGTCGAGGCCGTGCTGCCGAAGGAGGGCGCGACCGGCTGGTCCGACACGTGGATGGTGGCCGCCAGGGCCGCGCACCCCAACTGCGCGTACCGGTGGCTGGACTGGATCATCTCGCCCACCGCGAACGCGCAGGTCGCCGAGTACTTCGGCGAGGCGCCGTCGAACGCGAAAGCGTGCGCGGAGACCGCCGACCCCCAGCACTGCGTGACCTTCCACGCCACCGACGAGGCGTACTTCTCCAAGGTGCACTACTGGACCACCCCGATCGCCCAGTGCCTCGACGGCCGCACGAACGTCACCTGCAAGGACTACGCCGCCTGGACGCGGGCCTGGACGGAGATCAAGGGGTGAGCCGGGCCGGCGCCTTCCTGCACCGCAGGGCGGGGGTGCGCCTGGCGCTGCTGCTGTCGGCGCCGCTGGCCTGGCTCGGGCTGGCGTACCTGGGGGCGCTGGCGGCGCTGCTCGTCACCGCGTTCCACTCGGTGGACACCTTCACCGGCGCCCTGAACCGGACGTTCACCTGGGCGAACTTCCTGGACCTGGCGACCGGCGAGGTCTACCGGACGATCGTGCTGCGCTCGGTCGGGGTGGCGCTCGCGGTGACGGCCATCGACCTGGTGGTGGCCTTCCCCATGGCGTTCGCGATGGCCAAGCTCGCCGGGCCGCGCACGCGGCGCTGGCTGGTGATCGCCGTGCTGACCCCGCTGTGGGCGAGCTACCTGGTCAAGGCGTACGCGTGGCGGGTGATGCTGTCGTCCGGCGGGCTGCTCGGCTGGGGCTTCGGGCTGACCGCCACGGTGCTGACGCTGGCGTACCTGTGGCTGCCGTACATGATCCTGCCCATCTACGCGGGGCTGGAGCGGCTGCCCGGCTCGCTGCTGGAGGCCGCGGGCGACCTCGGCGCCCGCTCCTGGCAGGTCTTCCGTACGGTCGTGTGGCCGCTGACCTTCCCGGCCGTGATCGCCGGGTCGATCTTCACGTTCTCGCTGTCGCTGGGCGACTACATCGCCGTCAAGATCGTCGGCGGGCGGAGCCAGCTCATCGGCAACGTCGTCTACGACAACATCGGCGCCGCCGGCGACCTGCCGTTCGCCGCCGCCGTGGCCACCGTGCCCGTCGTCGTCATGCTCGGTTACCTCGCGGCCGTGCGCCGCACCGGCGCCCTGGAGAGCCTGTGAACCTGTCCCGGCCGGCCCGGCTGCTGCTCCGGCTCGCGCTCGCGGCCGGCCTCGCCGTCATCTACGTGCCGCTGGCCGTCGTGCTGCTCAACTCCGTCAACGCCGACCGCACCTTCGGCTGGCCGCCCGCCGGGCTGACGCTGCGCTGGTGGGGCGCCGCCTGGGCCTCCTCCGGGGTGCGCGACGCGCTGTGGACCTCCGTTCAGGCCGGGCTCGGCGCGACCGCGATCGCGCTGGTGCTCGGCACGATGGCGGCCTTCGCCGTGCAGCGCCACCGCTTCTTCGGGCGGCAGGCCGTCTCGCTGGTGATCATCCTGCCCATCGCGCTGCCCGGCATCGTCACGGGCATCGCGCTCAACAACGCCTTCCGTACCGTGCTGGAGCCGTTCGGGGTGGGGCTCGGGCTGTTCACCGTGGTCGTCGGGCACGCCACGTTCTGCGTCGTGACCGTCTACAACAACGTGCTGGCGCGGCTGCGGCGCACCGGGACCACCCTGGAGGAGGCGTCGGCCGACCTCGGGGCGGGGCCGTTCACGACGTTCCGGCTGGTGACGTTCCCCCTGATCCGGTCGGCGCTGCTGGCGGGCGGGCTGCTGGCGTTCGCGCTGTCGTTCGACGAGATCATCGTGACCACGTTCACGGCGGGGGCGGGGGTGCGGACGCTGCCCATCTGGATCTTCGAGAACCTCTTCCGGCCGAACCAGGCCCCTGTGGTGAACGTCGTGGCCGCCGCGCTCATCGTCGCCTCGCTGATCCCCGTCTACCTCGCCCAGCGGCTGTCGTCGGACGTGGGCACCCACTGACATCCCTAGGCCGGGCCGGCGACCTGGGCGGCCTGCTCGCGCAGCCTCAGGGCGCGGTGGCGCAGGCTCTCGGCGGTGGCCAGGCAGGCGTCCTCCAGGTCGTCCAGCTCCCCGCGCAGCCTGATCACCTGCGTGACGAACCGCTGCGCGGCCGCCCCTCGCCAGAAAGTCTCGTGATCGGACGGGCGCGCCGGCAGGCCCTCCAGCGCCTCCGGCAGCGCCCTGGCGTAACGCAGGAACGTGACGGCCAGCGCCTCCTTGTCGGCGGCCTCGCGGAGCAACTGGTCCCTGGTCGGCATCGTCAGCCGCCCGCGCTGCCCCGGACGTTCGCCCACGCCCGCTCCCGCAGCCCTTCCGCGCCCACGCCCGGCGTGAGCGCCGCGTCCAGCGCCTCCTGGAGGGCCGGGTCGCCGACGGCCAGCAGGGTCGCGCTCTCGCGGGGGTGCTCGGCCAGGAACTGCTGGAACGCCAGCGGGTTCGCGGCGAAGGCCGTGACGAGGGCGTGCACGTCGTGCGGCGGGTCCGGCCGGCCGAGCAGGGTGAGCGCGGCCTGGTTGAGGAACGTTCCGGACTGGGGGGCGAGCGAGACCAGCGCGCCGAGGACGGCCGGCGGGGCCGTCTCGGCCACCGCCTGCCACTCGTCCCCGAGCCGCCCGGTCCGCTCCCCGCTGGCGAAAGCCCTGGCCAGCAGCCCGGCACCCGAGCCCGCCGTGCTGTGCGCGCCGCTCGCGTCCTGCGGTGCGCCGGGCGTTCCGGCGCCCGCCTCGGTCAGGAGGCGCAGGGCGCGGACGAAGAGCTCAGGGCCGAGCGCCCCCAGGAGCGCCGCCGCGTAGGCCGGGTCGGCGACCTGGGCGGCGGCGGGGGAGAGCACCTGGTCGAGGGCCTGGCCGGTCGGGTCGGGGGTGGCGAGGGCCGTGCGGAGGGCGGCGGCCGTCTGCTCGGCCGCGCGCCGCGCCTCCGGCTCCGCGTCGAACGGGAAGGCCGCCGTCAGCAGGCCGCGCTCGCGCACCGGCACGAGCTGCTCCACCGTGTCGATGCGCCACTTCAGATCCCGCTGGGACTCGTCGAGGAACGCCCACGTGCGGTGCAGCGCCGTCGTGCCCTGGCGGCCGGCCCAGTCCTGGCCCGCTTCGGCGATCGCCGCGTCGAGCCCGGGCCGCGTCCGGCCCACGAACGCCTTCACCGCCTCCATCCGGCGGATCAGCTCGTGCGCACCGCGGGGGTCGATCCCCACCAACTCCCCCATGAACCCTCCCAAGAGGTCACCAGGCGGGAGTCAAGCACACCGGACGCACCGGAGGGGACACGTTTCGCAGAACGGGAATCGCCCCCGGTGACGGAAGCCACCGGGGGCTCGGGTCTCAGTCGCGATACGTCCGTACGTAGTCGAACGTAGTCGAACGCGGCGACCGCGCCCGTCCGGTTCATCGAGACGAGTCCGATCTTGAGCGGGCCCTTGGCGGGCAGCGTCCAGACGCCGTTGCGCACCCAGCGCTCGCCGCGGCTGGTGGCCGCGCGCACCTCGTTCGCGCGGTTGGCCGCGTCGTAGGGGTACGACAGCCGCAGCCACATCGTCTCCGCCGCGGGCCCGCCGAACATGGGCCCGTTGGCGACGGCGATCGGCGGCGTGGTCGTCGGCCGCTCGCCCTCCTCGCCGAACTCGCTCATCTGCAGCACGGCCCCGTTGCCCCGCTGGAGCGGCAGCGCGCTGTGGGCCATCTTGAAGTAGCGGTCGTCGTTCTCGTACAGCAGCAGCCCGGCCTGCTGGGCGGCCTGGGTGGGCGCGAAGCGCACCTTCGTCTCGACCGTGTAGTCGCCTTCCGGCGCCGGCCGCCACAGCACGGAGGCGGTGTTGTTGGCCAGGTGCAGCTCGGCGTTCTGGGTGCCGTAGGCGTACCAGAGGCCGTCCTGGGCGCGGATCATCGTGGGGTCGGGGAAGGTGTCCACGACTCCGGCCGAGACGGGGTGGGAGTAGGTCGGGGCCGCCTGTGCGGCGGCTGGCGGGGCGGCGGGGAGGGGGTGATCAGCCCCGCCGCGAGGGCGGCGGGGCCGAGGAGCTTACCCATCAACCAGTGTCTCTTTCTCGAACGAGCTCAGCGTCGGGTCGTAGTCGAGGGCGCCGATGTCGTACATGGGCGTCATCCAGTGGTAGAAGTTGTCGCCGCGCTCGCGCAGCAGGTCGTACAGCCTGCGCATGAGGCGGCGCCGGACGGGCGCCAGCTCCGGGTGGGTGTACCGGTTGCTCAGCTCGTGCGGGTCGGCGTGCAGGTCGTACAGCTCGTTGACCGACTCCGGGTTGACGACCAGCTTGTAGCGGTCGTCGCGGATCATGCGCTGCGGGTAGGGGAAGTGGTGGCCGTGGAACTCGGCGAGCAGCTCGCCCGGCCACTCGGGGTGCTCGCCGCGCACCAGCGGCACCAGGCTGCGGCTGTCCACGGCCGGCTTCGGGTCGCAGCCGGCCAGCTCCAGGATCGTCGCCGTGCAGTCGGTGAGCGACACGAACTCGTTCCTGACCTGCGGCGGCGCGCCCGGGATCCGGACGATGCCGCAGATGCGGTAGATGTCCTCGTACATCGCCGGGCCCTTGTCGTGCAGCCGGTGGGCGCCGGTGAACTCGCCGTGGTCGGAGGTGAAGAACACCGACGTCTCATCCGTCAGGCCCAGCTCGTCCATGCGGTCGAGGATGCGGCCGATCTGCTGGTCGATCAGCGTGACGTACCCCCAGTAGACCGCGATCAGCTTGCGGGTGATCTCGATCGGGATCGTGTCGAACGTCCAGTGGTCGCTGTAGTTGCGCTGCACCGGCGGCTTGCCCTCGAACGTCTCCGCGATCGACGGCGGCAGCTCGACCAGGCTCGGGTCGTACATGTCGAAGTACTCGTCCGGCAGCAGGTACGGCAGGTGCGGCCCGAAGAAGTGGGTGGCCAGGAAGAATGGCTTGCCCTCGGCCGCGTACCGCTCCAGGTGCTCGATCGCCCTGGTCGCCAGGTAATGCTCGAACGTGGCCTCGACCGGCTGGTGCAGCCGCGCGGCGAGCAGGTTGCCCTGGTTGCCGTTCGGCGTCGTGCCGCGGATCAGGCCGGAGATCCGGTACGGCGGCAGCCCCCGCTCCTCCAGGTAGGCGAGGTAGTCGGGGTGGTCGACCGGGTTGTGCCAGCCGGGCAGGTCGGGCCCGTCGAAGCCGTAGGAGGCGGCGTTGCGGCTGGTGCCGCCGTGCCACTTGCCGATCAGCCCCAGGTTGTAGCCGCGCTCCTTCAGCGCCTCGGGGAAGGTGAACGCGTCCTCGCGCAGGTCCTCCAGGTAGCCGACGTTGCGCTCGTAGTTCGCCAGCAGCCGGTGCCGGAACGGCGCCTGCCCGGTGAGCAGGCTGGCCCGCGCGGGCGTGCAGATGGCCGTGGGCGTGTAGAACCGGTCGAACCGCGTGCCGGTGGCGGCCAGCCTGTCGAGGTTGGGCGTGGCCACGTGCGGGTTGCCGTAGCAGCCCAGGGTGTCGACGCGGTGCTGGTCGGTCATCAGGAACAGCAGGTTCACTTGGTGAAGGCCTTCGTGTAGAGGTCGCCGGTGTAGTACGTCGCCGGGTCGGGCCTGGACTTGAGCTGGCCGGTGCCGACGAAGAAGTCGCCGAGGCTGTTGAGCCACTTGGCCACGGTGCCGTCCTTGGTCTTGTTGACCAGGTCCTCGGTGGTCATCACCTTGACGTTGGCGGCGTCGGCCTTGACCTTGGCCGCGTCCAGCTTGAGCAGCGCCGCCGCCTCCGTGATCGACTCCTCGTAGTGCGCGGCCCGCCAGTCGTTGGCCTCCTGCAGCACCTTGATCACCTTGTTGGTGAGCTCGCCGTCCACCTTCGTGCCGCCGACGAACGCGGTCGGGAACGAGCTGTCCGGCCACTCCTTGGTGCTGGCCAGCTCGGTCAGGTCCGGCACCTTCTGCTTGATGTTGTCGATCAGCGGGTACCAGATGCCGGCCGCGTCGATCTGCCCGGCGACGAACGCCGAGACGACGGTGGCCGGGTCCATCGGCACCTTCTGGATGTCCTTGACGCTCATGCCGGCCTTCTGCAGGGCCAGGTTGAGCACCATGTCACCGGACGTGCCCTCCGGCACGCCGACCTTCTTGCCCTTGAGGTCGGCGATGCTCTTGATGCCGGGCCGGCCGATGACGCGGTCGGCGTAGGCGAGCGTGTTGATGGCGACGACCTTGGCCTTGCCGGTGGCGGGCAGCCACATGGCGCCCGGGCCGATGTAGCCGAAGTCGAGGTCGCCGGCGCCGAGCGCCTGGATCTGCAGCGGCCCGTTCGTGAAGACCTTGATCTCGGGGGTGAGCCCCTGCTTCTCCCAGAGGCCCTGCTTCTGCGCGATCGCGAGCAGGCTGGCGCCGTTGTAGTCGCTGATGTAGCCGAACCGCACCGTGGAGCTGTCGTCGGAGCAGGCGGTGACGGAGAGTGCGAGCAGGCTCACCGCCGTGGCGGCCGTCAGGGCGCGGCGAAGAGAACGCATGGCGGATCAGTCCTTTCCGGGGGGTTGGGTTTCTAGGCCGCGGGTACGGCCGGAGCCTGGTGGTAGACGGCGTGCCAGACCTCGTTGCGGATCCGCCCGAACTCGGGCGACAGCCGCATCTCCTCGGTCCTCGGGTACGGCAGGTCGACGTCGACGACCTTGTGCAGGCGGCCAGGCCGGGCGGCCATCACGATCACCCGGCTGGCCAGGTACACGGCCTCGTCCACGTCGTGCGTGATGAACATGACCGTGCGCTGGTCCTTGCTCCACGTGTCGAGGAGCTGGTCCTGGAGCTGCACCCGGGTCAGCGCGTCGAGCGCGCCGAACGGCTCGTCCATGAGCAGCACCTGCGGGTCGACCGCGTACGCGCGGGCGATGGCGCAGCGCTGCTTCATGCCGCCCGACAGCATCTTGGGCAGCGCGTCGGCGAAGTCGGCCAGCCCGACCAGCTCGATCGCCCGCTGGGCGCGCCGCCGGCGCTCCTCGGCGGGCAGGTCCATGAGCTTGAGCCCGAACTCGACGTTCTTGCGCACGGTCAGCCAGGGGAACAACGCGTACTGCTGGAAGATCACCCCCCGGTCGGGCCCGGGGCCGTCCACTGGCGAGCCGTCCACCAGCACCTCGCCCGACGTGGGCTCGACCAGGCCGGCGGCCATGCTCATCAGCGTGCTCTTGCCGCAGCCCGACGGGCCCACGACGGTGACGAACTCGCGGTCGGCGATGTCCAGCGACACGTGGTCCAGCGCGGTGAAGGTGTCGTCCTTCAACGGGTACGTCTTGACGACGTCCCTGAACGAGATCTTGGCGTTCATCGGCGCTCCTGCCAGTTGGTGAGGCGGCGCTCGGCGAGCAGCAGCAGGCGGTCCATCAGCAGGCCGAGCACGCCGATGGCGATCAGGCCCACGAAGATCGTGGACAGGTCGTAGTAGAGCTGGGCCTGCTGCATCCGGAAGCCCAGCCCCTCCTGGGCGGCGATCAGCTCGGCGGCGACCAGCGTGCCCCAGGCCGAGCCGAGCCCGACCCGCATCCCGACCAGGATGAACGGCGTCGAGGCCGGCACCACGACCTTGAGGAAGATGGTGCGGTCGGAGGCGCCCAGCACGCGGGCCGCGTTGATGAGCGTCCTGTCCACGTCCACGACGCCCTGGAACGTCGAGACGACGCTGGACAGGAACGCCGCCAGGAAGATCACGAAGACCTTCGGCACCTCGCCGATGCCCATGAGCACGATGGCCAGCGGGATGATCGCCAGCGGCGGGATCGTGCGGAAGAACTGCACGTACGGCTCCAGCAGGCCGCGCGCGGTGGCGTACCAGCCCATGAGGAAGCCGACCGGGACGGCCAGCAGCGTGCCGAGCAGGAAGCCGACGAGCACCCTGCGCAGGCTGGCCAGCGCGTCGGTGAGCAGGGTGCCGTCGGCGATCAGCTCGCCCGCCTTGGCCGCCACCTCCAGCGGCCCCGGCAGCCCTTGCACGCCGACGGTGGCCAGCACCGTCCACACGACCAGGCCGATGACGACGGCGACGAGGTTGAGCGCGACGGCGCGCCGCGAGCGGCTGGGGGCGCGCCGGGCGGGCTGCGCCGGCGCCTTGCCCAGCGCGGTGAGCTGGGTCATCGGGACTCCTTGTCGGGGATCGGGTCCTCCGCGAGATCCGGGCCGGCCGGATAGCGGGAAAGCAGGGGGGATTCGTGCAGCACCAGGGCGATGCCGCCGAGGGCGCCGGCGACCTCGCCGAGCGTGGCGCGGCGCAGGCTCACCCGGTGCCGGGAGACCGGCATGACGTGGTCGCGCAGCGCCCGCTCGATCGGCGCCACCAGCGCCTCGCCGGTCTCCGCCAGCTCGCCGCCGATCACGATCACGCTCGGGCCGATGGCGTTGCACAGGGCCGCCAGCACCTCGCCGATCCGGGCGCCGACGCCGCCGAGCAGGGTGAGCGCCGCCCGGTCGCCCGCCCGGACGGCCTTGACCAGCTCCGGCACGTCCGCGGCCCGGCCGCCGGCGGCGCGGTAGGCGTCGAGCACGGCCCTGATCGAGGCGACGGTCTCCAGGCAGCCGGTGCCGCCGCAGTCGCAGCGGGCGCCGCCCGGCTCGACGGTGATGTGGCCGAACTCGCCGGACAGCCCGTACGCGCCGCGGTGCAGCGACCCGCCGACCACCAGGCCGCCGCCGACGCCGTGCGACAGGCGCAGGTACAGCACGTCCTGCCCGCCCGCGGCGGCGCCCCAGATGCTCTCGCCCAGCGCGGCCAGCCGGGTGTTGTTGTCCAGCAGCACCGGGACGCCGAACCGCTCGCGCAGCAGCACCTGCGCGGGATGCGGCTCGGGCTGGTCCCTTCCCTCCTCGGCGTGCCGGTCTTCCTCACCGGCGTGTTGAGAGCCCACCACGCCGACCACGCCGACGCCGATCGCGTCGAGCGCGCCCAGCCGCAGCGCGCCCGTGCCGGTGCCGGTGAGCGAGCCGACGAGCCGTACGGCCAGCTCGACCCGCTGCTCCCACGGCAGGTCGGCGTCGTGCGGCTCGCTGGCCGAGCCGACGACCTCGTGCGCCAGGTTGACGGCGGCGACGTGCAGGGCGCGGCGGGCGAAGTCGATGCCGATGGCCTGGCCGGCATCGGGGTTGAGGGTCAGCGTCTCGGCCGGCCTGCCGCGGCCGCGCGGTGCCTCCTGGGAGGTGGCGGTGACCACGGCGCCGCTGGCGACGAGCTCGGCGAGAATGTCGTAGAGGGTCGTACGGGACAACCCGCAACGCTTGCCCAGCTCGCCCCGGCTGAGGGGGCCGTGCTTGCGCAGCAGCCCCAGCACGAGCTCTTCGTGCCCGCGCCGGAGCTGTGACAGGGGGCCACGGGGGTGTGACATGACGGAGAGTCTGCCGACGTGCGGTGTTTTTCGTCAATAACCCGGAAAAAAACTTACCCGTGCTGACATCGGGCCTGTGAGCTGCGAGGACAGGCCCGAGCGGGGTTCCGTGCCCGTCGTAACGTTCGCGTAACGCCCGGCGATGATCGTTTCCCGCGGCCCTCGTCGCGCCCGCCCGCGCCGGCAGCGCGCCCGAGGTCACCTACGACCGGTACTCGCTGATCGTGAACGGCCGCCGGATCGTGCTCCAGTCGGCCGAGTTCCACTCCTTCCGGCTGCCCAGCCAGGAGCTGTGGCGGGCCGTGATGGAGAAGCTCAAGGCCGCCGGCTTCAACGCCGTCTCGCTCTCCTTCTCCTGGGCCTACCACTCGCCGGCGCCCGGCACGTACGACTTCACCGGCGTCCGCGACGTGGACCGGCTGCTGCGCACCGCCCACGAGGCCGGCCTGTACGTGATCGCCCGGCCAGGGTCCTACATCAACGCCGAGAGCACCGGCGGCGGCTTCCCCGCCTGGCTCAAGACCGTGCCGGGCCGGGCCCGCAGCTTCGAACCCGGCTACCGCGAGGCATACCGGGAGTGGCTGCACCGGATCAACCCGATCATCGCCCGCCCCCAGCTCCCGCGCGGCGGCCCGGTCATCCTCTACAACGCCGAGAACGAGTACCGGGTCGGCACCGACGCCGCCTACATGCAGGACATCCAGGACCAGGCCAGGGCCGACGGCATCACCGTGCCCATCACCACCAACGACTGCTGCGACGACTCCCGCTGGAGGTCCGCCGACCACACCACGACCACCAGCCCGCACCCGCCCAAGACCCTGCCCGTCCTGTACGCCGACGACTACGGCTACCACTACGGCAACGTCATCGGCCCGCAACGCGCGTTCTCGCTCCCGGCCGGGATCCTGACCGGGCACGGGACGAACACGCTGGCCCTGGCCGTCACCGCCGAGCAGCCGGTGACCGGCCCGGGCCCGCTCACCCTGTTCGCCTACGGCGACGTCCGCGGCGGCCCCTGAACGCCGCCGGGTCAGCCCTTCGGCACGGCCATCTCGCCCAGCTCGGACCAGTCGTCCTGGTCGAGAGTGGTGTTGACGATGCGCGGCGTCTCGGCGAGGTGCTGCGGCAGCTCCTGCTGGGCCTGCTTGAAGTGGGCCGACCGCACGTGCGCCGCGCCCGCCTCGCCGTCCCTGAACGCCTCGACCAGGACGTACTCGTTCGGGTCGTCGAGGCTGCGCGACCAGTCGAACCATAGGCAGCCGGGCTCGGCGCGGGTGGCCGCGGTGAAGGCGGCCGTGATCTCGGGCCAGCGGTCGGCGTGCTCGGGCAGGACGCGGAACTTCGCGGTAATGAAGATCATCTCAAAACGATCCTTCGCTGGTCGGCGGCATGACGGAACGAGACTATCGGCCAATTCTCTAGTTATCCTGTAGGAAATGTTGACTTCATGCCCCGGGGGCTCGTACCTTCGTACGCATGGGCCTCCATCTCAGCCTCCGGAAGGTGAGCAAGACGTTCCACGGCGACCGGCCGCACACCGCGCTGTCCGAGCTCGACCTGGACGTGCGCGCGGGTGAGCTGCTCACCCTCGTCGGCCCCAGCGGTTGCGGCAAGTCCACCCTCTTCGCCCTCATCGCCGGCCTCACCGAGCCGACCACCGGCGAGATCCGCATCGGCGGCGCCCCCGTCACCGGCCCCGCGCTCGACCGCGGCGTGGTGGTGCAGCAGTACACGCTGTTCCCGTGGCGCACGGCGCTCGGCAACGTGGAGTTCGGGCTGGAAGGTGAAGCTGGGACGAAACGGGAGCGAGCGCGTGAACTACTCGCTCTTGTGGGGATGTCCGGATATGAGGAGTGTTATCCGCAGGAGCTGTCCGCCGGCCGGCGGGAGCTCGTGGCGCTGGCCCGCAGCCTCGCCTTCGCGCCGGGGGTGCTGCTCATGGACGAGCCGTTCGCGGGGCTGGACCGGCGCACGCGGGAGTGGGTGGGGGAGGAGTTCGTCCGGATCGTGGAGCGCACCGGCAGCACCGCCGTGCTCGCCACGCACGACGTCGGCGAGGCGGTGCGGGTCGGGCGGCGGGTCGCCGTGATGACCCCGGGGCCCGGACGGATCAAGGAGATCG
>NZ_JAATEP010000064.1:0-57798 GCF_012034275.1 Nonomuraea composti | reverse complement strand
AAGGAAAGCAGGAAGCACTAATGATCCCGTTGCCTCTGGCCAGGATCGCCGAGATGACCTCGGGCGCCCTGTCGGGCATGGCCGATCCCCGCGCGGTGGTGCGCGGGCCCGTCGTGATCGACTCGCGGGCCGTAGAACCGGGATCCCTGTTCGTCGCCATCAAGGGCGCGCGGGTCGACGGTCACGACTTCGCCGCGCAGGCCGTCCGGGCCGGAGCCGTCGCCGTGCTGGCCACCAGGCCCGTCGAGGCGCCCGCCGTGATCGTGCCCGACGCCGCCGCCGCGCTCGCCGCGCTGGCCGCCGCGCAGGTCCGCATGCTCCCGAACGTCACCGTCATCGGCGTGACCGGCTCGGCCGGCAAGACCAGCACCAAAGACCTGCTGGCCCGGCTCACCGCCAGGGCCGGCGCCACCATCGCCCCCAAGGGCAGCTTCAACAACGAGCTGGGCCACCCGCTGACCGTGCTGCGCGCCGACCTCGACACCCGTTACATGGTGCTGGAGCTGGCCGCGCGCAACATCGGCCACATCAAGGAGCTGACCCGCATCGCGCCGCCGCGGATCGGCGTCGTGCTCAACGTCGGCACCGCGCACCTCGGCGTGTTCGGCGGCAAGGAGGCGATCGCCAAGGCCAAGGGCGAGCTGGTGGAGGCGCTGCCGCGGGCCGGCGTGGCGGTGCTCAACGCCGACGACCCGCTGGTGCGCGGCATGGCCTCCCGCACCGACGCGCGGGTCACCTACTACGGGCGCAGCGAGCAGGCCGCGATCAGGGCCGAGGGGGTCGTGGTGGACGTGCGCGGGCGCGCCTCGTTCACCCTGTGCACCCCGTCGGGCACCGCGCACGTGGCGCTGAAGCTCTACGGGGAGCACGCCGTCGAGAACGCGCTCGCCGCGGCGGCGGCCGCGTACGAGCTGGGCCTGCCGGTCGCCACGATCGCCGAGGAGCTGTCGGCGGCCACCCCGAGCAGCCGGTGGCGGATGGAGGTCACCGACCGGCCCGACGGCGTCACCGTGGTCAACGACGCCTACAACGCCAACCCCGACTCCATGAAGGCCGCCTTCTCGGCGTTCGAGGTGCTGGGCAAGGGGCGGCGGCGCTTCGCGGTCATCGCGGCGCTGCGGGAGCTCGGCGACGACGGGCCCGCGCTCAACACCGAGCTCGGCCGGCTGGCCGGCGGGGCGGGGCTGGCGGGGCTGATCATCGCGGGCCCTGACGCCGAGCCGGTCCTGGCGGGCGCCCACGAGGCGGCCCAGCGGGCCGCTCAGGCGGGCGGGCCCCCGGGAGGGCCGGGCGGCCCGGCGCCGGGGACGCGGATCGTGCACGTGCCCGACGCCGAGGCGGCGGCGGCCGAGCTGGCCGGGTGGCTGCGCCCCGGTGACGCGGTGCTGATCAAGGGACCGCGCGCCATGGGGCTGGAGCGCACGGCCGAGCTCGTGCTCGGAGGTGCCACCCAGTGAACAACATCATCATCGCCGGTGCGGTGGGCCTGATCCTCTCGATGCTGGGCACCCCGCTGGCGATCCGGCTGTTCTCGCGGCGCGGCATCGGCCAGAACGTCCGCGAGGAGGGCGTGCAGGCCCACCTCGGCAAGAAGGGCACGCCCACGATGGGCGGCATCGTCTTCGTGCTGGCCGCCCTGCTCGCCTACGGCGCCTCCCACCTGGCCATGCTGGAGCCCCCGACCGTGTCGGGCATGCTGGTGCTGTTCCTGATGACCGGGCTGGGCGCGGTCGGCTTCCTCGACGACTTCATCAAGATCTACAAGCAGCGCAGCCTCGGCCTGCGCAGCGGCGCCAAGGCGCTCGGCCAGCTCGTCGTCGGCGCGGTCTTCGCCGTCCTGGTGACCCGCCAGCCGAACGTGTACGGCATCACCCCCGCCGAGACCCGCGTGTCGTTCCTGCGCGACATCGGCCCGTCGATCGGCATCGTCGGGTTCACCATCTGGGTGCTCATCATGATCGTCGGGTTCTCCAACGCGGTGAACCTCACCGACGGTCTCGACGGCCTGGCCAGCGGCGCCACCGGCGCGGTGCTCGCGGCGTACGTGCTGATCGGCAACTGGCAGCTGCGCAACAACTGCATCGACCAGCTCGGCCCCAACTGCTACTGGGTGCGCGACCCCCTCGACCTGGCCGTGGTGGCCGCCGCCGTGCTGGGGGCGCTGATCGGGTTCCTGTGGTGGAACGCCCCGCCGGCCAAGATCTTCATGGGTGACACCGGGTCGCTGGCGCTGGGCGGCGTGCTGGCCGGGCTGGCCATCGCCACCCGTACGCAGCTGCTGCTGATCATCCTCGCCGGCCTGTGCGTGGTCATCACGCTGTCGGTCATCATCCAGGTCGGGTCGTTCAAGATGACCGGGAAGCGTGTGTTCAGAATGGCCCCCCTGCAGCATCACTTCGAGCTCAAGGGCTGGGCCGAGACCACGATCGTGGTCCGCTTCTGGCTGATCGCGATCCTGTGCGCGGCGCTCGGGCTGGGGCTGTTCTACGTGGAGTGGATGCCCAAGTAATGAGTTACACCTGTGTGGCCGGGCTCGGAGTGTCCGGCACCGCCGTGGCGAAGGTGCTGGCCGCGCGCGGCGAGCGGGTCGTGGTCGTCGAGGCGGCGGAGGGTGAGCGGCAGTTGGCCGCCGCGGCCGAGCTGGCCAGGATCGGCGTGGAGACCCGGTTCGGCGAGCCGGCCCTGCCCGAAGGGGTGACGCGGGTGGTCACCACCGGCTGGGCGCCGCACCACCCGCTGATCGCCGCCGCGCTGGAGGCCGGCGTCGAGGTCGTCGGCGAGGTGGAGCTGGCCTGGCGGCTGCGGCCCGAGCAGGCCGCCCCCTGGCTGGCGCTCACCGGCACCAACGGCAAGACCACCGCCGTCCGCATGCTCACCGCCATCCTCCAGGCCGACGGCCGCAAGGCCCTGGCCGTGGGGAACGTGGGCGTGCCCGTCGTGCAAGCCGTCGGCGAGCCGTACGACGTGCTGGCCGTCGAGCTGTCCAGCTTCCAGCTGCACTGGTCCGGCACGCTGGCCCCGCACGCCGCGGCCGTCCTCAACGTGGCGCCCGACCACCTCGACTGGCACGGCTCCATGGAGGCGTACGCCGCCGCCAAGGGCCGCATCTTCGAGCGCGCCGGCACCGTGATCTTCAACGCCGACGACCCCGAGTCCGCCCGGCTGGCCGCCCCCTACCCCGGCGCCGTCGGGTTCACCCTGCGCGTGCCCAAGCGCGGCGAGATCGGCGTGGTGGAGGACCTGCTGGTGGACCGGGCGTTCGTGGCCGACCCCGTCGAGGCGGCGGAGGAGCTCGCCACGCTGGCGGACATCCGGCCCTTCGCGCCGCACAACGTCGCCAACGCGCTGGCCGCCGCCGCCCTGGCCCGCTCGCTCGGCGTGCCCTCCGAGTCGGTCCGCCAGGGCCTGCGCGACTTCGTGCCCGACCCGCACCGGCTGGCCCACGTGGACCGGATCGGCGAGGTCGACTACGTCGACGACTCCAAGGCCACCAACCCGCACGCCGCCGCCGCGGCGCTGGCCTCGTACCCGTCGATCGTGTGGGTGGCGGGCGGCCAGCTCAAGGGCGCCGACGTCGACGACCTGGTACGCCAGGCCGCCCCCCGGCTGCGCGGCGCCGTGCTGCTCGGCGCCGATCGCGCCAGGATCGCCGAAGCCATCGCGCGACACGCGCCGAATGTCCCGCTCGTGGACATCCCGGATCGGGACACTGGTGCGATGGAAAAAGTCGTCACCGAAGCCGCGCGGCTGGCCTCCCCGGGAGACACCGTGCTGCTCTCCCCGGCGGGGGCTTCGCTCGACATGTTCGCGAACTATCCGGCGCGGGGGGAGGCCTTCGCGCGTGCCGTACGTGGCCTGAGGACGCGACACCATGAGCACGAGCGCTGAGAGCGCCCCGGGCGCGAACCCGCAGGGCTGGCTGCGCGAGCAGCTCGGCGCGCTGAAGGAGCTGCTCGACCGGCCGCTGACCACCTACTACCTGATCATCATGTGCAGCGCGCTGCTGCTCGCGCTCGGGCTGATGATGGTGCTGTCCGCCTCCAGCATCGAGGCGCTGCAAAAGACCGGCAGCCCGTTCTCGTGGTTCATCAAGCAGTCGCTGTCGGCCGCGGTCGGCGTGCCCGTCATGTACGTGTGCTCGCGCCTGCCCGTCAAGTTCTTCCGCTGGGCCGGCTACCCGCTCATGGCGCTGTCGATCATCGCGCTGGTCATGGTGCTGTTCATCGGCTCATCCGAGCTGGGCGCGCAGCGGTGGATCTACATCGGCCCGCTGACCATCCAGCCGTCCGAGCCGGCCAAGCTCGGGCTCGTGCTGTGGGGCGCCGACCTGCTGGCCAGGCGGGCGCGGCAGGGCCGCATCGAGTGGCGGCAGCTGCTGATCCCGCTCATGCCCGGCACCGCGATCCTGGCCGTCATGGTCATGCTCGGCCGCGACCTCGGCACCACGCTCGTCCTGTTCATGATCTTCCTGTCGCTGCTGTGGGTGGTGGGGGCGCCGGTCAAGCTGTTCGGCGGCATCATGGCGCTGGCGGTGCTGGCCGCGGTCATCATGATCAGGGTGGAGCCGTACCGGATGGCGCGCATCGGCGCCTTCCTCGACCCGTGGGCCGACGCGCAGGGCGCCGGCTACCAGGCCGTCCAGGGGCAGATCGCCATGGGCTCCGGGAGCTGGTTCGGGCTCGGGCTCGGCAGCAGCCGGCAGAAGTGGAGCTGGCTGCCCCACGGCGAGAGCGACTTCATCTTCGCCATCGTCGGCGAGGAGCTGGGGCTGATGGGCACGCTCATGGTCGTGGCCCTGTTCGGGCTGCTCGGCTACGCGGGCCTGCGCGTGGCCATCCGGGTCAACGACGCCTTCATCAGGCTCGCCGCCGCCGCCATGGTGGCCTGGATCGTCGGCCAGGCGACCGTCAACATGGGGGCCGTGCTCAGCGTGCTCCCGATCACCGGCATCCCCCTCCCGCTGGTCTCGTACGGCGGCTCCGCCCTGCTGCCCACGCTCGCCGCGCTCGGCATGCTGCTGTCGTTCGCCAAACGCGAGCCCGGCGCACGCGAGGCCTTGGCCGCTCGTGGCCCCGGACCGGCCGCCCGGGCCCTAAGCTGGCTTGGCCTGGGGGGTACGTCCAGAGGCCGAGCGACACGTTAGGGAGTGACCGAGATGAGGGTGGTCCTCGCCGGTGGGGGGACGGCCGGGCACATCGAGCCCGCGCTCGCCCTTGCGGACGCGCTGCGTCATCTAGACCGCAGCGTCGGCATCACCTGCGTGGGCACGGAGCGCGGCTTGGAGACGCGGCTCGTGCCTGCCAGGGGCTACGAGCTGGAGCTGGTGCCGGCCGTGCCGCTGCCCAGGGCGATCACTCCGAGCCTGCTCACCGTGCCGGGCCGGCTCGCCGGGGCGATCAACGCCACCGCGGCGATCCTCGACCGGGTCAAGGCCGACGTCCTCGTCGGCTTCGGCGGCTACGTCGCCACCCCCGCCTACCTGGCGGCCAAGCGGCGCGGCGTGCCGATCGTCGTCCACGAGGCCAACCCGCGCCCCGGCCTGGCCAACCGGCTCGGCGCCCGGCTGACCGACCACGTCTTCAGCGGGTTCCCCGACGCCGCGCTGCCCAAGGCCGAGTTCATCGGCACGCCGCTGCGGCGCGAGATCGTCACGCTCGACCGGCTGTCCACCGGCGACAAGGCGCGCTCCTGGTTCGGGCTGGAGAACGACCGGCCGACGCTGCTGGTGTTCGGCGGCTCGCAGGGCGCGAGGTCGATCAACGAGGCCGCGCTCGCCGCCGCCCCCGCGCTGCGCCGGGCCGGCATCCAGGTGCTGCACGTGCTGGGCCCGAAGAACACGGTCGAGCACGAGCCGCCGCCCGGCGACCCCCAGTACGTCCTGCTGCCCTACGTCGACCGGATGGACCTCGCCTACGCCGCCGCCGACCTGGCCCTGTGCCGCAGCGGCGCGCTGAGCTGCGCGGAGCTGACCGCGGTCGGGCTGCCCGCCGCCTACGTCCCGCTGCCCTACGGCAACGGCGAGCAGCGGCTCAACGCCGAGCGCATCGCCGCGGGCGGCGGCGGCCTGCTGGTCGACGACGCCCAGCTGTCACCCGAATGGATCATCCACAACCTGCTGCCCATCCTCCGCGACCCCGAGCGGGTCGCCGTCATGTCGGAGGCCGCCTCCAGACTGGGGAGGAAGGACGCCGATATCATGCTTGCCAGGAAAGTGTTGGAGATAGCCCGATGAGTCTCGTGAAGCTGGTCGACCCCGTGTCCGTCGAAGAGTTGGGGCGGGTGCACTTCATCGGCATCGGCGGCGCCGGCATGTCGGGCATCGCCCGCATCCTGCTCAAGCGCGGCGTGCGGGTGACCGGCAGCGACGCGCGCAGCTCCGAGCTGATCACCGAGCTGCGCGAGCTGGGCGCCACCGTGCACATCGGCCACGCCGCCTCCCACATCAGAGACGTCGACACCGTGGTCGTCTCCACCGCCATCCGCGACTCCAACCCCGAGCTGGGCGAGGCGCTCAAGCAGGGGCTGCGCATCATCCCGCGGGCCGCCGCGCTGGCCTCCGTCATGGCCGGGCGCACCGCCGTCGCCATCGCCGGCACCCACGGCAAGACCACCACCACCTCCATGCTCACCGTCGCGCTGCAGAAGTGCGGCGCCGACCCGTCCTACTGCGTGGGCGGCCAGCTCGTCACCACCGGGCTCGGCGCCGACGACGGGCAGGGCCGGATGTTCGTCGCCGAGGCCGACGAGAGCGACGGCTCCTTCCTCATGCTCGCCCCCGACATCGCCGTCGTCACCAACGTCGAGGCCGACCACCTCGACAACTACGGCGACCCGCGCGCCGTCCACGACAGCTTCGCGCGCTTCGCCGACCGGGTCGGCTCGCTGCTCATCGCCTGCGCCGACGACCCCGGCGCGGCCGAGGTGGCGCGGCGGGCCAGGGAGCGCGGGCTGCGCGTCAAGACCTACGGCCTCCAGGGCGACGACTACCGCGTGTCCGGCGTCCGGCCCGACGGGTTCGGCACCGTCTTCGCCATCGAGGGCCGGGGGGAGGTGCGGCTGGCCGTCCCCGGGGCCCACAACGCGCTCAACGCCACCGCGGTGATCGCCGTGGCCGACGAGCTGGGGCTGCCGTTCGAGGAGATCAGGGAGGGCCTCGGGGCCTTCACCGGGGCCAAGCGGCGCTTCGAGGCCAAGGGCGAGGCCGGGGGCATCGCCGTGTTCGACAGCTACGCCCACCACCCGACCGAGCTGACCGCCGACCTCAAGGCGGCGCGCGACGTCGTGGCGTCCTACTCCGGCACCGGGCGGGTCATCGCGATCTTCCAGCCGCACCTCTACTCGCGCACCCGGTTCTTCGCCGACGAGTTCGGCGCGGCGCTCGGGCTGGCCGACGAGGCCATCGTCCTCGACGTGTACGGGGCCAGGGAGGATCCCGAGCCCGGGGTGTCGGGGGCCATGGTCGCGGGGCGGGTGCCGCTGCCGCCGGAGCGGGTCGCGTACGCGCCGGACCGGTCGGCGGTGCCGGGGCTGGTGGCCGAGCGGGCCCGGCCCGGTGACATCGTGCTGACGATGGGGGCGGGGGACGTGACCGAGCTGGGGCCGCAGATCGTGGCCCGCCTGTCCTGACGCCCCGACGCCGGCCCGCTCGGCTCCTGACGCCGGCCTGCCGCCCCCCGGCGCCCGCCCGCCGCGCTCTCGACGTCGGCCTGCCGCGTCCCCGGCGCCCGCCCGCCGGGCCCTCGACGCAGGTCCGCCGGGTGCTCGGCTGCGGGCGCCGGAGGGCCACGCCTCTCCGGCGCGCCACCCCTCGAAGGACCTCAGCCCCGTGCGGTGGCGCGGGCGGCGCTGGACGGCGAGGGGTGCGCTGCGGCGGCGACCCGGACGGTGGGGTGTTTGGGCGTGGCGCGCGGGTGTAGGGCCGCGTGTCGGCGTAGGTTCGGTGCCGACATGAGCCGCATGTGGTGGGGAGGGCGATGAAGGCGCGCACGGCGTTCCTGGTGCTGCTGACGGCAGGGGTGGTGGGATCGGCCGCGTGGCTGGTGTTCTTCTCGCCCGTGCTCGGCGTACGCTCGATCGAGATCGTGGGAAATCTCACAGTCCCCAGCGAGCGCATCGAGCAGCAGGCCGGCGTGGCGGATCTGCATCCCCTCGCCACCGTGAACCTCGCCGACGTCCAGACCCGCGTCCTCGGCATCAGACAGCTCGCCTCCGCCAAGGTCGACCGGATCTGGCCGGGCACGCTCAGGATCGAGGTGGTCGAGCGCGAGCCGGTCGCCGCCGTCCCGGCGGGCGACAAGGTGGCGATCGTCGACGGCCAGGGCGTGGTGATCGAGCTGAGGCAGACGGCCCCGCCCATGCTGCCGCTGCTCAAGGTGGACCGCCCGCAGCAGGGCGACCCCGCCATGATGGCGGCGCTCAAGGTCGTGCAGGCGGTGCCCGACGAGGTGGCGGCCAAGGTCAGGCAGGTACGCGCGGGCACCGCCGAGGGTGTCACGCTGGTGCTGTCGGACGGCCGTACCGTGCTGTGGGGCGGCCCCGACCGTCCCGAGGAGAAGGGCCGCATCCTGAGCACGCTGCTGAAGCGCGAAAGGTCGGCCACGATGTACGACGTCAGCTCGCCCGACGTGGTGACCCTGAAGTGATCGTGATCGTCAGGGTCTGGCAACTCAGCGGCAAGGGCATCGCCGAGCCTGTGCGAGGCGGGGGTCGCGGCGTGAGAGCCTGTAAGCCGGACTTTCGGCGAAGGAGGGCCGCCACCAGGCGAGACTGCGGAGCGAAACGGACAGCCCGCGACACGCCGGACGTGCTTGCGGCGCGGTTAGTTGACCCGCCTGGAGCGTAACTCCTACTGTCCGTATCAATCCTCAGGTTGACATAAATCTAAATCTCAACCTGAGGTTGAGAGTTACCCGAACTAACAAAAAGCGGAGACAATCCGCACCGAAATGGCAAGTCAACGAGCGGAAAGGCCCCTCGTCGTGGCAGCACCGCAGAACTACCTCGCGGTCATCAAGGTCGTCGGCATCGGCGGCGGCGGAGTCAACGCCGTCAACCGGATGATCGAGGAGGGACTCAAGGGCGTCGAGTTCATCGCGATAAACACCGACGCCCAGGCGCTGCTGATGAGTGACGCCGATGTGAAACTCGACGTGGGCCGCGAGCTCACGCGCGGACTGGGCGCGGGCGCCAACCCCGACGTCGGCCGGAAGGCGGCCGAGGACCACCGTGAGGAGATCGAGGAGGTCCTCAAGGGGGCCGACATGGTCTTCGTCACGGCGGGTGAGGGCGGCGGCACCGGCACGGGCGGCGCCCCCGTCGTGGCCAACATCGCCAGATCGCTCGGCGCGCTCACCATCGGTGTCGTGACCCGGCCGTTCAGCTTCGAAGGGCGGCGCCGGGCCTCGCAGGCGGAAGCGGGCATCGAGACGCTGCGCGACGAGGTCGACACCCTCATCGTGATCCCCAACGACCGGCTGCTGTCGATCTCTGACCGGCAGGTGAGCGTGCTCGACGCGTTCAAGGCCGCCGACCAGGTGCTGCTGTCGGGTGTGCAGGGCATCACCGACCTCATCACCACCCCCGGTCTGATCAACCTCGACTTCGCCGACGTCAAGTCGGTCATGTCGGGCGCCGGCTCCGCCCTCATGGGCATCGGCCACGCCCGCGGCGACGACCGCTCGGTGGCGGCGGCCGAGATGGCGGTCTCCAGCCCGCTGCTGGAGGCCAGCATCGACGGCGCGCACGGCGTGCTGCTGTCGATCGCCGGCGGCTCCGACCTCGGCCTGTTCGAGATCAACGAGGCGGCCCAGCTCGTCTCCATGGCCGCCGCGCCCGACGCCAACATCATCTTCGGTACGGTCATCGACGACGCCCTCGGCGACGAGGTGCGCGTGACCGTGATCGCGGCCGGCTTCGACGACGTGCCAGGCCCGGCGGAGAAGCAGGCGCCACGCCCGATGGGCCGCGCGCCCGCGCAGCCGTCCGCGCCCGCTCCTGCGTCGCCTCCGCGGCCCAGCGCGGCCGCCCCGAGCATCAAGTCCGAGCCGCCCGCGCCGCGCCCTGAGCCGCGTCCTGAGCCCCGTCCCGAGCCTCGTGCGGACTTCCGGCCCGAGCCGCGCCCCGAGCCCCGCCCTGAGCCGCGTCCTGAGCCGCGCGCGGACTTCAGGCCGGAGCCGCGTGCCGAGTTCAGGCCCGAGCCGCCCCGCCCCGAGCCGGTGCGCCCCGTCGAGCCGGTGCGAGACACGCCGCGCGAGCCGCTGCGCGAGGCCGTGCGCGACACCGGGCGTGACTCCGTGCGCGACTCCGGGCCCGGTGACGACCCGGCCGACGAGCCGTCGGGCCCCGTCTCGATCCCCCGGCCCGCGCCCGAGCCCGCCAACCCGCCCACGCCCATCACCTCCCGCATGTCGGAGCCGCCCAAACGTCCTCGAGTGATCTTCGAGGAGCAGGAAGAGGAACTCGACGTTCCCGACTTCCTCAAGTAGCCGTCAAGTAGCCGCGCCTGACGCCGCTCCCCCCAGGGACCACGGGAGCGGCGCCGTCGTGCGTACGTCGAGCACGGTGTGCTTACGTCAAGCGCGGTGTGCGTACGTGAAGCACGGTGTGCGTCCGTGATGCCGGCGAGGACACCTGAGTGAGGGGGAGAGGCACGTGAGAAGGGACGAGATCGCGGCCGGTCTCGCCGAGGTCGACGCGCGCATCACCGAGGCGTGCCACGCGGTGGGGCGCGACCGGGGCGAGGTCACGCTGATCGCCGTCACCAAGACCCGACCGGCCGAGGACGTCCGCGTCCTGGCCGAGCTGGGCGTGCGCGACGTCGGCGAGAACCGCGACCAGGAGGCCGCCGTCAAGGCGCGCGAGCTCGCCGACCTGCCGCTCACCTGGCACTTCGTCGGCCAGCTGCAGACCAACAAGGTCCGCTCCGTGGTCGGGTACGCCGACGTGATCCACTCCGTCGACCGCCTCAGGCTGGTGGAGGCCATCAGCAAGGAGGCGGTGCGCCAGGGCCGCAGGATCGGCTGCCTGGTGCAGATCGCCCTCGACGACGACCCGGCCAGAGGCGGGGTGCGCCCCGCCGACCTGCTGGAGCTCGCCGACGAGGTGGCGCTGGCCGAAGGGGTGTGGCTCGGCGGCGTCATGGCGGTCGCGCCCCTGGGGGAGGACCCCGCCAAGGCGTTCGCCCGGCTGCGCGACCTCGCGCTGCGCCTCCAGGAGCAGCACCCCCGGGCCACCATGATCTCGGCGGGGATGAGCGAGGATCTCGCCGAGGCCATCGCCTACGGCGCGACACACGTACGGGTCGGTACGGCGTTGCTCGGTCGTCGCAAGCCCTTCGTCAGGTAATGTCCCCTCAAGTGGGTCTTCAGGCCCATGACCAAGTAGAGGTCGAGCAGCGGTGAGCTCCAAGGGGGTACGGCTACCGCCTCGGACACGGCGACGGGCCCGAGCGAGTGCGACCATGAGCAGGAGGACGACGTAGCGATGGCCGGCGCGATGCGCAAGATGGCGGTCTACCTCGGTCTCGTGGAGGACGACCGCTACGAGAGGTACGAGACCTACACCGACGACTACCCCTACGACGACGACGTGCAGCGGCCCGGCGAGGAACGCGCCGTCGCGGTCCAGGAACGCGAGGACGAGCCCGACGCGGGGGTCCCCGCACCGAGGCCCACCACGACCATCGTCGAACGCCGTACGACCGATCTGGCCCGCATCACCACCCTGCACCCCCGCACGTACAACGAGGCCCGGACGATCGGCGAGCACTTCCGCGACGGCACCCCGGTGATCATGAACCTGACCGAGATGGTTGACAGCGACGCCAAGCGGCTTGTGGATTTCGCGGCAGGTCTGGTCTTTGGCCTACACGGCAGCATTGAACGTGTTACCAACAAGGTGTTCCTGTTGTCCCCTGCCAATGTCGAGGTGACTGCCGAGGACAAGGCTCGAATCGCGGAACGCGGGTTCTTCAACCAGAGTTAGAGTCTCTGTATGCCTATCGGACCCAACCCGGTCTCACCGAGGCCGGGAGGGCACATCAGAAGTGGAGGCGCGGCCGGGCCGTGGAGATCATCGGTGGGATCTTGGTCGTTGTCCTGTCTCTCTATTTGGTGCTGCTCATCGGCAGGATGATCTTTGAGACGGTGCAGGCTTTCGCCCGCCAGTGGCGGCCTTCCGGCGTCGTCCTGGTGCTGGCGGAGGCCACCTACACCGCGACCGACCCACCCCTCAAGTTCCTCCGCCGTTTCATTCCTCCGCTCCGGTTGGGTACGGTGGCCTTTGACCTAAGCTTCACTGTCCTGTTCATCGTGGTCCTGATCTTGATCCAGATCGCCGGGACCCTGCGATGACCGGGCCGGTGAGGCGCCGGTCGTGATCCAACTCGTGTCCGCGCTGAAGTGATTCGGGTTACCGTCCTCCGGACAGACTCCAAGCGCGCCAAGGAGACCAAAAAATGCCGCTGACGCCCGCTGATGTGCGGAACAAGCAGTTCAGTACCACCCGGCTCCGGCCGGGCTACGACGAGGAAGAGGTCGACGCCTTCCTCGACGAGGTGGAGGCTGAGCTCGACCGCCTGATCCAAGAGAACGAGGAGCTCCGCGCGAAGCTGGCCGAGTGCCTGCGCGGGAAGGTACCGGGCGGCATGAACATGCCCATGGCCTCCGCCCCGATCCAGGAGCAGCCCAAGCCCGAGATGATGGCGCCGCCGCAGCCGGAGCCCATGCGGGCCCCCGAGCCGCCGCCGGTGCAGCAGCAGCCGCCGGTCCCCGTGGCGATGAGCATGCCTCCCGCCGAGGACAACATGGACACCGCGGCCCGCGTGCTCGCGCTCGCCCAGCAGACCGCCGACCAGGCGATCGCCGACGCCCGCCGCGAGGCGGACGAGACCGTCACCCGCGCCCGCCGCGAGGCCGACGAGATCCTCACCAAGGCCCGCCGCCAGGCCGAGCAGGTCATCGGCGACGCCCGCGCCCGCGCCGAGACGCTCGAGCGCGACGCCCAGGAGCGCCACCGCCAGGCCATGGGCTCGCTGGTCCAGACCCGCGACGAGCTCGAGCGCAAGGTCGAGGAGCTGCGCAGCTTCGAGCGCGAATACCGCAGCCGGCTCAAGCTCTACCTGGAGAACCAGCTGGCCGAGCTCAACGTCTCCGCCGAGGGCAGCGGGGGGTTCCCGGTCATGTCCGGTGGTCCGCAGGGTCAGGCTCCCGCCATGTCGCACGCCGTGCCGCAGGGCGGCCAGCCGCCTCTCCCCGGTGGCCCGAGCCCGTTCGGCGGCGAGGCACCGCAGGGCGCCTTCCCCGGCAGTGACGGTCCGCACAACGACCGCCGGTAGAGTAAAGGGTCACTAGGACCTGTCACTCGAAAGAGCCCCCTGTGATCCTTATCAGTGCTGGTTTGGTGCTCGCGGCAGTGGTTCTGCTGATCGCGGGCTTCGTACTGGCGAAGCCGTTCCTGATCATGTGGTCCATCGTGGTCAGCGTGCTGTCCGCGCTGTTCCTGGTGATCGGGGCTTTCCTGCGGCGCAACGAGCTTTTTCCCGGAGGTGGGCAGGCCGCTGCGCCGGCCACCCCCCCGAAGGGGCTCACGCCGCCCGCGCCGCCGTACAACCAGACCGGTCCGATGGCTCACCAGCAGCATCCGCAGCCACGGCAACATCCGCAGGCGCCTCCCCACGCGCCGCAGCGGACGGCGACCGCACCGGCCCCCGGTCCGCGCCGTCCCGCGCCGGGCGGCATCTCGCCGGACGCGATCGTGCTGGTGATCCCCGGACGCAAGCGCTACCACGTGCCCGGCTGCAGGCAGCTGATCGGCCGGGATCACGAGGAGCTCACCTACGAAGAGGCACGCGAGGAGGGCTTCACGCCCTGCACGGCGTGCCTGCCGGACGCAGCGCTCGGCGGACGGCAGCTCCCACCTGCCGCCGACCCCGAGCCCGCCGTCACCGCCGGCCCCGCCGACGTTCCCACGGCGAGCAGGGCCGAAAGCTCCGCGGAGACCCGCGACGTACGTCCGCCGGTCGCCCCGCCGAAGCCCGACACGAAGGCTTCCACCCCCAGCCCGGAGCCTGCCGCCTCCCACGAGGAAGGCGCCACCGGGTGGTTCGGCCGATCCCCCGCCGCCCCCGCGGCCGGCCAGGCCAAGACCTCCTCGTCCGCCGCCCCCGAGCCCGGCTCGGACGACGAGCAGGCGGACGACGCACAGACTTCCTACTTCCGGCCGCCGCCCTTCGCGCGCAAGGCCGGCCCTTCCGCCGGCGAGCCCGCCTCCGACGAGACGGAGACCTCCCCGGCCAACGCCCGCCCGACCGCCAAGCCCTCCCGCCCCGCCCCCACCGGTCCCGAGCAGCCTGGAACGAAGCCCGCAACCGGCCCGAAGCCTGCAACCGGCCCCAAGCCCGAGGCCCGGCCCGGTCAGGCCCCGTCGTCCGGCCAGACGTCCTCCGGCCAGACCGCCGGCACGCCTGAGCAGCCCGGTGGCAAGCCGACGCAGACTGGCGGCAAGGCCGGGCAGTCCGGCGACAGGCCAGGCCAGGCCGGTGGCAAGCCCGAGCAGCCGGCCGGCAAGTCCGAGCAGCCGGGTGGCAAGCCGACGCAGACCGGCAGTGCCGCCGCGCCGCGGCCCGGTGCGGCGGGCAAGCCGGGGCAGGCGGGCGGCAAGCCCCAGACACCCGACGGCAAGCCGCACACCTCCGGCGCCAAGCCTGAGACGTCCGCCGACGCCAAGCCGCAGACCTCCGGTGGCAAGCCTCGGACATCCGCCGACGCCAAGACCGCGAGCCCCGGTGAGCAGCCGCAGAGCCCGGCCGGCCGGCCGCAGCCGTCCGGCGGCAAGGGCGAGCGGGCCGGTGGCCCGGCCGGGGTGGCGTCCGGGGTGGCCGCGTGGCGGGTCGACGACGATGACGTGTCGGGGCCCGACACGGCGCCGCAGCCGCGAGTGACCGCGTCCGGCATGCCGGTGTCCGAGACGTCGTCCGGAGAGTCGGCCACCAAGCGCCCGTCCGGCCGTACGGAGGAGCCGCCCGCGCCGGGGGAGACCGTGGTGCTGCACGAGCGGCCCGCGTCCTCGGCCGAGTCGACCGCCAAGCCCAAGGGCCCGCTGCCCCCGGGCGCTCCCGCCAAGCCGTCCAAGCCCGCGACCGCTCCGGGATCGTCCGCACCTGGAAAGCCCAAGTCCAGCATGTCCGAGCCCGGGAAGACCGAGCCCGGGAAGACCGTGCCCGAGCGCCCGCCCGCGCCCAAGGCCGGTGTCTCCAAGGGGGAGCCGCCGAAGGGCGCGGCTACCGGAAAGCCGGGTGACGAGCCTGCCAAGGACGATAAGGGCGAACGGCAGGGCACGGTGAAGGTCATCGTCGGCACCCGCCGCTACCACAGCACCGCCTGCCCGTTGATCCGCGGCGCGGGCGAGACCGGCGTGGAGACGATGACGCTCGCCGCCGCCGAGGCGGCCGGGCTGACCAGCTGCTCGGTGTGCCAGCACGACCGCGAGACGGTCAGCTGAGCCCACGACCTGAGATCCACCACCAAGGCCCCCAGCATCATGCTGGGGGCCTTTCGGCATTCCGGCCTGGGGGAAGGGGGCGGCGGGTTCCTGCTGGGGCGCGGGCCCCGCGGTATGGGCCCCGCGGTGTGGGCCCCGCGGTGTGGGCCCCGCGGTGTGGGTCACGCGGGGTACGAGCTTCGCTGGGAAGGCACCGGAGGGAGTGCACAGGGCGCGGAGAGCGAGGGAGCGGGGCGCTGGGCCCGGGTGCTGCGGCTGTACGGCTGCCGGAGCGCAGGTGTGCGAAGCGCATGAGGGCGGCGCGAATGAGGTGCTCGGAGGTGTGAGAGTGCGGGCGTCGCACACGAAGGTGCAAGGGGATGAGGCGCTGCACGCCCTGGACGCCCTGGGCGCGCTGAGTGCGGGCGGGTGTGGTGGCGCGCGGCCACGGGTGGGGCCCACAGGGTGCCGTGGCACAGCGGCGCGCGAGCACAGGGCGCGTGGGCACAGGCGCACTCGTGCGGGCCGGACGAGGTGGGGCACCCGCACGCCCTCACGCGCCATGCCCATGCGCGTCCCATGCCCCCAGCATCCTCGTGCGCCCCAGAGTGGCGGGCATGGTGCGCGAGGGTGTGAGGGGGTGGGGGGTCGGCTACCGGCCGGTGGCAGTGGTCGTGGCTGGGCGAAGCAGGACGATGAGCGCAGGCAGCGGGAACAGCAGCAGGAACAGGTTGGGCAGCCACCAGGTGAGGGTGAAGTCGCCGCGCAGCGCCCAGAAGGCGATGGCTTGGAGGCCGGCGGTGCTGGTCAGGGTGAGGGACACCGTCATCAGGGGGCGCGGCGAGGACGTGGTGCACAGGGTTGCCAGGCCGGTCAGGCTCGCGGCCAGGTCGAGCAGGACGAACGAGGCGTTCCAGTCGGTCAGGATCGGGTTGGTGTAGTCCTGGTAGGCCAGCTCGGGCGGGATGAGGCCGGCGAACACCACCGCCCAGTACAGCAGGAGCCCGACGTCGGTGATCAGCATGGCGACTTTCGTCGCGCCCAGGATGCGGTTCACGGGCGGTTCGTCCCGTCCTGGAGGTTGGTCCCGTCCTGGAGCATGGCGGTCAGTCGCGCGCGAACCTGGCGGTGCAGGTCGTCGCGAGGCGGCGCGAGGTTCAGCAGGCGCGCCAGCCACCAGCCGTCGACGGCCAGCCGGACGAGGTAGGCCGTGCTCGGATCGAGGCCGTCGTCGGCGAGCCTGTCCTGCCAGGCCTCGTACTGGCGCCGGAACGACGCCAGCACCTCCGGGCCGCCGGACAGGGCGGCGAGCAGAGCCACCGCTACCTGGTCGGAGTGCGCTTGGGCAGGGACGTCGGTGTCGGGAATGGTGGCGTCCAGCCAGGCTCGGGTGAAGGCCCCGGGCGGTGATCCCGGCGGTGGCAGCTCGGCCTGGAAGCGTTTCACCTGCCGGTCGAGCACACCCTCCAGCAGGGCCTGCTTGGACCTGAAGTGATGGAGCAGGCCGCCCTTGCTGACTCCGGCCTTCGCCGCGACCGCATCGAGCCGGATCGCATCCGCGCCTCCGGCGATCAGCATGTGCTCGACACAGTCCAGAATTCGATCTCGCATCGTTCCTCTTCGTCGTGCATGACCAAGGTGCCGACCGTCTAGACGGTCGGTACCTTAGTGGCTCAGGCGTGCGGTTGTCCAAGGGGAGGGAAGTCTGCGGGGTCCAGCTCGTGCGTCCGGCCCAACTTGGCTCCGTTCTGCGTCCGGAGCTGTACGTCGGCATGGGGCACCGGGCACGGCGGCGCGCAGGCGCGGGGCGCGCTGTGCGCAGGCGGGGCGTCGGCGTGAGACGGGCGAGGGGGCGGGTGGTTGACGGGTGGGGTGGGGGGCGGTAACGTACCCCACCCCTAGCGACGCCTTTCGGAGCTGCGGGTGGGGGTTCGACACCCACCGGCTCTCTGGAGGCTCTTCGATGTCCAGCCGTTCGCCGTTCAAGCGGCGCGATTTCCGGCTGCTCCTGTTCGGGCAGACCACCGCCCAGCTCGGTACGCAGGTCAGCGGCGTGGCGGTGCCGTTGCTGGCCGTTGTGACCCTTGATGCCTCACCCCTGCAGCTCGGCCTGATCACGGCTTCCGGGACGGTCGCGTTCGCGGTGATCGGGCTGCCGGCCGGGGCGTGGGTCGATCGGTGGCGGCGGCGGCGGCCCGTGCTCGTGGGGGCCGATCTGGCTCGCGCGGTGGTGCTGGCCACGGTGCCGCTCGCCGCCATGTTCGAGGTGCTGGGCATCTGGCAGCTCGTGGTCGTCTCGCTGCTGGCCGGGGTTGCCAGGGTGTTCTTCGATGTGGGGTACCAGAGTTATCTGCCGTCCGTGGTGGGGCGGGAGGGTCTGCTCGCGGGGAACTCGGCGATGGAGAGCATCCGGGCGGGTGGGCAGGTGGCGGGGCCGGGGGCCGGTGGGTGGGCCGTGAGTGTGCTGGGCGCGGCGAACGTGGTGCTCGTTCAGGCGGTCACGTTCGCTGCGTCGGCCGTCTCGTTGCTGGCCATCAAGGCCCGTGAGCCGGCGCCGGTTCCCGCCGCATCGGCGTCGGCGGGGCTGGGCGCCGAGATCAGGGAAGGGCTGGTGTTCGTTCTCAGGACGCCGGTGCTGCGGGCGACGGCGATCACCAGTGCCGCCGGGAACTTCGCCTTCGCGCTCGCGTCGGCGGTGAGCTTCGTGTTCATGGTCCGCACGCTCGGCCTGTCGCCCACCGGCATCGGGCTCGTGCTCGCCGCCGGCTCCGTCGCCGCCCTGGCGGGTGCGGCCCTCACGCCGCTGCTCGCGCGCCGTGCGGGGTCGGCGAGGGTGATCTGGCTGGCCCTGGCCGTGACGGGGCCCGTCGCGATGCTCAGCCCCCTGGCGGGGCGGGGCTGGGCGGTGGGGCTGCTCGTGGTCGGGACGGCGGCGGGGGAGCTGGGGCAGATCGTGTACGCGGTCACGAACGTCAGCCTGCGCCAGCGGCTGTGCCCGGAGCGGATGCTGGGCCGGGTCAACGCCACCATGCGGTTCCTCATGATGGGGCTGTTCCCCCTGGGCGCCCTGCTGGGCGGGGTGCTGGGGGAGGTGGCGGGGGCGCGGCAGACCCTGTGGGTGGCGGCGGTCGTCGTGCTGCTGTCGCCGCTGCCGGTGTACGCGGCTCTGCGGGGCGTGAAGGATGTCGAGGATCTGGACGGGGCCCCGCGGGGTGTGCGGGACGTCGAGGGCCTGGGCGGGGAGGGGGCGCCGGAGGGTGCCCCCTCCCCGGGGTCGGTCAGGCGCGGCGGAGCTGGAAGGTGAGGCCGAGGTCGGCGTCCGTGTGGGACGGGAGGTCCGCGGCGGTGCCCTCCGCGATGGTGGTCGCCAGGACCTCCTCGCCCACCACGTGACCCTGCGTGCGCAGCGCGGCGGCGAGGTCGTCGGAGGTGGCGCTCCACCACAGGTCGATCCGGTCGGTGATGGACAGGCCGGTCGACTTGCGGGCCTCCTGGACGAGGCGGATGACCTCGCGCAGCAGGCCGGCGCGGCGCAGCTCGTCGGTCAGCTCCAGGTCGAGCGCGATCGTCTCGCCGGTGCCGGTGCCGATGGCGCCGGTCTCGACGGCCCAGCCGGAGCGGGGCTGCTCGTTGACGATCACCTCGTCGGGGCCGAGCATGACCTCGCCGAGCTCGTCGGCCTCCACCATGACGGTGGCGCCCGAGCGCAGGGCACGGGCGACGCGGGCGGCGTCGGCGGCGGTGACGGCGGCCGCCACGAGCTTGGTCTGCGAGCCGAAGCGCTTGCCCAGGGCGCGGAAGTTCGGCTTGATCGTGTAGGACACGAGGTCGGCGCTGAAGCCGGACATGTCCTCCAGTGCCTGGACGTTCAGCTCGTCGGCGACGAGGCCGCGCAGCTCGTCGGGCAGCGACGGCCAGCCGTGCGCGCCGACCAGGGCCCGGCGCAGCGGCTGGCGGGTCTTGACGCCCGAGGAGGCGCGGGCCGAGCGGCCCAGCTCCACCAGGCGCCGCACGAGGGCCATCTGGTCCGACAGCGCCGGGTCGAGCAGGTCCGCGCGCACCTCGGGCCACGTGGCGAGGTGGACCGAGGAGGGCGCGCCGGCCGGGCGCAGGACGTCCCACAGGTAGTCGGTGACGAACGGCGTGATCGGCGCCATCAGCCGCAGCACCGTCTCCAGGCACTCGTACAGGGTCGCGAACGCGTCCGGGGAGCCCTGCCAGAAGCGGCGGCGCGAGCGGCGGACGTACCAGTTGGACAGGTCGTCGAGGAAGTCGGCCAGGCGGCGGCCGGCCCGCTGGGTGTCGTACTCGTCGAGCGCCGAGGTGACCTCGGCCACCGTGCGGTGCAGCTCGGCCAGCGCCCAGCGGTCGAGCAGCGGGCGCTGCGCCGCCGGCGCGGCCTCGGCGAGCTTGTCCGGGGACCAGGACTCGGCGTTGGCGTAGAGGGTGAAGAACGACGAGGTGTTCCACAGGGTCAGCAGGACCTTGCGGACGATCTCCTCCAGCGTGGTGTGGCCCACCCGGCGGGCCGCCCACGGCGAGCCGGAGCAGGCCATGAACCAGCGCAGCGCGTCGGCCCCGTGCTGGTCCATCAGCGGGATCGGCTCGAGGATGTTGCCTAGGTGCTTGCTCATCTTGCGGCCGTCCTCGGCCAGGATGAGGCCGAGGCACAGCACGTTCCGGAAGGACGACTGGCCGAAGACGAGCGTGCCGACGGCCATCATCGAGTAGAACCAGCCGCGCGTCTGGTCGGTGGCCTCGCAGATGAAGTCGGCCGGGTAGACGTCCGGCTTGCCGCGCTCGCCCCACTGGGCGAACGGCATGGAGCCCGAGTCGTACCAGGCGTCGATGACGTCGGGCACGCGCGTGGCCAGGGCGCCGCACGACGGGCAGTCGAAGGTGACGTCGTCGACGTACGGGCGGTGCGGGTCGAGGGCCGAGACGTCGCGGCCGGCCAGCGTGCCCAGCTCCTCCAGCGACCCGACGCACGTCACGTGCGACTCGTCCTCGGAGCACACCCACAGCGGCAGCGGCGTGCCCCAGTAGCGCGAGCGCGACAGCGACCAGTCGACGTTGCCGCGCAGCCACTCGCCGAACCGGCCCCACTTGATCGTTTCGGGGAACCAGTTGGTGTCGGCGTTCTCGGACAGCATCTGGTCCTTGATCGCGGTGGTGCGGATGTACCAGGAGGGCAGGGCGTAGTAGAGCAGCGCCGTGTGGCAGCGCCAGCAGTGCGGGTAGCTGTGCTCGAAGTGGCCGCCGCGGTAGAGCAGGCCGCGCGCCCGCAGGTCCTCGGTCAGCTCCTCGTCGGCGTCCTTGAAGAACGTCCCGCCGACCATGGGCACGTCGTCGAGGAAGCGGCCGTCGGGGCCGATCGGGTTGACGACCGGCATCTCGTACTTCCTGATCACGGCCATGTCGTCGGCGCCGAAGGCGGGCGCCTGGTGGACCAGGCCGGTGCCGTCCTCGACGGTCACGTAGTCGCCGAGCACGACGTAGTGGGCGCCCGGGATGTCGACCAGGTCGAACGGGCGCGTGTAGGTGGTGTGCTCCAGCTCGCGGCCGGTGAAGCGGGCCACCTCGGTGGCGCCCTCGCCGAGCACCGACAGCAGCGGCTCGGCCACGACGAGGACCTCGCCGTCGGCGGTGCGGGCGGCGACGTAGGTGACGTCGGGGTGCACGGCCACGGCGGTGTTGGAGACGAGCGTCCACGGCGTGGTCGTCCAGATGAGCAGCGCGGCGCCGAGCTCGGCCAGCGGGCCGGAGGTGGCGGGCATGCGGACGTAGACCGACGGGCTGGAGACGGTCTCGTAGGCGCCGGGCTGGCCCAGCTCGTGGTCGGACAGGCCGGTGCCGCAACGCGGGCAGTAGGGCGTGATGCGGAAGTCGCGGAACAGCAGGCCCTTGTCGAAGACGACCTTCAGCGACCACCACACGGACTCGACGTAGGACGGGTCCATCGTGCGGTAGGCCTGGGACAGGTCGATCCAGTAGCCCATCCGCTCGGTCATCTGCTCGAAGGCGTCGACGTGCCGCAGCACCGACTCGCGGCACTTGGCGTTGAACTCGGCGATGCCGTACGTCTCGATGTCGCGCTTGCCCGACAGGCCCAGCTCCCGCTCGACGCCCACCTCGACGGGCAGGCCGTGGCAGTCCCAGCCCGCCTTGCGGGGCACGCTGAAGCCGCGCATCGACTTGTAGCGGGGGAACAGGTCCTTGAAGACGCGGGCCTCGACGTGGTGCACGCCGGGCAGGCCGTTGGCGGTGGGCGGGCCCTCGTAGAAGACCCAGGCGGGGTTGCCCGCGTTCTGCTCGACGGAACGCTCGAAGATCTTCCCGTCCCGCCAGCGGTCGAGGACCTCGCGCTCGAGCGCGGGCAGGTCGACCTGCGCGGGAAGAGAGCGGAATGATGGGGAAGACATCTCGGGCGCGACCTCCACGCTTGATCAAACGACTGGGCTTGACGCGTGAAGGGACGAAGCCTGGCGGCTCCGCGGTACCACCCTTCTTGACCCCGCGCGGGGCGGGGCCCTCTTCATTTTGGGCTGCTGCCGGGTCTAATGAGCTCTCGGGAGAGCCGTTCTTCCGGCGGCTCCGGGGTGATATCCCTCACAGTGGGGCCCCATCAACGCCTTGCAGTCTCAAACCATAACGCAGAGTGGAGGCGAAGGCTTCCTTGTTTTCCTGGTGGCGCCCCGTCCCCCGATCAGCGACCGGTACGCAAGTCGTCAACGGCGCAAAGATGTGGGAATGGACGCCGCTGGGGAGGAGTTGAATGCGCGAGGCGGGATAGTACGGGGGAGGTAAACCGTCCGGCGGGTCGTTTGCCGTTCCGTTATCTGGATCCTAAGCTGCCCGCACCATTTACGGCCTTGATCAGCAATGGAGGCAGCCATGGCGGCAGTCACGCAGACCGCGACACCCTCGATGTGGTCGGAAGAGGAGCTGGCCGAGGTACGCGGCAGGCTCCAGACGGAGATCGACGAGCTCGAGGCGGACATCCTCCGCCACGAGTCGGAGATAGCCTCTGGGGACGTGACCCAGGGCGCGGGCGACGACCAGGCCGACGCCGGCGCCAAGACGTACGAGCGCGAACGCGAGATCGCCCTTACCCTGAATGCGCGCGATCTGGTCGCGCAGAACGAACGTGCGATCGCCAGGATCGACGCAGGGACCTATGGAGTGTGCGAATCGTGCCACAAGCCGATCGGCAAGGAACGCCTCCAGGCGTTCCCGAGGGCGACGCTGTGCGTGACCTGCAAGCAGAAGGAGGAGCGCCGGTAACGGGCTCCCCCGCCACGGGCACGGGAGGCGCGGCGGGCAGGCCCCGCCGGCGCCTCTTCGCCGTTCTCGTGGCGCTGGCGGCCGTGATCTACGCGGCTGACCTGGCCACCAAGACGGTGGTGCTGCGGTCGCTGGAGGGTGAGCCGCCGCTGGTCGTCATCCCGGGCGTGCTGCAGTTCAGGGTGATCTTCAACTCGGGTGCCGCGTTCAGCATCGGCACCGGGATGACGTTCATCTTCACCTTCATCGCGGCGGGTGTCGTCGTGGCGATCGTGCGCACGGCGCGCAAGCTCGGCAGCCGGTCCTGGGCGGTCACGCTCGGCCTGCTGCTGGGCGGCGCGACGGGCAACCTCACCGACCGGCTGCTGCGCTACCCGTCGGGGTTCGGGCGCTCCACGCAGCTCCAGGGGCACGTGGTCGACTTCATCGAGGTGCTGCCGGGCAACTTCCCGGTCATCGACTACTTCCCGGTCTTCAACATCGCCGACTCGGCGATCGTCTGCGGCGGCATCCTGGCGGTCATCCTGGCCTGGCGCAACGTGCAGATCGACGGGTCGAGGGAGGTGAGCGGCAATGACTGAGCAGCGCAGCCTGCCGGTGCCCGACGGGCTGGAGGGCGAGCGGCTCGACGCCGCCCTCTCGCGGCTGTTCGGCTTCTCCCGCACCCGCGCGGCCGAGCTGATCACGGCCGGCGAGGTGCTCGTGGACGGCCGCCAGCCGGCCAAGTCGGACCGGGTGCACGCGGGCGCGTGGCTGGACGTCACGCTGCCGCCGCCGGTCAGCACGCCCATGCCGGTGGCCGAGCCGGTGCCGGGCATGTCCATCGTGTACGAGGACGACGACATCATCGTGGTCAACAAGCCCATCGGCGTGGCCGCCCACCCCACCGTCGGCTGGACCGGCCCCACGGTGATCGGCGGGCTGCTCGGCGCCGGGCACACGATCGCCACCAGCGGCGCCGCCGAGCGCCAGGGCATCGTGCATCGGCTCGACGCCAACACCACGGGCGCCATGGTGGTGGCGAAGAGCGAGCACGCCTACTCCCACCTCAAGCGGGCCTTCAAGGAGCGCACGGTCGACAAGCGCTACCACGCGCTGGTGCAGGGCCATCCCGACCCGTTCAGGGGCACGGTCGACGCGCCCATCGACCGGCACCCGTCGGGCGACGGCCGCTTCGCGGTGGTGGCCGGGGGCAAGCCGTCCGTCACGCACTACGACACGGTGGAGGCGTTCAGGGCGGCGTCGCTGCTGGACATCAAGCTGGAGACGGGGCGTACGCACCAGATCCGGGTGCACATGTCGGCGCTGCGCCACCCGTGCGTCGGCGACCTGCTGTACGGCGCCGACCCGACGCTGGCGGCCCGGCTGGGCGTCACGCGGCAGTGGTTGCACGCGGTCGCGCTCGGCTTCGAGCACCCCTCGACGGGGGAGTGGATGTCGTTCAGCACCGACTACCCGCAGGACCTGCAGAAGGCGCTCGACATCGTGCGCGAGGAGTCCTAGCCGCTCAGGCGGACTTCTTCTTCTTGCCCTTGCCGAGCGCCCGGCCGTTGCCCGTGCCCTCGATCTGGCCGGGGGCCCGGCCGGTGGCCTCCTCCTTGGTCTTGGTCGGCTTCGGCTCCTTGGTGGGGGTCTTCTTCTTCGCCGTGGGCGACGGGCTGCGCGGCTGCTGCTCGCGCGTCGGCGGCGGGGTGCTGCTGGTCCTCGCCTCGTGGGACTGCGGCCGGGACTGGGGCGGAGACGGCGGCCCGGAGGGGGACGGGGCGGTGCTCTCCGGCCGGGTGGTCTTCAGCTCCGGGGTGGGCGACTCGTACACGGTCGTCTTCTCGGTGGTCACCACGGCGGGCACAGGGCTGGGGGTGACCGGCTGCCGCGGTCGCTGCGACCACCAGGCCGCGCCCCCGGTGACCAGCCCGACGGCCAGCGCGCCGCCGACGATCGCGGCCAGCGGCAGCAGCCGCCGCCGCGGGCGCCGGTGACCCGCCGGGACGGTGACGGGGCCGGTCCGCTCGGGCGCGGCGCCGGTCAGGATCGCGGTCAGCCGCCGCTCCGCCTCCTCCAGCGACATGCGCTCGGCCGGGTCCTTGCGCAGCAGCCCGAGCAGGACGGGGGCGAGCACGCCCGCGCGGGCCAGCGGCCGGGGCTCGGCGTGCATGACGGCGCCCAGCGTGGCCAGGGCGGTGTCCCGCTGGAAGGGGGAGTGGCCCTCGACGGCCAGGTAGAGCGTCACGCCCACCGACCACAGGTCCGAGGCGGGCGTGGCCCGGCCGCCGGCGGCCCGCTCCGGCGCCATGAACGCGGGGGTGCCGACCAGGATGCCCGTCCTCGTGACCGGCGCCTCATCCTCAGTGGTGGCGATGCCGAAGTCGGTCAGGACCGCGCGGCCGTCCTGCGACAGCAGCACGTTGTCGGGCTTGACGTCGCGGTGCAGCACCCCGGCCGCGTGCGCCGCGCGCAGCGCCTCCAGGAGCTGTAACCCGATGCCCGCCGCCTGCGCGGGCGGCATCGGACCCTCCTCGCGGATCAGCGCGCCCAGCGTGCGCGACTGCACGAGCTGCATGACGATCCAGGGGTGACCGCGCTCCTCCAGGACGTCATAGACGGTGGCCACGCCGGGATGCGCCACCCGGCCCGCCGCCCTGGCCTCGCGGAAGGTCCGTACGGCGAACTCCTCGCGCTCAGGGCCGCTCATGTTGGGAGGGGGAAGCACCTCCTTGACGGCCACGTCCCGGCCGAGCACCTCGTCGTGGGCATGCCACACCATGCCCATGCCGCCCTTTCCGATGGTCCTGAGCAGCCGATAACGCCCACCGACCACCAACCCTACTGAATCGGACATGCACGGCGACTACCCCAGAAGCATCCGGGCAAGCGCGGTGACCACGGCCGCCGAGGCCAGCACGACGAGGAACGGCGCCCGCAGCAGCAACGCCACCACCGCCGCCCCCAGCCCCGCCGCCCGCGCCGGGTCGAAGCTCAGCCCGCCCTGAGCCGTGAACGTCTGCACCGCGATCAGCGCCGCCAGCAGCGCCACCGGCACCAGCTCCGCGAACCTGCGCACCCGCGGATGCTCCAGCACCCGCCGGGGCGCGGCCAGCCCCGCCAGCTTCAACGCGTAGCAGCCCGCGCAGACGGCCGCGATCGCCCACCACAACGCCATCGGAGCACCCCCGGTCATCGGAACAGCACCACCAGCACCGCGGCGGCCGACAGCAGCACCGGCACGCCGGCCGGCAGGAACGGGGTCGCGCACAGAGCGATCGCCGCCGCCCCCGCCGCCAGCCAGCGCAGCTCCGCGCTGGCCGCCAGGCGCGGCCACAGGATGGCCAGGAACGCCACCGGGCCCACCACGTCCAGGCCCAGCACGGCCGGGTCGCCCAGGAACGAGGTGCCGTACGCGCCGGCCAGCGTGCTCAGGTTCCAGGTGGTGTAGAGGCTGGCGAACGTCGTCACGAAACCCGTGCGGGCCGACTCCGGGGTGGGCTGGGCCATCGTGACGGCCGTGGTCTCGTCGATCACGCCGTGGGCGGCCAGCAGGCGGCGCGGGCCGCGTACCCGAAGGAGCTCGGCCATGCGCAGGCCGTAGAGCGTGTTGCGGCCGCCGAGCAGCAGCGCGCCCAGCGTGGCGGCCACCAGGTCGCCGCCGGCGGCGACCGCGCCGGTCAGCGCGAACTGCGAGGCGCCCGTGAACGCCAGGAGGCTCAGCACGCATGCCTGCGGCACGGACAGGCCCGCGGTGACCGCGGCGGCGCCGAAGGCGATCCCGGACAGGCCCACGGCCAGCCCCACGCCGAGACCGTCCCGCACGGCGGCGGAACGGGAGGTCGTCTCTTCCATGCCGCCCGACGCTAGGCGCCGGGCGAATAGCCCGTCTTGTACGTTCTTGCGGCTTGTTGATGGGTACGCCCCCACGCCCGCTGACGGGCGGCGGCTTCTACGCTCCTGCGGCCCGCTGATACGCGGCGGGCGGAACGCCGACGATGCGCTTGAAGTGGCGGCTCAGGTGGGCCTGGTCGGTGAAGCCCACCTCGGCGGCCACCCGCGCGGGCCGCACGCCGGACTGCAGCAGCCGGCGCGCCTGCCGCACTCGCAGCGAGGTGAGGTAGGCGTGCGGCGGCAGCCCCGTGACGGCCTTGAACGCCCGCAGCAGCGCGAACGGCCGTGCCCCCACCGCCTGCGCCAGCCCCTCCAGCGTCGGCGGGTCCACGAGGCTCTCGTGCAGCACGTCGAGCGCCGCGCGCACCGCCCGCCTGCCCTCCGCCGGCAGCACCGCCGCGGGCCTCGGCGCGGCGTGGCGGGACAGCAGCCGGGCGAACATCGTGCGGCTCAGCGTCGAGGCCGCCAGCGCGTCACCCCGCTCGGCCGCCTCGTGCGCCCGCCGCAGCAGCGCCGCCACCTGCTCGTCGCGCACCACCTGCTCGGGGAAGTGCGGCGTCCCAAAGGGCGCCCCCAGCTCCGCCGCGATCCCGGCCAGCGCGTCGATCGACGGGTAGAGCATCCGGTACGCCCACCCGCCCGGCACCCCGGCGTGCCCCGTGTGCACCGCGTCGGGGTTGACGAGCACCAGCTCGCCGGCCGCCGCCCGGTGCAGGGTGCCGCGGTAGTCGAACTCCTCCACCCCCGAGACGATCAGCCCGATCGCGTAGCCGTCGTGCACGTGCCGGGAGAAGCGGTGCGTCACGTAGCGGGCCTTGAGCAGGTCGGTGCCCGGCACCGCCGGGTGCCGCCAGAACCGGGCCTGCTCCTTCACAGGGGCCTGAACGTCTTGACGAACGTCTCGAAGTAGTGCCGGTCGGCGTCCCAGCGGGAGTCGGTGGTCTCCCAGTACAGCGCGTACGGGCGGCCGTCGTCGGTGTGGAAGCCGCGGTTGATCACGTGGATCGTCTGCCCGTCGCGGACCCGGGTGAACTCCCAGTCGGCCGCCTTCAGCCCCAGGTAGCCGGTGGGGGTGATGCCGACGCGCTCGTACTGCTGGAACTCGCCCTTGGCGCGGATCTCCTTCTCCAGGCCGAGCCAGTGCCGCACCGGGTCGTCCCACGGGATGTCGGGGACGGTCCACTCGACGATCATCATGCCGGGGGTGCCGGGGCCCTTGATGGTGATGCTGTCGCGGGTGGGGTTCTTCTCCGCGCGCCACCGCTCGGGCATCGCGATCCGGAAGCGGCCGGCCGCGTTCCGGTACGAGCGCCAGCCTTCGGGCACCGTCGCCGCCGTCCGGGTGGGCTCGGGGGTGGCGGTGGCCTCGGCCGGCTCAGTGGTGGGTGCTGTGGTGGGTGCTGTGGTGGGTGCTGTGGTGGGTGCTTCGGTGGGGCTGGGGGTCGTCCGGGTGGGGCTGGGGGCCGGGCTGAGGGTGGGGGCCGTGGCGTTCCACTTGTCGGACAGCAGGACGCCGCCCGTGCCCAGCGCCGCCACGGTCACCAGCGCGGCGGGCAGGCCGATCCAGAGCGCCTTGCGCCGCCCGCGCCGCTGCTCGGGCATGGTGTGCGACGGGCCCGAAGCGGGCCCGCCCGGGTGCGGGCCGCTGCCGGTCGTCCGCCAGTGGCTGCCGGCCGCCGGGTCGGTGGTGCCGCGCGGGCCGGGGCCGGTGGTGCCGCGCGGGCCGGGGCCGGTGGCCGCCTGCCAGTGCGACGACGGGGTGTCAGGAGGCGCGGGGGCGAACGGGCCGGGCGGCGCCGACGCGGCCTCGTACAGGAGTCTGGCGGCCTGCTCGGCGGGCAGCCGGGCGGCGGGGTCGCGGCGCAGCAGCCCCATGATGACCGGCTCCAGCGCGCCGGCCCGCACCGGCGGCTCCGGCTCGTCGCGCAGCACCGCCGCCACCGTCGCGGCCCACGAGTCGCGCTTGAACGGCGGCCGGCCCTCGACCGCCGTGTACAGGGTGGCGCCCAGCGCCCACAGGTCGGACTCGGGGCGGGCGGGATCGCCGTTCAGCCGCTCGGGCGGCATGTACGCGGGCGTGCCCACCAGCCCGCCGGTGGCCGTCAGCCCCGCCTCGGTCTCCATGGAGGCGATGCCGAAGTCGGTGAGGACGACGCGGCCGTCGTCGGCCAGCAGCACGTTCTCGGGCTTGACGTCACGGTGCAGCACGCCGGTGGCGTGCGCGGCCCGCAGCGCGTCGAGGACCCGGCCGCCGATCACCGCGACCTGCCCGGGTCGCAGCGGCCCGCTCTCGCCGATCACCTGCGCCAGCGAGCGCGAGCGGACGAGCTGCATCACGATCCAGGGCCGGCCGTCCTCCTCCACGACGTCGTGGATGACGACGACCGACGGGTGGTCGAGCCGCCCGGCGGCCCTGGCCTCCCTGATGGTGCGGCGGTTGAGCTCGGCCCGCTTGGCGTCGCCGACGCCGGTGTAGCGGACCTCCTTGATCGCCACCGTACGGTCGAGCAGCTCGTCGTAGGCCCGCCACACGACGCCCATGCCGCCTTCGCCGAGCGGCTCGATGAGGCGGTAGCGATTGCTGACGTGCACGCAGCGCAGCCTACCTACTTGGGTGGCACGAAAGTGGCACAGAAGCCCTCGAAGAAGTCGTAGTCCTTCTTCCAGTGGCTGCTGAGCGTGTGCCAGTAGATGGCGTACGCCTTCCCGTCCTCGGCGATGAACCCTCGGTAGCGGATGCGGCTCTTGCCGGTGTTGGTGGGCCAGTAGAAGTCCCAGTCGGCGGCGGCCTTGCGGTAGTCGACCTTCTTGATGTCGATCTTGTCGTAGCCGCCGAACTGGTCCTTCATCCGGGGTTCGAGCTTCTTCCAGCCCTTCAGCGGGTCCTTGCCCAGCTTGGGCATCTCCTCGACGCGTACGTGCGCGTTGGGCGCGCCGCCCGGGCCCTTGAACTCCACGCTCCGGCCGGTGCGCGTCCACTCGTCCCACCCCTTGGGCAGGCCGATCTTGAACCCGAGCTTCTTGTCCGTGTAGTACTTCCAGCCGGACGGCAGCGGGTCCTTCGTCTCCTCGGGCGTCGAGGTGGGGGAGGAGCTCGGGGAGGCCGGCTCGGAGGGTGAGGCCGAGGGCGGCGTCGTCGAAGGCGGGGCCGTCGTGGGCTGGGCCGACGTGGGCGGGGCCGACGGCGACGTGGAGGCGCCGGGCGTCTGGGTCGGGCCGGTGGTCACGGTCGCCGCCCGCGCGCCGGCGCGCTGCGCGGTCTGGTCGTCGGGCGCGGAGTTGAGGCCGAGGTAGCCGCCGACGGCCGCCACCAGCAGGACCGCCACGGCCGCCGCGATGACGATCGTGGGGCGGCTCTGCTGCTCGGGCTTGGCCGCGTCCATGGTGGACTCGGCCGTCGGCCGGGGCGGCTCGACGGTCGGCGTCTGCGGGATGCGCGCGCCCGTCTCCGGCATCTCCTCCTGCTCGGCGGCGCCGGGGAGGGCGGCGGCGGCGCGCAGGTTGGGGTCGGTGGGGGTGTCGTCCTCGACGGGCTCGTACGGCCGCCTGGCCTTGGCGGGGCGGGTCCGCTTCGGCTGGGCGGGCGGCGCGGCGGGCCGCTGGGGCGCGGCCGGCACGTGCAGCTCCTGGACGGGAGGCCGCGCGGCGGGGAACTGGGCGGTGGGCGCCGGGGCCGGAGCGGGGGCCGAGGCGGCCAGTTCGGCGGCCGTCATGTCGGCCAGGGCCCGGCGCAGCATGCGCTGCGTCTCCTCGTACGTCAGCCGCTGCACCGGCTCCTTCACCAGCAGCCCGTTGATCACGTCGGTGAGCGGGCCCGCGTGGGTGGCGGGATCGGGCTCGTCGGTGAGCACGGCGTGCATGGTGGCCAGCGCCATGCCGCGCTCGTGCGGGGAGCGGCCCTCCACCGCCGTGTAGAGCGTGGCGCCCAGCGACCACAGGTCGGACTCGCGCCGCGCGGGCAGTCCCTTGAGCCGCTCGGGCGCGATGAACGCGGGCGTGCCCGCCAGGCCCGTCACGGTGAGCTGCGTCTCGGTCTCCAGCGTGGCGATGCCGAAGTCGGTGAGCACGACGCGGCCGTCGTCGGCCAGGAGCACGTTCTCGGGCTTGACGTCGCGGTGCAGCACGCCCGCCTCGTGGGCGCGGTGCAGCGCGTCGAGCACGGCCAGGCCGATCTCGGCCACCCGCTTGGGCGGCAGCGGCCCGTCCTGCTTGATCACCGCGCCGAGCGAGCGCGACGGGACGAGCTGCATGACGATCCAGGGACGCTCGTCCTCCTCGATCACGTCGTGCACGACGATCACGTTGGGATGCTCGAACCTCGCCGCCGCCCTCGCCTCGCGCATCGTGCGCCGGTTCAGCAGCTGCACCTCTTCGCCCAGGGCGGCGGCGTACCTGACCTCCTTGACCGCGACCGTGCGGTCCAGGAGCTCGTCGTAGGCGCGCCACACGATGCCCATTCCGCCCCTGCCGATGGGTTCCTGCAGCTGGTAGCGGCCGGCGATGCGGCGTCCGTCCTGCTTGCGATCCGACATCAACGGCCTCAAACCCTCCTCTAGGCCAAGAAATACTCTCACGGGCAGGGATCAACGGCGACTCGCCAGAAGGACAGTCCGCCATGTGAGAAGTGCCGCCCAGCAGGTGGAGGCGGGGGTGTAGGGTTCGGATATGACTTGTCGTCGCTACGCGTTTACCGAGCCGGCTCCGGGAGAGCCGGTCGTCAGCTAGCGACCACCTGGAGTCGGCACGAGGCAGAGACACCCCGTCTCTGCCTTTTTGGTTTTCCGCCGGCTCCAGGGGCCGGCCGAATGAGGAGTCGGGATGTCATCGACCTTGGAACGGCACGCGGTCGCCGTGGGCGGCCTCCTCGTGGGCGCCGGGCCCGCCGTGGTGATCAGCGACAGGGTGAGCCTGCGCACGGGCCCGCGCGCGGCGCTGCGCGCGGGCGTCACGCTGGCGGAGCCGGCCACGGCCGCCGACCTGCCGGAGATCGCCGAGCACGCGGCGGCCGTGGTGGTGGGGGCGTCGTGGACGCGCGACATCCCCCTCGTGCGCGCGGCGGCGGGGCTGGGGCTGCCGGTCGTGGTGGAGCGGCGGGCCGCCGCCTCCATGGAGGAGTGGCTGCAGCTGGCGGCCTACTGCGCGGGCGAGGGCGACGGGAGGGTGATCCTCTGCGAGGGGGGCCGCCGCCCCGACCTGGCGCTCGTACGGGCCGCGCGGGCGGCCTCGGGGCGCCCGGTGCTGGTGGACGTCTCCGCCGACCTCGGCCTGTCGGCCGCCGCCGTCGCGGCCGGCGCCGACGGTCTGATCATCGGGACGGACGCGGAGGGCACGGAAGCGGACGAGACGGACGCGGCGGATCCGGGAGCGGCGGGCGTGAACGGGGCGGCCACCGCAGCGGGCCGGGCGGCTGCTTCCGCGGCGCGGCGGCGGGTGGCCGAGGAGGCCGTGACCGTCGTCGGCGCGCTGCTGCGCGACGAGCGGCCCGGCACGCTGGCCGAGTGCCGGCAGGCCATCGACCGGGTCGACGCCGCCCTGGCCACGCTGCTGGAGCGGCGCGCCGAGCTGGCCGGCATGGTGCAGCGGCTCAAGCCCGTCGGCGGCTTCGCCGGGCGCGACCTGGGGCGCGAGCGCGACGTCGTGGCCAGGATGGCCGTGCGGGCGCCCGCGCTGGGCGAGTCGCGGCTGTCGGCCATCATGAACGCCGTCATCGAGGCGGGGCTGCACCTGGCCGAGGAGCGTTCGGATCGGTGAGCAGCACGTTGTTCATCGGCCTGCCGGGCCCGGCGGCGATCTGGTGGGTGATGAGCTCGGCGAAGCGGCGGTAGCCGGCGCCGGTCGGGTGGTAGCTGCGCGCGTTGACCTGCAGCTCGTCCATGTCGACCGCCAGCCCGTTGAGGTACGGCTGGGGCCTGCCCACCTCGTGCCCGTCGAACGCCTCGTAGGCGTCCACGTACTCGGCGCTGCCCGGCGCCCCGAACGCGGCGATGGCCCGGTCGAAGTCCTTCACCACCGACCCCACGGTGTCGTTCAGCCGCCGGGCCACGGTGTTCAGCCAGCGCTGGTCGGCCGCGGAGAGGTTGTCGATGGTCTCCACCGGCTCCTTGGGGAACGGGCGGGGGTAGCCGAGCACGATGATCCGCGCGGCGGGGGCGCGGACGCGTACCTCCCTGAGCACCTTGAGCAGGTCGGTGCGCAGCTCCTCGATGCGCCGGGCGACCGCGGCGTCCTGCTCGACGCAGGCCGACGACCACGGGAGCTTGACGATGCAGCCGGTCAGCACCTTGGAGAAGCCGGCGTCGTTGCCGCCGATGCTGAGCGTCACCAGGCTCGCCGCCGAGGTGACGCGGGTGATCTGGGGCGGCTGGCCGTGCTGGCCCGACAGGAGCTGGCGGGTGGTGGCGCCGCTGCAGGCGTAGAAGGCGGTGCCGCCGCCGAAGCGGTAGGTCCTGGCGACGAGCGGCACGTAGGAGCCTTCGGAGCGGTGGCAGCGGTCGGCCCCGTCGTTGACCGGCGGCTGGTTCAGCTCCCATACGCCCTCGCCGGAGGAGTAGGAGTCGCCGAGCGCGACGTACGTGCCGCTCTGGGCCACCTGGACGGCCGTCAGCCTGGTCACGCGCGGTAACTCGCCGCGGGGTGCGCCGGCGGGGCAGCCGGCGTCGAGCACGGCGCAGGCCAGCCGGGGGTAGACCCCCAGGGGCAGGCACGTCAACGCCAGGGCGACGCCGATCGCGGCCGCGGCCGCCGTCTGGACGATCTTCCGTCTCGCAGCGTCCAGTGCGACCTCCCCACGCGGTGACTCCGATGCTGCGCCATCGAGCCTACCCAAGCGGGGGCGGTCAGGACGGGCGGCGGCGCCGCACGACGAGCCAGCCTCCGGCGATGGCGATCGCCAGCGCGGGGATGAGGAAGAACGCGACCCGCTGGTCCTGGTCGGCGAACGGCATCAGCAGCACCACCAGCGCCAGGAACGCCAGCGTCAGCCAGTTGGTGTAGGGCGAGCCGGGCATCGGGAAGGCCGAGCGGTGCCCGGTGCGGCGCAGCCGGGTCTGGCAGAACACGAGCACGCCCCACGTGGTGATCACGCCCAGCGAGGCGACGGCGGTGGCGATGTTGAAGGCCCGCTCGGGCAGGAAGTAGAACAGCGCCACCCCGGCCAGGAACATGCTCGCGGTGAACAGGATGCCGCCGATCGGCACGTGCCGGCCGCTGAGCGCGCCGGCGAAGCGGGGGGCCTCGTGCTTCATGGCCATCGAGCGCAGGATGCGGCCGGTGGCGTACAGGCCGGAGTTGCAGGACGAGAGCGCGGCGGTGATCACGACGAGGTTCATCGCGTCGGCGGCCCACGGGACGCCGAGGCCGGCGAAGACCGTCACGAACGGGGAGGTGCCCGCGCGGTAGGCGGTCCAGGGCAGCACCATCGCCAGTAGCGCCACCGACCCCACGTAGAAGATCGCGATGCGCCACACCACGCCGTTGATGGCCTTCGGCATGACCTCGTGCGGCCGGGCCGTCTCGCCCGCCGTGATGCCGACCAGCTCGATCGAGGCGTAGGCGAACACGACCGACTGCAGGCTCATCAGCACCAGAGGGAACCCGGTGGGGAAGAAGCCGCCGTGCGCGACGAGGTTGTGCGGGCCGGCCGCGCCGATCGCGAACACCACGAGCACCAGCCCGACGACCAGGAACACCGTGATGGCCAGCACCTTGAGCAGGGCGAACCAGAACTCCAGCTCGCCGAACAGGCGCACCGACAGCAGGTTGACCGTCATGACGAAGCCGAGCGCGACCAGCGCCGTGAGCCACTGGGGGAAGGCCGGGGCCCAGTAGTGGATGTAGGCGGCGATCGCGGTCAGCTCGGCGATGCCGGTGAACGCCCAGTTGATCCAGTACATCCAGCCGCTGGCGAAGGCCGCCCACGGGCCGATGAACTCGCCGGCGTACTCGACGAAGGAGCCCGAGACCGGCCGGTAGAGGACGAGCTCGCCCAGCGCCCGCATGACGAAGAAGGCGGCCAGCCCGGCGGCGGCGTAGGAGAGCACCAGCGCGGGCCCGGCGGCGGCCAGCCGGCCCCCCGCGCCGAGGAACAGCCCCACGCCGATGGCCCCGCCGATGGCGATCATCTGGACCTGGCGGTTGCCCAGCGCGTGCGTGTAGCCCTCGTCGGTCTGCGTGCGCACTCGGTGACTCCTCGATTACCGATGGTGCGTACGAGACTATCGCCGCTGCTGATCGCGGCCTCCCGCGGCGCGCCGTCCCGGGGGAGCGGTGGAGCGTCCCCGGGATGTCGGTGGAGCCCACTAGAGTCAGATGCCACAACCCATCAGAGACCGGGAGGCGCCGCTCCATGTCGTCCAGCGACTCGTTCGTTCATCTGCATGTTCACACCGAATACTCCATGCTCGACGGGGCGGCCCGTCTCAAGCAGATGTTCAAGCAGGTCGGCGACCTGGGGATGCCCGCGATCGCGATCACCGACCACGGCAACATGCACGGCGCCTACGACTTCTACAAGCAGGCCACGGCCGCCGAGATCAAGCCGATCATCGGCATCGAGGCGTATGTCGCGCCGGAGTCGCGCCACAACAAGAAGCCGGTGCTGTGGGGCGAGCCGCACCAGAAGAAGGACGACGTCTCGGCGGGTGGTTACTACACCCACATGACGATCTGGGCGCGTAACAAGACGGGCCTGCACAACCTGATGCGGCTGTCCTCGCGCGCCTACACCGAGGGTTTCGTGCGCAAGTGGGCGCGCATGGACGCCGACATCCTCGCCGAGCACGCCGACGGCCTGATCGCCACCACGGGCTGCCCGTCGGGCGAGGTGCAGACGAGGCTGCGGCTCGGCCAGTACGACGAGGCGCTCAAGGCCGCCGCGAAATACCAGGACATCTTCGGCAAGGAGAACTTCTTCCTGGAGATCATGGACCACGGCCTCGAGATCGAGCGCCGCGTCCGCGACGGCCTGACCAGGATCAGCAAAGAGCTCAACATCCCGCCGCTGGTGACCAACGACTCGCACTACACCTACGAGTCCGACGCCGCCTCCCACGACGCCCTCCTGTGCATCCAGACGGGCAAGCAGCTCTCCGACCCCGACCGCTTCCGCTTCGACGGCTCCGGCTACTACATCAAGAGCGCCGACGAGATGCGCGCGGTCGACTCCTCCGACCTGTGGGCCGAGGGCTGCCGCAACACCCTGCTGGTGGCCGAGCGGGTCGACGCGACCGGGTTCTTCGAGTTCAAGAACCTCATGCCGACCTACCCCATCCCCGAGGGCATGACGGAGAGCGAGTTCTTCCGCAAGACCGTCTGGGAGGGCATGGCCCGCCGCTGGCCCGACGGCTACGACGAGGAGCACCGCAAGCAGGCCGAGTACGAGATCGGCATCATCGAGCAGATGGGCTTCCCGAGCTACTTCCTCGTGGTCGCCGACTTCATCATGTGGGCCAAGGAGAACGGCATCCCGGTCGGCCCCGGCCGTGGCTCGGCCGCCGGTTCGCTGGTCGCGTACGCGATGGGCATCACCGACCTCGACCCGCTCCCGCACGGCCTGATCTTCGAGCGGTTCCTCAACCCCGAGCGCGTCTCCATGCCCGACGTCGACATCGACTTCGACGAGCGCAGGCGCGGCGACGTGATCCGCTACGTGACCGAGAAGTGGGGCGCCGACAAGGTCGCCATGATCGCCACGTTCGGCACCATCAAGGCGAAGGCCGCCATCAAGGACGCGGGCCGCGTCCTGGGCTACCCGTACGCGCTGGGCGACCGCGTCTCCAAGGCGTTCCCGCCCGCCGTCATGGGCAAGGACATCCCGCTGTCGGGCATCTTCGACAAAGACCACCCGCGTTACGCCGAGGCCGGCGAGCTGCGCCGCCTCTACGAGGAAGACGTCGACGTCAAGGCGACGATGGACCTCGGCAGGGGCCTGGAGGGCCTGATCAGGCAGACGGGCGTGCACGCCGCCGGCGTGATCATGTCCCGCGAGGTGCTGACCGACCACATCCCGATCATGCGTCGCGACTCCGACGGCGCGATCATCACGCAGTTCGACTACCCGACCTGCGAGACGCTCGGCCTGCTGAAGATGGACTTCCTGGGCCTGCGCAACCTCACCATCATGGACGACTGCCTCAAGATGATCGAGGCGACCACGGGTGAGAAGGTCGATCTGCTGGCGTTGCCGCTCGACGACCGCAAGTCGTACGAGCTGCTGGCCAGGGGCGACACGCTGGGCGTGTTCCAGCTCGACGGCGGCGGCATGCGCTCGCTGCTGCGCCTCATGCGCCCCGACAACTTCGAGGACATCTCCGCCGCCCTCGCGCTCTACCGCCCCGGCCCGATGGGCGCCAACTCGCACACCAACTACGCGCTGCGCAAGAACGGCCAGCAGGAGATCACGCCGATCCACCCGGCGCTGGAGGAGCCGCTCAAGGACATCCTCGACACGACCTACGGCCTGATCATCTATCAGGAGCAGGTCATGGCCATCGCCCAGAAGGTGGCCGGCTTCTCCCTCGGCGCCGCCGACCTGCTGCGCCGCGCCATGGGCAAGAAGAAGAAGGCGGAGCTGGACAAACAGTACGCCGGCTTCGAGGCGGGCATGCTGGAGCGCGGCTACCCGCCCGAGGCCGTCAAGGCGCTGTGGGACATCCTGCTGCCGTTCTCCGACTACGCCTTCAACAAGGCCCACACGGCCGCCTACGGCCTCATCGCTTACTGGACCGCCTACCTCAAGGCCAACTACCCGGCCGCGTACATGGCCGCGCTGCTGTCGTCGGTCAAGGACGACAAGGACAAGTCGGCCCTCTACCTCAACGAGTGCCGCCGCATGGGCATCAAGGTCTTCCCGCCGGACGTCAACGACTCCGACTTCGACTTCACCCCGCGCGGCACCGACATCCGCTTCGGCCTGTCGGCCATCCGCAACGTCGGCGGCAACGTCGTCGACGGCATCATCTCCGCGCGCAAGGAGAAGGGCCGCTTCGCCGACTTCAAGGACTTCCTGCGCAAGGTGCCGGCGATCGTCTGCAACAAGCGCGTGATCGAGTCGCTGATCAAGGCGGGCGCCTTCGACTCGCTCGGGCACGTGCGCAAGGGCCTGGTCATGGTGCACGAGCAGGCCGTCGACGCGATCATCGACATCAAGAAGAACGAGGCCATCGGCCAAGACTCGCTGTTCGGCGCGATCGACGGCGGCGAGGACCAGACCTTCGACGTGCAGATTCCGGTGGGCGAGTGGGACAAGACGACGCTGCTGCAGTTCGAGCGGGAGATGCTCGGCCTGTACGTCTCCGACCACCCGCTGTTCGGCGTCGAGCACATCCTGGCGGCCGGAGCCGACTGCTCGATCGGCGCCGTCCAGGACGAGAGCCGGGCCGACGGGCAGGTGGTCACCGTGGGCGGCATCCTGAGCGGGGTGCAGCGCAAGGTCACCAAGAAGGGCGACACCTGGGTGCTGACCCAGCTCGAAGACCTCGCGGGCTCCATCGAGGTGATGATCTTCCCGTCGGCGTACCAGCTCTGCTCGACGCTGCTGGCCGAAGACGCGATCGTGTTCGTCAAGGGCCGGATCGACAAGCGGGAGGACGTTGCCAAGATCATCGCGATGGAGGTGACCGCGCCCGACCTCACCGTGGAGGCCGGTGGGCCGCTGCTGGTGAGCCTGCCGCTGACCCGCTGCACGCCGCCGGTGGTGGGGCGGCTCAAGGAGATCCTCACCACCCACCCCGGCACGTCCGAGGTGCACCTCCAGGTGCACAACGGGCCCAAGACGACGGTGATGCGGGTCGACGACCGGCTGCGGGTCACGCCGTCCCCGGCGCTGATGGGCGACCTGAAGCAGCTCCTCGGCCCGGCCTGCCTCGGCGCCTGACCTCCGTTCCCCCGCGCCGGCCTCCCGTTTCCGGGAGGCGGCGCCGTGGGGCAGGATCGCAGGCGTGAGCGAACTGCATTTCCTGACCGCGACCGAGCTGGCCCGGCTGATCAGGGCCCGGCAGGTGAGCGCCGTGGAGGTACTCGAGGCCCATCTCGACCGGATCGAGCAGGTCAACCCGCACGTCAACGCCATCGTCACCCTCGTCGCCGACCGGGCCATGGAGGCGGCCAGGGCGGCCGACGCGGCCCTGGCCTCGGGAGAGGCCGCCGGGCCGCTGCACGGGGTGCCGGTCGCGCACAAAGACCTCGTCGACACGGCGGGGATCCGCACCACCTACGGGTCCCCGCTGTTCGCCGAGCACGTGCCCGACCACGACGACGTGATCGTCCAGCGGCTGCGGGCGGCGGGCGCCGTCACCGTGGGCAAGACCAACACCCCCGAGTTCGGCACCGGCTCCCACACCGTCAACGAGGTGTTCGGCGCCACCAGGAACCCCTACGACCCGGCCAAGTCCGCCGGAGGCAGCAGCGGGGGAGCCGCGGTCGCGCTGGCCACCGGCATGGTGCCGCTGGCCGACGGCTCCGACATGGGCGGCTCGCTGCGCAACCCCGCCTCCTTCTGCAACGTCGTCGGCCTGCGGCCCACACCCGGCCGGGTGCCCGACATCTCCGACATCAACGCCTGGTACACGCTGGGCGTCTCCGGGCCCATGGCCAGGACGGTCGAGGACGTGACGCTGATGCTCGGGGCCATCGCCGGGTTCGACCGGCGCTCGCCGTACTCGATCAAGGAGGTGTTCGCGCCCGAGCCCGAGCAGGGGGTCGCCGGGCTGCGCGTGGCGTGGAGCCCCGACCTCGGCGGGCTGCCGGTGGACCCGCGCACCGCGGCGGTCACCGCGACCGCGCCCGCCGTCTTCGAGCGGCTCGGGGCCCGCGTGGAGCAGGTCGAGCTGGACCTGAGCGACGCCGAGGACGCCTTCCGCACCTACCGCGCCTGGAACTACCTGCTCGTGTTCGGCGACCTGCACGGCGACACGGGAGGGCTCGGGCCCAACACGGCCTGGAACGTCGAGCAGGGCCGCCAGGTCAGCGGCGCCGACCTGGCCCGGGCCGAGCGCGCCCGCAGCCGCCTCTACCAGCGCATGGCCGCCTTCTTCGACACCTACGACGTGCTGCTCGCGCCGGTCAGCCAGGTGCCGCCGTTCCCGATCGAGCAGCCGTACGTGAGCGAGATCAACGGCCAGAAGCTGCCCGACTACCTGGCGTGGATGCGCTCGGCGTACTGGATCAGCGTCCTGCACGCGCCGGCCGCCTCGGTGCCCGCCGGGTTCACCGAGGACGGGCTGCCCGTGGGGGTGCAGATCGTGGGCCGGCCGTTCGAGGACGCCCGGGTGCTGCGGGTGGCCCGGGCCTTCGAGCAGGCCACCGGCCACGGCCTGCGCCGCCCCCCGCTCTAGGAGCTCGGACCGCGCCGTACGGCTCCCACTCCAGGCTCAGACCGGCCCGATGCCGCCGTACGGCTCCCGCAGTGGCGACTCGCGGTAGCCGTGCATGCCCTCAAGCAGCCCGAAGAACCCCACGGCCAGCAGCGGCCAGGCCACCATCACCCCTTTGGCGGTCAGATGCAGCGCGCCCGGGACGACCTTCGTCCCGGCCGCCGTCAGCGCCGGGGACGCCTCCACCGTGACCGCCCCTAGCGTGAACGTGGACCCGACCCACAACGTCAGGAACGCCGCCGCCACCCCGCCCGCGCACAACCCCAGCAGCACCGGCAACATCCACCGCCGCGCCGCGAACCAGGCCACTCCGCCGCACAGCAGCCCGAGCCCGCCCGTGATCACCGCGAACCAGCCGTCGGCCGCGATCAGCGCCTGCGTCGTCGGGTCGGCCAGCACCGTGCCCTGCTCCGTGACCTGGTACGGCGCCCGCGGCGTCAGCCCTGACCAGAGCAGTCCGGCGGCGACCCCGAGAGCGGCGAGTGTGAGGACAGTTACCGCAAAAGCGCGTACTTCCCTCGTCACGCCACTCCCCCTCACATGTACGTCCGAATCAGCTCGATGGTATCCCTCAGCCCGGCCGGCGGCCCTCCTGCGCGTCGTGATCCCCGGACAAGTGCGGCATCCGGGGCGCATCGACGTACGATCGTGCATCGTGCGCGGTTGCGCACGACCTCGATTGAAAAGGGCAGAACTTCGTGATTGCAGAAGAGGCCTGGCTGATAGAGCCCTCCGGACCGCTCCGGGGCGACGTCGAAGTGCGCGGTTCGAAGAACGGCGTGTCCAAGCACATGGTCGCGGCCATGCTGGGCAACGGCGAGAGCAGCATCCACAACGCCCCCGAGGTGGGCGAGGTGGGCATCACGGCCGAGATGTTGCGGGCGCTCGGCATCCACGTCGAGATCTCCCGTACCGAGATCAGGATCGAGAAGGGCGCGGAGATCGAGCCGCGCGTCCCCGACGCGTTCACCGGCCTGAACCGCATCCCGATCCTCATGCTCGGCCCCCTGCTGCACCTGGCGGGGGAGGCGTTCGTGCCGCTGGTCGGCGGCGACCCGATCGGCCGGCGGCCGGTGAACTTCCACGTGGAGGCGCTGCGCGCGATGGGCGCCGAGGTGCAGGTGGGCGACACCGGCATCTACGCCAAGGCCAAGCGGCTCAACGGCACCCGGATCGAGCTGCCGTACCCGAGCGTGGGCGCCACCGAGACGGTGCTGATGTCGGCGGTGCTGGCCGACGGCAAGACCGTGCTGAAGAACGCGGCCACCGAGCCCGAAGTGGTGGAGCTGGCGCTGTTCCTGCAGCGGATGGGGGCCAGGATCGAGCTGTCGCCCGACCGCAGGATCGTCATCGAGGGCGTCGAACGGCTGCGCGGCGCCCAGACGTGGCTGACCGGCGACCGGATCGAGGCGTTCTCGTACCTGGCGGCGGGCCTGATCACCGGCGGCGAGGTGCGCGTGCACGGCTGCCCGCAGGACCGCCTGGTCACCGCGATCACCACGCTGGCCAGGATGGGCGCCCAGTTCGACATCAACGACGAGTACCTGTGCGCCACCGCGCCCCCTGAGGGCCTGCGCTCGGCGGCCGTGCAGACCGACACGCACCCCGGGTTCATGACCGACTGGCAGACGCCGCTGATGGTGCTGTTCACGCAGAGCCAGGGCATGTCGGTGCTGCACGAGACGGTCTTCGAGAACCGCCTCGTGTACGTGCCGGCGCTGCAGAAGATGGGCTGCGAGATCGAGGTGTTCGACCAGTGCCTCGGCGGCCCCGCCTGCCGCTACCACGACACGAACGCCCGCCACTCGGCCGTCGTGCGCGGCGTGTCCAAGCTCAAGGGCGCCGACGTGACGCTGCCCGACATCAGGGCCGGGTTCTCGGCGGTGCTGGCGGCCGCGGTGGCCGACGGCCCGTCCACGCTGCGCGGCGTGCACCACATCGAACGCGGCTACCACCGGCCGTTCGAGCAGTTCGCCTCGCTCGGTCTGAACATCACACGGCAACGGTAAAGAGGCAGGAAGCGGGCGTTTGCCACTGATCGGGACGTCGCAGATCATCTGACGTGACCGTACTCAGATCCGTCGGAGCGCTCGGCCTGGCGGGGGCGCTCGGCGGGGTGCTGGCGGCCGCGCTGGCCGCGCCGCTGGTCGGCGGGGGCGGCCTGGCCGCCATGAGCGTCACGAACACCTTCGTGGACCTGCCGCCCGCCCCGCGCGAGGAGCCGCTCGCCCAGGTGACCAGGCTGCTGGACAAGGACGGGCGGCCGTTCGCCCAGTTCTACGAGGCCAACAGGACGGCCGTGCGGCTCGGCGCGGTCGCGCCCGTGATGCGCAAGGCCATCGTCGCGATCGAGGACGCCCGCTTCTACGAGCACGGCGGCCTCGACGTCAGAGGCACCATCCGGGCGCTGCTCACCAACACCCAAGCGGGCGGCATCCGGCAGGGCGGCTCGTCCCTGACCCAGCAGCTCGTCAAGAACATCCTGGTGGAGAGCGCGCGCAGCGACGCCGAACGCGACCGGGCGCGCGCCCCCAACCTCGCCCGCAAGATCACCGAGCTGCGGTACGCGCTGGCGCTGGAGAAGAAGTACCGCAAGGACGAGATCCTGGAGCGCTACCTCAACATCGCCTACTTCGGCGCCGGCGCGCACGGCGTGGAGGCGGCCGCCAGGCGCTTCTTCTCCACCACGGCCTCCCGGCTGACCCTGACCCAGGCGGCCACGCTGGCGGGGGCGGTGCGCATGCCGTACTCGACCGACCCCTCGCTCGGGCAGGCGCAGCGGGAACGCCTGAAGATGCGCCGCGACCTCGTGCTCGACCGCATGGCCGGGCTCAAGCAGATCACCCCGCAGGAGGCCGCCGCCGCCAAGGCGGCGCCGCTGGCCATCAAGCTGCGCCCCGAGCCGGGCGGCTGCGCGCAGAGCCGGTACCCGTTCTACTGCCTGTACGTGCAGCAGGAGCTCCTGTCGAACCCCGTCTTCGGCAACACCGCCCGCGAACGCCAGGTCAGGATGGCCAGGGGCGGCCTGACGATCAGGACCAGCCTCGACCCGATCGCGCAGCGCGCCGCCGAACGGGCCATCCGCGAGCGCGTCTCACCCGAGGACACCGAGGTCGCCGCCGAGGCCATGGTCGAGCCGCGGACCGGGCGGATCAGGGCGATGGCCGCCAGCAAACGCTTCGGCCGCAACCCCGGCGACCGCAAGAACGGCCCCAAGACCACCTTCAACCTGCCCGCCGACGTGGCGCACGGAGGCGGGCAGGGCTTCCAGGCCGGCTCCACGTTCAAGGTCTTCACCCTCGCCACCGCGCTGCAGCAGGGGTGGCGCTTCGGCGACGGGTTCCAGACGCCCGGCTCGCTCGTACCCGGGCAGGGCTACCGCGACTGCTCCGGCCGGCCCGTCAACGACCCCGACACCCGCGTGCTGAACGCCAGCGGCGAGGGCGAGGGCGGGCCGCACAGCATCGAGACCGGCACGTGGAAGTCGGTGAACATCTTCTACATGATGCTGGAGCGCAAGGTCGGGCTCTGCAACGTCGTCCGCATGGCCAGGACGCTCGGCATCACCAGGGCCGACGGGAAGCCTCTGAAGGAGGTGCCGACGTTCACGCTCGGGGTCAACGAGATGGACCCCGTGACGGTCGCCGCCTCGTTCGCCGCCTTCGCCGCCCGGGGACTGTACTGCCGGCCGCTCGCCATCGTGGAGATCGTCGGCAGGGACGGGCGGCGCACCCACGTCCCGCCCTCCTGCGAGCAGGCCCTCGACCGCGGCGTCGCCGACGCCGTCAGCCACGTGCTCCAGGGCGTGTTCGACAAGGGCACCATGAAAGGGCAGTCCCTCGGGCGGCCCGCCGCCGGCAAGACCGGCACCAACAACGGCTACACCTCCGCCTGGTTCGCCGGCTACACGCCGCACCTCGCGGCGGCCGTCAGCGTCGGCGACATCCGCGGCTCCTACCGCTTCCCCCTCCAAGGGGTGCAGATCGGGGACCAGTACTTCGGGTCGGTGCAGGGGGCGTCGCTGCCCGGGCCGATCTGGGTCGACTCCATGGACGCCGCCCTGCGCCGGACCGAACCCCGCGGCTTCCCGGGTCCCGACATGTCCCGCTTCGGCGGCGGCCACACGCCGGGGCTGGAGAAGGCGCTGGCGGAGGAGGAACGCAAGAAGCGCGGGAACCACCCGTTCGGACGCCGCTACCGGAGGCTGTTCGAATGGCTCCTCGGCCAGGGCCCCGGCACACCCTCCCTGGAATGGCCACCCCACCACGGGGACCGCCCCCACCACCTCGTCATACGCCCGCGGCGTGACCACCCCCACCGCCACCGCCCAGCCCTGCCCCTTGAAGGCCATCACCAAGGCCGGAGACGGTGACCGGACCCGCGCTACGCTCCGGCGTGCCGCGGCGCCGACCGGCGGGTGAGGTGCGGGCGCGTGCGGCCCTGCGCCGGCCTGCCGTGCTGTGCGAGCGCTCGGTGCGCTGCCTCCGGTGATGCGCTGCCTCCGGTGATGCGGTGCGGGCGCGTGGTGCGGTGCCGGTCGGTGGTGAGGTGCACGCGTGTGCCCTGCGCTGTGGTGTGTGCTGGCCCGCCGTGCTCTGCGGGCACCGGTGTGCCGCCCTCCTGCGGTGCGGGCGCGTGGGGCGTTGCCGCCTGGTGGTGTGGTTGCGCCCGTCGCCGCTGCCCCGGGGCCGGAGGGTGGGCGGCCCCTTCCCCCTTCACCCCGGAAGGAGCTCGGCCGGAGTGCGGTGGGGAAGGGGTGGGGTCAGGCGGTCTTGCCGATGGGGGCCGTGACGGCGCGGGTGAGGGTGATGAGGTTGTCGGGGGAGGTCTCGATCTGGAGCCCGCGCTTGCCGGCCGAGAAGTAGATCGTCTCGAAGTCCAGTGCCGACGAGTCGACCACGGTGGGGAGTTGCTTGCGTTGCCCGAGCGGGCTGATCCCGCCCACGACGTACCCCGTGACCCGCTCGACCTTGGCGGCGTCGGCCATGGCGGCCCGCTTGCTGTTGAGCGCGCCGGCCAGGGCCTTGAGGTCGAGCTTGCCCGCCACCGGCACGACCGCCACCGCCAGCCCGCTCTCCACCTCCGCGACGAGCGTCTTGAAGATGCGCTCGTACGGTACGCCGAGCGCGTCGGCGGCCTCCTCGCCGTAGGCCGCGGCGGCGGGATCGTGCTCGTACGGATGAAGCGTGAACTCCGCCCCCGCCTTGGCCAGCGCCATGGTGGCCGGAGTGCCCCCAGTCTTGGTTTTGCGCGACATGGTTGATGACCATAGCGCGATGGCTGACGATCATGGTGCGGGTGCCGCCGTTCGAGTCGGGGCGCTCACCCCGGGGTCGTGCGCACCCGGCCGGGCGTGTACCCGAACGCTCTTCTGAACACGTCGATGAACGCGCTCGCCGACGCCCACCCGCACCGGTGCGCGACGGTGGTCACGGGGAGGCCGTCGGCGAGCAGGAGGAGGGCGTGGTGGAGGCGGAGCTGGGTGCGCCACTGCGGGAACGTCATCCCCAGCTCGGCCCTGAACAGCCGGGCCAGCGTACGGTCGCTGGTGCCGGCGCGGGCGGCGAGCCGGGCGAGGGGGCTGGGGTCGGCCGGGTCGCGGTGCAGGACGGCGCAGACGGCGGCCAGGCGGGGGTCCCGGGCGGTGGGGAGGTGGAGCGGCTGCTCGGGGGCGTGCTTGAGCTGGTCGAGCAGCACCGCCAGCAGCCGCGCCCGCTCCCCGGCACGCCCCTGCGAGTCCCCGGCACGCCCCTGCGAGTCTCTGCCGTCCCGCCGCGCGTCGGCGGCGTCGTGTGACGGGTCGCCGGTGTAGGCGATGATCAGTTCGCGGAGCAGGGGGCCGACTGCGAGGACGGCCGGGCGGTTGAGGCCGAGGGGGTTGTGGGTGAGGCCGACCAGGCGGAGGTCCGTGTCGCCGTGGGCGCGGTGTTCGTGGACGGTGCCCGCCGGTACCCAGAGGGCGCGGTTCGCCGGGGCGACCCAGGTGCCGGCGTCGGTGGTGACGGAGATGACGCCGCGGCCGGCGTAGGCGATCTGGTGGGTGTCGTGGCGGTGGGCGTCGATGCCCGCCCCGGGTGCCAGGGGGCGCCTGCCAGTGGGAGCTTCGGACAGGTGGCGGATTTCCGTCATGTGTTGGCATTTTATCGGAAGCGGGCCATCCGTCCCCGGGGCGAGGATCGAGGGGTGAACAGGATCCCCATGCTCGCCGCCGGCCACGCCACCGTGGACTTCTACCAGGGCGCGGTCCCCGCGCTCGTGCCGTTCCTCGTGGCGGGGCGCGGTTACGGGTACGTCGCCGTGTCCGGCATCGTGCTGGCCGCCACGCTGCTGTCGTCCATCGTGCAGCCGATCTTCGGGGTGCTCACGGACAGGTGGCGCATGCCGTGGCTCATCCCGGCGAGCATGGTCCTGGCGGGGACGGGGGTCGCCGTGTGCGGCGTCTCGGACTCGTACGTGCTGACCTGGCTGGCGGCGGCCCTGTCCGGGCTCGGCGTGGCCGCCTACCATCCGGAGTCGGCGCGCCTGGCCAGGATGGCGAGCGAGGGCAGCCATGTGCGGATGAGCTGGTTCGCGACGGGCGGGACGCTGGGCTTCGCGTCGGCACCCGTGCTGGTGACGCCGCTGCTGGCGGGGTGGGGGCTGGGCGCCTCGCCGCTGCTCGTGCTGCCCGCGGTGCTCGGCGCGGTCCTGACGCTGCCGGCGATCGTGGCGTTGTCCGGTGGCGCTCCGCGGGGACGCGCGGAAGGTCCGGTCACGGGGCGGGACGACTGGGCGTCGTTCGCCCGGCTGACGCTCGTGATCGTCTTCCGCTCGGTCGTGTACGTCGGGCTGAGCGCCTTCGTGGCCCTCTACATGGGAGGCGGCGCGGCCGGGGCGGTGGCGTTGTTCGTGCTGTTCGCCGGCGGGGCGGTGGGCACGGTGGTGGGCGGCCGGGCCGCGGCGCGGCTGGGGCGGGTGCGCACGATGCGGCTGTCGTACGCGCTGGCCGTGCCCGCCGTCGCCGGCGTGGTGCTCGTACCCGGCCCCGCCGCGTACCTGTTCGTCGCCGCCTCCTCCATCGCCCTGTACGCCCCGTTCTCCCTGCACGTGACGCTGGGGCAGGACTTCCTGCCGACCAGGGTGGGCACGGCCAGCGGCGTCACCCTGGGGCTGGCGGTCAGCGTGGGCGGCGTGGCCAGCCCGCTGGTGGGGGCGGTGGCCGAGGCGGCGTCGCTGCGGACGGCGCTGGCCTGCCTGATCGTGTTCCCGCTGCTGGCCCTGCTCATGGCCCGCACGATCAAGGAGCCGGTGCCCGCCGCCTGACCGGCCCGCCGCCGGAGCAGCCAGGCCGCCTGACCAGCTGAAGGAGGCCGTCCGACCGGGCCGGAGGCGATGGCCGCCGTCCGGTCGAGCGGGAGGCGGTGGCCGCCGTCCGATCGGGTGGGAGGCGGTGGTGCCACCGGCTAACGGGTGGTCGCCAGGCGCAGGACGCTGGTGTTGTCGCGTTGCGCCGGGTCCAGGCGGGTCGAGGTGACGCGGGCCGTGACCGGCAGCCGGTCCGGCGCGCCCGGTGCCACGCGGACGCGGGCCTGGAGCCGTACCGGATGGCCCGGATGCAGGCTGCCGATCGTGCAGGACGCCTCGCGTTCGCCGCTCCTGCACGTGGCGCCGCTGATCGAGGCCAGGCTGGCGCCGGGCGGCAGGGTGAGCGTGACGGGCACCTGGGCGGCGGCCATCAGCCCGCGCATGGTGACGGTGGCGGTGAGCGTGGCGGTGCCACCGGCCCGCACCGGTCGGGCGGGGCCCGTCAGAGTGATGGAACGCGCGTCGTACACCCCGCGCGGGTCGGCCCGCTTGACGATCGCGCCGTACCCGTCGAGGTTGATCGCGTTGGCCACCGAGTTGCCGTCGGACTCGCCGTCCTCCTTGCCCGCCGACAGCACCCCGACCAGGTCGCCGGTGCCCTTGACCACCCACGGCCCGCCGCTGTGCCCCTTGAACAGGTGGCAGTTGAACGTCTCCATCCGCCCCGCCTTCGACGTCGCCGCCGCGCTGCGGGCGGCGAGCACGCCGTCGCCGTGGGCGATCCCGAGCGCCGGCCTGGTCCTGCCCAGGCACCAGAGCTGGTCCCTGCCGTCGTACGGCTTCCTGCCGAGCAGCCCCGGATAGCCGGTGGTCGCGATCGTGTGCTTGCCGCCCTGGTTGAGCAGCGGGGTGAAGGCGCCCACGGCGTCCTGGAGGGTGCGGCTGCGGCGGCCGACCTCGATGAGGGCGACGTCGTAGATGGAGTTCCAGTCGCCGCCGGGCGCGCCGGTGTAGCCGTCGGGTTTCCACGCGCGCCGCCCGCCCCAGCGTCCGTACGGCTCGCGCTGCCGTACGGTGGCGCCGCGGCCGTCGTAGGCGGGCACGAACGCGAAGCTGGTGTGCCAGCGGCCGGTCGCCGCGCCGGCGGGCACGCCGTACACGCAGTGGGCGGCGGTGACGACGAGCAGCCTGGACGCCGAGCGGACCACCGAGGCGCTGCAGGAGTCGCCGTTGCCGGCCGCGTTGACGAAGAACAGGCGGCCGGTGATCCGGCTGGCCGGCGTGCTTGTGTACGGGCGGCGCACCCGGGCGTAACCGTTGGTGTCGCCGCCGGGCGTGATGCGTTTGGCGGAGGGCACGCTGCGCCGCTCGGCCGCCCCGCCGCTGTCGTCCGACTCCTCACCGGCGCCCGTGCCTGAGCCCGTGCCTGAGCCCGTGCCTGAGCCCGTGCCCGGCCCTGTGCCCGTCCCGTCCGCGCCGACGCCTGCACCGGCGCGGACGCTCGTGCCCCCGCCGACGCCCGATCCCGATCCCACGCCCGCGCCCACTCCCGTGCTGGGGACGCTGGGCGGCAGGTCGGCGGCCTTGGCCTTGGCCTGCTTGTTCGCCGTCCAGTACCGCACCGCCCGTCCGGGACGCATCACCGGCGACGCGGCGGCCCCCCAGGGGCGGCCCTGCGGAGCGGGCCGCACGGTCTGGGCGACGGGCGCCGTCTGGAGGGAGGGTGGTGACTGGCCGGTCGGTGTGGTGCCGGTGGCGGGCGGCGGGTCGGCCGCCGCCGGCAGGTCGGCGGGCAGGGCGAGTGTGACCCCGGCCAGCGTGGTCAGGGTGGTGACGAGAGTTTTGCGCACAATGTCCCCCGAGCGGCTCGATGACCTCTGGTCACCTTAAGTCACCAAATGGTGACGATGTGCTGTCGGGGGGTCCGTGTCGGGTAAATCAGCCCGCGGCGGCGTCCCCCTGCCCGGGGAGGAGGTCGGCGGTGCTCGCCTCGCGCGGATCGCGGTCGGGCCGCAGCCCCCGCCACGACGGGTGCCGCAGCCGCCCGTCGCCGGTGACCTCGGCGTACTGCACCTCACCGACGACCCGGGGCTCCACCCAGTGGGCGTCGCGGGCGTGCTCGCGCGGCACCACCTCGTCGAACGGCGAGTCGTCCCGCTCCAGGGGTATGAGCCGGTCGTGCAGGTCGCGCAGCATGGCCTCGGTGAAGCCGGTGCCGACGTGGCCGACGTACCGCAGCCGGCCGCGCGGGTCGTAGGCGCCGAGCAGCAGCGATCCGATCATCCCCGAGCGCCGCCCGCCGCCCGGTTTCCACCCGCCGATGACGATCTCGACCGCGCTGACGTTCTTGATCTTGGTCCACTCGCCGCTGCGCCGGCCGGGACGGTAGGGCGAGCCCATCCGCTTGCACACGACCCCTTCGAGCCCGAGCTGCCGCGAGGAGTCGAACGCCTGGGACGCGTGGTCGGCGAACCACACGGGCACCTGCCACCGGTACCCGGGCCGCAGCGTGCCCTCCAGCAGCTCGCGCCGCTCGGTGTAGGGCCGCGCGAGCACGCCGGAGTCGTCGAGGTGCAGGATGTCGAAGGCCATGTACGTGACCGGCACCGCCCTGGTCAGCTCGGCCACGGCGGCCGGGTTGCGCTGGTGCATGCGGGGCTGCAGCGCCTCGAAGCTGGGCCGCCCGGCGTCGTCGAAGGCCACCACCTCACCGTCGAGGACGGTGTCGTGCCGGCCGATGGCGCCGGCCATGAGCTGCAGCTCGGGGTAGGCGGGGGTGATGTCCTTGCCGTTGCGCGACATCAGCCGGACGGCGCCGTCCTCGATGTAGGCGAGGGCCCGCACGCCGTCCCACTTCATCTCCACGGCCCAGTCGTCGCCCTGGACGGAGGTCAGCGTCCCGAGCTGGGCCAGCATCGGCGCGTAGGCCGGCAGCCGCACCATGGCTCATGCCGTACCCCGTCCGCTTGATCGACAGTGGTGAGGAGGGGTCTACAGATGGTCAAGAGGTCTGTCTTCGACCAGTTCGGCCAGGTCCACGCCGTGCTGGCCGAGCTCGGAGACCGTGGTGCAGTAGCCGCGCAGGTAGGTGCGCCCGTTGACCTGGTGGGAGACACGCAGCAGCGGGCGATCGTCCAGAATGATCGCCTCGACGAGGATGCCGTCCGGCCCGCGCCACTGTCCCATGCCGGTAAGGGTATGCGCCCGGACATGATGGACACGTCAACGGCGGCCCTCTCCCGGGGTGCCGAGCAGGGCGGGGCCCGGCTCGGGAACGCCGTCGGGCCAGGTGCGGCGCAAGCGCAGCACGGCCGCGGGGGCGTCGGGCGATTTGACGAACGCGTCCTCGACGGGGAAGCACAGGTAGCCGAGGGTCGTCCAGACGTGGTGGCCGCCCAGGTCGAAGCAGCGGGCGCCGTGCTCGTCGTGGCGGGGGAAGCCGGTCATGGCGAAGTAGAGGAAGCCGGAGTAGATCCCGCCGATGCCGTGGACGTCGATCCTGCCGCGCTCGCCCGGCTCGACGAGCAGGTGCGAGTGCACGGTGTCGGAGCTGGGCCAGGGGCTGGTGGTGCCGACCCCGTGCGTGTAGCCGCCGGTGAACGCGGCGTGCCCGGGCACCGTGATGTCGATCGTGCCGCCGGCCGCCCACCCGCCGGACGCGGTGACGGCCTTGCGGATCTCGCTGGTCACGGAGTACCGCAGCCGGGTGCCGCCCGCGGCGGTGGCGGTGGCGGCCCGCCACGGGTAGCGGGTGCCCAGGCGGCCGCCGAACGCCAGGTGCTCCGGGTAGCGGGAGATCAGCTCCTCGAAGTGGTCGAGCACGAGCCTTTCCGTGGGGTGGGTGGCGCGCTGGCCGATGACGGTGGTGCCGCGCCGCCGCTCGTCGTCGGTGAAGCAGCCGCCGCAGACCTTGCGTACCTCGGCCCAGTGCTCCTCGCCCGGTTCGGCGGCGGGGACGTTCTTCCACAGGGCGCCGCGCGGCACGCCGGCGGCGGCGACGTGGGAGGGGATCGCGTAGCCGGGGTCGATGCCGGGCCGGCCGGACGAGCGGGATGCCCGCCACCGCGCCGGGCTCGGCGGTCGCGACCGGGTGCAGGGCCGCGGCGTGCTGGAGAGATGAGCAGATCGTCCGGCCCGGGTGATGTGTGCCGGTGCTGGTGTGGTGCATGAGACGGCCCCTCTACGACACGTGCCCGGCCGTAAAGATGACGTAACGTTAGCTTTTGATTACTCAAAGTTTTTCTTGGCGGAGACGTTAGATCCGGCCGCTCCCGGGCAGTTGTGACCCCTTGAGCTTTTCCCTGCCGTGGCCGTGCCCCCGTGACGGCCACGGCTTCCGCCCCGGCAGGCCCGGTCCGGGGTGATGGTGGCCGCGGGGCGCGCGTCGGCGAGCGCCCGCCCCGCGGCCTTCACTTGCGCCGCGCCCGACGTGCCGCCCTCGAAGCGCCGCGCCCGACGTGCCGCCCTCGCAGCGCCGCGCCCGACGTGCCGCCCTCGCAGCCGCCCCCAAAGCGCCGCGCCCGACATGTCCGCATGATGGACAGAACCAGATTCAGGGCCCGGACTCCGTAGACTGTCAGGGTGATTTCCCGTATTGACATGCGCGGTTCTCTGCCGGAGGACCTGCGCGACGTGCTGCCCCGCGCCGAGCTCGACGTCGAGGCCGCCCTGGAGAAGGTGCGGCCCATCTGCGACGACGTGCGCCATCGCGGGGCGGCAGCCGTACGGGAGCTGACCGCCAGGTTCGACGGTGTCGAGATCGCCTCCGCCCGCGTGCCCGCCGAGGCCCTCGACCGGGCCCTCGCCGAGCTCGATCCCAGGGTCAGGGCGGCGCTGGAAGAGTCGATCAGGCGGGCCAGGCTCGTCCACCGCGACCAGCGGCGCGCCGACGTCACCACGCAGGTCGTGCCCGGCGGCACGGTCACCGAGCGGTGGGTGCCGGTCGATCGCGTGGGCCTCTACGTCCCCGGCGGCCGCGCGGTCTATCCCTCCAGCGTCGTGATGAACGTCGTGCCCGCGCAGGAGGCGGGCGTCGGCTCGCTGGCCGTGGCCAGCCCGGCGCAGAAGGCGTTCGGCGGCCTGCCGCACCCCACGATCCTGGCCGCGTGCGCGCTGCTCGGCGTCGACGAGGTCTACTCCGTGGGCGGGGCGCAGGCGGTGGCCATGTTCGCGTACGGCACCGAGGAGTGCGCGCCCGTCACCATGGTGACCGGCCCCGGCAACATCTACGTGGCGGCGGCCAAGCGGCTACTCAAGGGCCTGATCGGCATCGACTCCGAGGCCGGCCCCACCGAGATCGCCATCCTGGCCGACGAGACGGCCGACCCGGTGCACGTCGCCGCCGACCTGATCAGCCAGGCCGAGCACGACACGATCGCCGCCGCCGTGCTCGTCACCACCAGCCCCGAGCTGGCCGACGCGGTGGAGAAGGAGCTGCCGAGCCAGGTCTCGGCCACCAAGCACTCCGAGCGCATCACCGAGGCGCTGAGCGGCAAGCAGTCCGGCATCGTGCTGGTGAGCTCGATCGACGACGGCCTCAAGGTCGTCGACGCCTACGCCGCCGAGCACCTGGAGATCCACACCGCCGACGCGGCGGCCGTCGCGGCGCGCGTGCGCAACGCCGGCGCGATCTTCGTGGGCACCTACGCGCCCGTCTCGCTCGGCGACTACCTCGCCGGCTCCAACCACGTGCTGCCCACCGGCGGCTGCGCCTGCCACTCCAGTGGCCTGTCGGTGCAGTCGTTCCTGCGCGGCATCCACGTCGTCGACTACAGCCGCGAGGCGCTGGCCGGCGCGGCGGCCCACGTGTCGGTCCTGGCCGACGCCGAAGACCTGCCCGCACACGGCGCGGCGATCCGCGCCCGATTCGACTGGCGAGTGCCCGAGTGAACCTCGACGACCTGCCCATCCGCGACGACCTGCGGGGCAAGACGCCGTACGGCGCGCCGCAGATCGACGTCCCGGTCCGGCTCAACACCAACGAGAATCCCTACCCGCCCTCGCCCGAGCTGGTCGCCGACCTGGCCAGGGCGATCGGGGAGCAGGCGGGCGAGCTCAACCGCTACCCCGACAGAGACGCCGTCGAGCTGCGCGCCGAGCTGGCCGCCTACCTCGGCCACGGGCTGAGCACCGAGCAGGTGTGGGCCGCCAACGGCTCCAACGAGGTGCTCCAGCAGATCCTCCAGGCGTTCGGCGGCCACGGCCGCAGCGCCATGGGGTTCGAGCCGTCCTACTCGATGCACCCGATCATCACCAGCGGCACCAGCACCGAGTGGGTCAAGGCCAGCCGCGAGGACGACTTCTCGCTCGACCCCGGCAAGGCCGTGGCCGCGATCGAGGAGCACCGCCCCGACATCGTCTTCATCACCTCGCCCAACAACCCGACCGGCACCGCGCAGCCGCTCGACACGATCGAGGCGGTCGCCGCGGCGGCGCCCGGCATCGTGGTGGTCGACGAGGCCTACGCCGAGTTCGCCCGCGAGGGCACGCCGTCGGCGCTGACGCTGCTGCCCGCGCACCCGCGCATGATCGTCACCCGGACGATGTCGAAGGCGTTCGCCATGGCCGGCACCCGCGTGGGCTACCTGGCCGCGCACCCGGCCGTGGTGCAGGCGCTGCTGCTGGTGCGGTTGCCGTACCACCTGTCCACGCTCACCCAGACGGCGGCGCGCGTGGCGCTGCGGCACCAGGAGGAGCTGCTCGGCACCGTCGGCGCGTTGCGCCGCGAGCGTGACGACACGGTGACGTGGCTGCGCTCCCAGGGCCTGGCCGTGGCCGACTCCGACGCGAACTTCGTGCTGTTCGGGCGCTTCCCCGACCGGCGCAAGGTGTGGGAGGCGATGCTGGAGCGCGGGGTGCTCATCCGCGAGGTGGGCCCGCCGGAGTGGCTGCGTGTCTCGATCGGCACCAGCGAGGAGATGGCGGCCTTCCGCGCCGCCCTGGAAGGAGTGCTTTGAGCCGCGTAGGTCGCATCGAGCGTGTCACCAAGGAGACCTCGGTCCTGGTCGAGGTGAACCTCGACGGCACCGGCCGGGTCGAGGTGGCCACCGGGGTCGGCTTCTACGACCACATGCTGGCCCAGCTCGGCAAGCACGGGCTGTTCGACCTGACCGTCAAGACCGAGGGCGACCTGCACATCGACTCGCACCACACGATCGAGGACACCGCGCTCGCGCTGGGCGCGGCGTTCCGCGAGGCGCTGGGCGACAAGTCGGGCATCAGGCGGTTCGGTAGCGCGTCGTGCCCGCTCGACGAGTCGCTCGCCCAGGTCACCGTCGACCTGTCCGGCCGCCCCTACCTCGTGCACACCGAGCCCGAGGGCATGGCGCCGATGATCGGCCCCGAGTACGACACGACGATGACCCGCCACATCCTCGAGTCGTTCGTCGCGCAGGCCGCGATCTGCCTGCACGTGCACGTCCCCTACGGCCGCAACGCCCACCACATCGTGGAGGCCCAGTTCAAGGCGCTGGCCAGGGCGCTGCGCGAGGCGTCCGAACTCGACCCCCGCGCCACTGGGGTGCCCAGCACCAAGGGCGTGCTATGACCGACAACGTCCTCGCCATCGTGATGGTCTTCCTCGGGTTGTTCCTGGCCGGTGGCGTCTTCTCCCTGGGCAAGCAGGGGCTCAAGATCGGTGCGGCCGTCTGCGCGCTGGGCGCGGCGATGGCGATCACGGCGGGGGTGCTGTGGTGGTGAGCAAGAAGAACGTCGTGGTGCTCGACTACGGCTCGGGCAACCTGCGCTCGGCCGAGCGGGCCCTGGCCAGGGCCGGCGCCGAGGTGACCGTCACGCCCGACTTCGAGGCGGCGCTGGAGTGCGACGGCCTCGTCGTGCCCGGCGTGGGCGCGTTCGAGGCGTGCATGAAGGGCCTCAAGGCCGTGCGCGGCGAGCAGATCGTCGGGCGCCGCCTGTCCGGCGGCCGGCCGGTGCTCGGCATCTGCGTCGGCATGCAGATCCTGTTCGCCAGGGGCGTCGAGCACGGCGTCGAGACCGAGGGCTGCGGCGAGTGGCCCGGCACGGTCGAGCGGCTGGAGGCGCCGGTGCTGCCCCACATGGGCTGGAACACCGTCAAGTCGCCCGCCGGCAGCGTGCTGTTCGACGGCCTCGACGCGGCCACCCGCTTCTACTTCGTGCACTCCTACGGCGTGCGCGAGTGGGAGCTGCGCACCGGCGAGGGCTTCGCCGAGCCGGCCGTCACGTGGGCCGAGCACGGCGTGCCGTTCGTGGCCGCCGTCGAGAACGGCCCGCTCATGGCCACCCAGTTCCACCCCGAGAAGTCCGGCGACGCCGGAGCCGCGCTGCTGCGCAACTGGCTCCAGACGCTGTGAGCCCGTCATGAGCAAGGAACGCGCGCGCCGCCGGGCCGAGCGGGAGGCCGAGCGGGCGCGCGCGATCCGGGCCAACGAGGAGCGGCAGGCCCGCCGGGCCCGCCGCCGCGCCGTGTTGGCCCGCCTGACGCCGCGCCCGGTGCGGTTCTACCGCCAGGGCGGCGTGCTGGCCCGCCGCCACCGCGCCCAGAACGCGGTGGTGGCGCTCGGCTTCCTGCTCGTGCAGGTGATCGTCTGGCTGATCTGGGGCTCGTTCCCGCTCAGCTTCGGCGTGCTCGTCTTCTCCCTGCTGCTCGCACCCGTTGTCGTGACCCTCGCTTTCGACCGGAGGACCTGAATGTCGCTCGTACTGCTGCCCGCCGTCGACATCGTGAACGGCCAGGCCGTACGCCTGACGCAGGGCGAGGCCGGCACCGAGACCGTCCACGGCACGCCCCTGGCCGCCGCGCTGGCCTGGCAGGAGGCGGGCGCCGAGTGGATCCACATGGTCGACCTCGACGCCGCGTTCGGCCGGGGCAGCAACCGCGAGCTGATCGCCGAGGTGATCGGCAAGCTCGATGTGAACGTCGAGCTGTCCGGCGGCATCCGCGACGACGAGTCGCTGGCCACCGCCCTGGCCACCGGCTGCCGCCGGGTCAACATCGGCACCGCCGCCCTGGAGAACCCGGAGTGGTGCCGGAAGATCATCGCCGAGCACGGCGACCGGATCGCGGTCGGGCTCGACGTGCGCGGCACCACCCTCGCCGCCCGCGGCTGGACCGAGGACGCCGGCGACCTGTGGGAGGTGCTCGACCGGCTGGAGTCCGACGGCTGCCCCCGCTACGTCGTCACCGACGTGACCAAGGACGGCATGCTCCAGGGCCCCAACCTCGACCTCTACCGGCGGATCTGCGCCCGCACCGACCGGCCGGTCATCGCCAGCGGCGGCGTTTCCAGCCTCGATGACCTGGTGGCACTGGCTTCTCTCGTCCCGGACGGAGTGGAGGGCGCCATTGTGGGCAGGGCGCTCTACGCTCACGCGTTCACGCTGGAAGACGCGCTTTCCGCGGTACGCGTGTAGCTCGCCGGGAGGGGGCGGGATGAGCGTCAGCAGCATCGGCATGGAGAGCACCGGTTACCGGGTGTTTTCTGGCGGCATCTGGGAGGAGAGGTACGGCTACGCCCGGGCCGTGGTGGCGGGCGAGCGGGTGATCGTGTCCGGCTGCACGGCCACGGTGGCGGGCGAGGTGCGGCACGTCGGAGACCCGTACAAGCAGGCACTGACCGCGATCGACATCGCGCTCGAAGCCGTCCTGATGGGCGGCCTGACGCGGGAGGACGTCGTCATGGTCCGCTACTACGTGGTGGAGCAGCGCCACTTCGACCCCGTCGGACAGGCCATCCACGAGGTCTTCTGCAAGGTACGGCCGGCCTGCACAGGAGTGCGGGTCGCGGGGCTGGTCGACCCTAGAATGCTGGTCGAGATCGAAATAGAGGCACTGCGAACATGACCGTAGCGGTAAGAGTCATCCCCTGTCTCGACGTCGACGCCGGACGCGTGGTCAAGGGCGTCAACTTCGAGAACCTGCGCGACGCGGGCGATCCCGTCGAGCTGGCCAGGCGCTACGACGAGGAGGGCGCCGACGAGCTGACCTTCCTCGACATCACGGCGTCCTCCGGCGAGCGCGAGACGATGCTCGACGTCGTGCGCAGGACCGCCGAGCAGGTGTTCATCCCGCTCACCGTCGGCGGGGGAGTGCGCTCGGTCGACGACGTCGACCGGCTGCTGCGGGCCGGTGCCGACAAGGTGTCGCTCAACACCGCCGCCATCGCCCGGCCGGAGCTGCTCACCGAGGCGTCCAGGCGGTTCGGCGCGCAGTGCGTCGTGCTGTCGGTGGACGCGCGCCGGGCCCCCGGCACCGCGAGCGGCTTCGAGGTGACCACGCACGGCGGGCGGCGCGGCACCGGCATCGACGCCGTGGAGTGGGCCGCCCGGGGCGAGGAGCTCGGGGTGGGCGAGATCCTGCTCAACTCGATGGACGGCGACGGCACGCTCGACGGCTACGACCTGGAGATGCTGCGGGCGGTCAGGGCGGCCGTGCGGGTGCCGGTGATCGCCAGCGGTGGCGCGGGCCGGCTGGAGCACTTCCCGCCGGCGGTGGCGGCGGGCGCCGACGCCGTGCTGGCGGCCAGCGTCT
>NZ_JAATEP010000063.1:0-59345 GCF_012034275.1 Nonomuraea composti | reverse complement strand
TCCACTTCGGCACGCTGAAGATCTCCGAGGTCAAGGACACACTGAGGATGGCAGGCCACCCGGTCCGCTGATCGGACCGCGACACACCTGCGCTTCCGGCCCCGGGCCTTCGCGCCCGGGGCTTCGCACGCCGGAGCCAGGGTCGTTCAGAACACCCGCAGGTGGTGGAAGAGCTCGTAGGAGACGTCCTTGCCGGCGAACGCCGCCGCCTCCGACCGCTTGACGGCCAGGTACGCGCTGCGCCGCAGCGGCCCGAGCGCCTCCATCAGCACCTCGTCGGCCTCCAGGGCGTCGAGCGCCTCGTCGAGCGACTGCGGCAGCCGCGGATAGAGGCCCGGCCGCGTGTCGGGGTCGACGTCCACCGCCTCGCCGGGGTCGAGCTTGCGCCGGATGCCGTCGAGCCCGGCGTGGATGACGGCCCCGAGCGACAGGTAGGGGTTGGCGGAGGAGTCGGAGGGCTTCAGCTCCAGGTTCGGCTCGCCGCTGTCGCCGAGCGGGGAGCACACGCGGATCGCGGCCTCGCGGTTGTCGGGGCCGTACACGGCGTACGCGCCGGACCACATGCGGGGCGCCAGGCGGCGGAAGCTGTTGACGCTGCCGCAGGTCAGGGCGGTGAGGGCGGGCAGGTGCGCGAGCAGGCCGCCGATGAAGCCGTCGCGGACCTCGCTCTCCTCGGCGAAGACGTTCTGGGTGTCGTTCCACAGCGACAGGTGCAGGTGGCAGCCGTTGCCCGCCTGCTCGGCCAGCGGCTTGGGGGCCAGCGAGGCCCACATCTGCATCCGCATGGCGACGCCGCGCACGGTGTCGCGGTAGATGACGTGGTTGTCGGCGGCACGCAGGGCGGGCGCATGCCGGATCGACAGCTCCTGCTGGCCGGGCCCGAGCTCCGGATGGTAGTGCTCGACCCGCAGACCCTGCGTCTCCAGCGCGCGGATCAGCTTGATCGTGTAGTCGTGGGCCGTGTCGAAGCCCGTGGTGGCGTAGCAGAGCGAGTCGTCGAGCGGCACCAGGCGGTCGGGGCCGCCCATCGGGTCGGGCAGCCGGCGCCCGAGCGTGAACTCGGGCTCGAACGCCGCCACCAGCGCGTACCCCTCGGTCCTGAGCTCGGCGACGGCCTCCTTCAGGAACGTCCGCGCGCACGCCCCCCAGGGGCTGCCATCCGGCAGACACAGGTCTGACAGCATGGCCGCCGAGCCGGGGGCGTGCGGCAACGGGACGTACGTGGCAGGGTCGGGGACGATGCGTACCTCGCCCACCGGACCCAGGTGCTCGACCTCCTGGAGCTGGTCGAGCATGTTCATCGCCATCATGGCCACCGTGTGCCCGATGCCCGTGCTGAGCCGCTCGGCCAACCGTGACCGGGATGCCGCCTTGCCACGGATGACGCCACCGTGGTCGACGTACAGGAAACGGATCAGCTCGATGCCCTCGAGCTCCGCTCGCTCGAGGATGCGCCGCGCGTGGGGGTCGAGCTGATGGGGTTTGGTGCCGCTGGGGCGATCTCTCATCCTGCCTGCGTAACACGATCCGGCAGCGCGGGGAAGCACCTGACGCAGACAGAACCTACGGTCAGGTCAGAACACTTGAGAAGAACACGGCCAACTGATTAGCTCCTTGAAGGATTCCGTCGAACACACCGTTGACCGCGGCGGCGGCTTGGGCCGGCCGGGTGAACAGGTAGAAGACCACGAACGCGACAGCCACGTAGGTGATCACCTTCTTGACCTGCATGGGGGGCCTCCTGCAGTCCATTCCCAGCCGTATATACCCGGATCTGGGCGATCCCTAGGCATCTTCTGTGAAGATGTACATGATCCTAACCGGGGGGCTTCTTACTCATGCCATGGTACGGGCAGGAGATTACCTGCGGGTGTCTTCCGTGCCGGGATTTCCGCGGGTAGCGAGGCGACCTCGCACCGGCGTCAGACGCCGAGAGTGGCCTCGCGCAGCCGGGCGACGTCACCGGGGTCGCCGGTCAGCTCCACCTGGGCGTGCGCCTGCCGGCCGAAGCAGAACATCAGCAGCTCCGCCGCCCTGCCGGTGACCTCGACGCGGGAGCCGCCGCGCGGCCCGCCGAGCGCCACGCCGCCGCCGAGCCGGTGCAGCACGACCCCCACGGGCGAGCGGCGCAACATCAGCCGGGCGCCGGTGGAGACGCGCTTCCAGATGAGCGCCTCCAGGTCGGCGGGCAGCTCGCGCGGCTGCCACGCGGGCTGGGCGCGGCGCACGTCTTCGTGGTGCACGAACAGTTCGAGGGTGTTGACGGCCTCGTCGAGGGCGGGCAGCAGGCCGTAGACGCCGCCGGGCTCGCGTACGAGGCCGACCAGCTCGGGGAAGGGGTGGCGGGCCTTGAGCCCGTTCTGGACGGAGGCCGTGTAGCCGGCCAGTGCCTTGATCGCGATGCCGCCCATGGCGTCGGGCCGGCGCTCGCGCAGCGCGAGGTGGGCGGCCAGGTCGTAGGTGGTCCAGCCCGTGCAGAGGGTCGGCGCGTCGGGGCCGAGCCTGTCGAGCAGGTCGCAGAGCGCGGAACGTTCGCCACGAGCGTGAGTCACGTGCTCAACCTTACCGCTGGGAATAACAGCATGATCGGGAGTGATACTGACATACGTAGAAAAGTCCAATTGGAGAGGAAACCCACCGAGTGGCGAATAAGGTCACCTCGGCCGTGATGCGCCAAGGGCTCGGCGTCCTTGGAGTGGCCATTCGCACGGAGAAGGCGGTGTTCACGCTGGCGGTCCTCGCCAGCGCGGTCTACGGCGGCATGACCGTCGCCTCCGCCTGGGCGCTGGGATGGGCGACGCAGAACGTGGTGCTGCCCACGTTCGCCCAGGGCGGTGTCACCACGGCCGCCCTGTGGACCGGCGCCCTGCTGATCCTCGGCACCGCGCTGCTCAAGGCGCTCGGCGTGGCCGGGCGGCGCATCCTCGCCGGCGTCATGCAGTACCGCATGCAGGCCCGCTCCCGCCGCGACGTCACCAAGCAGTACCTGCGCCTGCCCCTGTCCTGGCACCACCAGCACCCGACCGGCCAGCTCCTGTCGAACGCCAGCGCCGACGCCGAGGCCGCCTGGGCCCCGCTCGCGCCGCTGCCGATGGCCGTGGGCGTGATCGTCATGCTGGTCACCGCGGCCGTCGCCATGCTGTTCACCGACCTGGTGCTCGCCCTCGTGGGCTTCCTCATCTTCCCGGCCATCGCCGTGCTCAACCTTGTCTACCAGCGCCGGCTCAGCCCCCTGGCCACCCGCGCGCAGCAGCTGCGCGCCGAGGTCAGCGAGATCGCGCACGAGAGCTTCGACGGCGCGCTCGTCGTCAAGACCCTCGGCCGCGAGGACCTGGAGACCGAGCGGTTCCAGCGGCGCGCCCACGAGCTGCGCGACGCCAACATCGCCGTCGGCCGGGTGCGCGGCCTGTTCGACCCGATGCTGGAGGCGCTGCCCACGCTCGGCGTGCTCGCCGTGCTGGCCGTCGGCGCGGCCCGCCTGTCCGGCGGCGCGATCGACGCCGGCGGGCTCGTGCAGGTGGCCTACCTGTTCACGCTGCTCGCCTTCCCCATCAGGGCGCTGGGCTGGGTGCTGGCCGAGCTACCGCGCAGCGTCGTCGGCTGGCAGCGGGTGCAGGCCGTGCTGGACGCGACCGGCTCCATGGAGTACGGCTCCACCCCCACGACCTCCACGGGGCCGGCGAAGCTGGCGGTCGAGGGCGTCTCCTACGCCTACGGCGAGGCCGAGGTGCTGCACGACGTCACCTTCGAGGTGCCCGCCGGCCGCACCGTCGCCCTCGTCGGGCCCACCGGCTCCGGCAAGTCCACGCTCGTCCAGCTCCTCGCCCGCCTGGTCGACCCGAACTCGGGGCGGGTGCTGCTCGACGACGTGGACCTGCGCGAGCTGCCCTACGGCGGCGTCGCGGCCTCGGTGGCGCTGGTGCCGCAGCAGACGTTCCTGTTCGACGACACCGTGCGCGGCAACGTCGCGCTCGGCGCCGACACCACCGACGAGGACGTGCGGGCCGCCCTGCGCCTGGCCCAGGCGGACGGCTTCGTCGGCCGCCTGCCCGACGGCCTCGACACGCGCGTCGGCGAGCGCGGCGCCTCCCTGTCGGGCGGCCAGCGCCAGCGCATCGCGCTGGCCCGCGCGCTCGTGCGCCGCCCCCGCCTGCTCGTGCTCGACGACGCCACCTCCAGCGTGGACCCCCAGGTCGAGGCCAAGATCCTGTACGGCCTGCGCGACGCCGCCGAAGCCTCCACCGTCGTGGTCGTCGCCTACCGTATGGCCACGATCGCCCTGGCCGACGAGGTCGTCTACCTGGACAAGGGCCGCGTCGTCGACCACGGGCCGCACGAGGAGCTGATCGAGCGCTGCGCCGGCTACCGCAACCTGGTGACCGCGTACGAGCGCGAGGAGGCGGAACGCGCGGCCATCGAGCTGGAGGAGGCCGTGGACGAGGCGGTCGAGGAAGCCGCGGAAGAGGCTGTGGAAGAGGTGCAGGCATGACGGCGCAGACCAGCGCGCAGAGCACAGCGCAGAGCATTCGGCGCGACTCGGAGCGCTCGGCGCTGGCCACGGTCCGGCAGGGCCTGGCGCTGACGCCCGAGTTCCGCAAGGGCCTGGCGGGCACGCTGGCGCTGGCGATCGTGGCCACCATCGGCAAGATCATCGTGCCGATCGCGGTCCAGCAGACGATCGACACCGGGCTCAAGAGCGGGACGCCCGACATCCCGTACATCACGCGTGCCGTCCTGGTCTGCGCGGCGGCGGTCGTCCTGACCGCCCTGGCCGGCTACGTCATGAACGTCCGCCTCTACAAGGCCACCGAGTCCTCGCTGGCCACCCTGCGCGTGCGCGGCTTCCGCCACGTCCACGACCTGTCGGTGCTCACCCAGAACACCGAGCGGCGCGGCGCCCTGGTCTCCCGCGTCACCAACGACATCGACCAGATCAGCAACTTCATGCAATGGGGCGGGCTGATGATCATCGTGGCGCTCGGCCAGCTCCTCGTGGCCACCGTCCTGATGTTCGTCTACTCCTGGCAGCTCACCCTGCTGGTCTGGGCCTGCTTCATCCCGCTGATGATCGCCCTGCCGCGCTTCCAGCGGCTGCTGTCGCGGGCGTACACGGTGGTGCGCGAGCGCACCGGCGACATGCTGGCCGCCGTCAGCGAGTCCGTCGTCGGCGCCACCGTCATCAGGGCGTACGCCTCCGAGCGGCGCACCGCCGAGCGCATCGACCAGGCCGTCAACGCCAACAGGAAGGCCCAGACGAGGGCGCAGACCATCGTCGGCTTCGTCTTCCCGCTGACCGAGATCGTGGCCGCCCTCGCCATCGCCGGCATCGTGCTGCTCGGCGTGCGGCTCGGCCTGTCGGGCGACATCACGCAGGGGCGGCTGGTGGCGTTCCTGTTCCTCGTCACGCTGTTCGTCTCGCCGCTGCAGACCGCCACCGAGGTGCTCAACGAGGCCCAGAACGCGGTGGCCGGCTGGCGGCGCATCCTCGGCGTCCTCGACACGCCGCCCGACGTCGCCGACCCCGGCGAGAAGGGCGTGGAGCTGCCCCGCGGCCCCATCGAGGTCGCCTTCGAGAACGTGCACTTCTCCTACCCGGGAGGCGCGCCCGTGCTGCGGGAGGTCACCGTGGACATCCCGCCGCGCTCCCGCGTCGCCGTCGTGGGGGAGACCGGCTCGGGCAAGACCACGTTCGCCAAGCTCCTGACCAGGCTCATGGACCCCGGCTCAGGGCGCGTCACCGTGGACGGCCACGACCTGCGCGACGTGCGCTTCTCCTCGCTGCGCGAGCGCATCGTCATGGTGCCGCAGGACGGCTTCCTGTTCGACGGCACCCTCGCCGACAACATCCGCTACGGCAAGCCGTCGGCCACCCGCGAGGAGATCGAGCTGGCCATGACCGAGCTGGGCCTGGCCGACTGGCTGGAGGGCCTGCCCGCCGGCCTCGACACGCCGGTCGGCCAGCGCGGCGAGTCCCTGTCGGCCGGCGAGCGGCAGCTCGTCGCCCTTGCCCGCGCCTACCTCGCCGACCCCGACCTGCTCCTGCTGGACGAGGCCACCTCGGCGGTGGACCCCGCCACTGAGGTGCGGCTGGCCCGCGCCCTCGAAGGCGTCACCCGGGGCCGCACGGCCGTCTCGATCGCGCACCGCCTGTCCACCGCCGAGAACGCCGACGAGGTGCTCGTCTTCGACGCGGGCCGGCTGGTGCAGCGCGGGCCGCACGCGGAGCTCGTCCAGGAGCCAGGCGTGTACGCCGACCTGCACGCCTCCTGGGTCTCCGCGGCGCGCTCCTGATGTAGCTCCGGCTCACTCCCGGACGGCGGCGAACGTCACGGTCGTGCCCGCGGGCCCGGACACGATCGTGATGTGCTCGCACACCATGCTGGTCAGCCACAACCCCCGCCCGCGGAAGTCGAACCCCGCGGGCGGCCGCATGTCGCCCATCCACCCGGCGGGCAGCCCCGGCCCTTCGTCGCTGACCTCGCACCACAGCAGCTCGCCGTGCGACCACAGCCGCAGCCGCCCGTGCCCGCCGCCGTGCAGGACCGCGTTCGTGGTGATCTCGTTGACCGCCAGCACGAAGTCCTCCAGCCGCCTCCCGGTGAGCCCTTCGTACCTGGCGTGCTCGGCGACCGCCCTGCGCAGGAACGTGATCCGGCCCCGGGCGAAGGCCGCGCAGAGCACCTGCCTACGCATCGCCCACCCGTCGCACGGCGATGAACTCGTCCGCCCCGATCAGCCGCAGCACCCGCGCCATGGAGTCGCGGCACACCACGGAGGTGGCGCCGCGCGGCCTGGCCATCGCCGTGACGGTCAAAAGCTGCGCCGAGCCCGCGTCGATGAAGTCCAGCTCCGACGCGTCGATGACGACCTCGCCGGGCTCCTTCTCCAGCCGCGCCAGCAGCGAGGCGAACGCGGGCCGGTTGGTGAGGTCGATGTCGCCCCACACCCGCAGCCCGGCGGGCTCGCTCGTCCCCGCGAAACGCAGCAGCGCCTGCTCCGGCGAGATCGGGTGCACGGAGGAGGCCCGGTCGAGGGCGTCGCGCGCGAAGAGCCCGCGGTCGTACTGGCACACGGCGGCCAGCCACCGCTCGCCGAACAGCTCGTTGGTCGCCGCCTCGAACGCCACCTGCTCCCCGGTGGCGCCCGCTCCCCAGGAGGCGTCGATCAGCGCGTACACGCCGTGCTGCCCGTGCTTGCGCGCCCGGGCGTGGGCGTCGGCCAGGCTCGCGTACACGCGCTCCAGGTCGAGCCGGCCGCCGGTGAAGTGCGTGCCGGCGCAGTCGAGGATCTCGACCTGCCCGGCGGACTCGGCGTCGGCCAGCCCGGGCACGAGCGGCGCCAGCCACCCGCGCGTCCGCTCCGGGCTGTCGGCATGTGTGATGATCACCACCTTGGTACGGCGGCGCAGGCCGTTCGCCGTGAACAGCCCGGTGGTCGTCCTCCGCTCCCGCTCGCCGTCGAACGGCAGGCACACATGATCACCGAGATCGGGATCGAGGACGGAGCTCGCGACGTGCACCACGATGGCCCTCCCCAAGCACGCGTCGGGACGAAATTACCTCGATCCCGGCCATCACGTAACGCATTCTCGGCAAAACCCACGGTGACGCGACGCAGACCGGTGTACCTTTTCGGCGGGGCCGCCCGCGGGAGGGGTTATGAAGAGCATGGGCGTGGATGTGCTGGAGATGTCGCGACGCCGACACGGGGAGCTCGTGGTGGTCAGCCTCGCGGGCGAGGTGGACCTGGACAACGTCTCCCAGGTCCGCCAGTGCCTCAATGAGGCGGCGGCCACGCCGGAGCCCCGGCTGGTGGTCGACCTGAGCGCGCTGACGTTCATCGACACCACGGGCCTGGGCGTGCTGGTGCGGATGCTGGCCTCGCTGCGCGACAGGAACGGGACGATGGCCCTGGTGGCGCCCGACGGGCAGGTGCTGCGGCGCCTGCGGCGGACGAACCTGGCACCGCTGTTCCCCATCTACGACACGCTGTCGCAAGCCCTGGCCTGACTGCTCGCCTGACCGGACGTGCCGGAGGGCATGGCGGCGGGTGGGGCTGGTTGAATGGGTGCATGCCGCTCGACCCCAAGATCGCCGCCAGGCTGAAGCGCAACCCCGACGGGCTGGTCCCCGCGATCGCCCAGCAGTACGACACCGGCGAGGTGCTCATGCTGGCCTGGATGAACGACGAGGCGCTGCACCGCACCCTCACCACCGGCCGGGCCACCTACTGGTCGCGCAGCCGACAGGAGTTCTGGGTGAAGGGCGACACCTCCGGCCACGTCCAGCACGTCAAGGCGGTGGCGCTCGACTGCGACGGCGACACGATCCTCGTGAAGGTGGACCAGGAGGGCGGCGCGTGCCACACGGGCGACCGCACCTGCTTCGACGCCGACCCGCTCGAGATCGCGCTCGGCTGAGGGCGTCGTGGAGAGCGAGAGACCTGACTCCGGCCGCCGGGAGCTGTGGGCCTGGGTGGTGGCGACCGCGCTCGGCTGCCTGCTCGTGCTGGTCGCCGCCGGGCAGACGTGGGCGCGCGTGCTCCAGAACGACGGGGTGGCGGCGCCCACGGGAGGAGACCTCAGCCCCGCGCTGACCCCCGTGGCGCTGGCCGGGCTGGCCGGGATCGTCGCGGTGCTCGCCACCAAGGGCCTGGGGCGCCGGCTCGTCGGCGCGCTGCTGGCCCTGTGCGGCGCCGGCGCCGCCGCGGCCACGTGGACGGCGCTCAGCGGCGACGACGTGACCGATTGGCTGCGCGAGCAGAACGTGCTGCACGGCGCCACCGACCTCCCCTGGGAGAGCGCGCCCCTGTGGCCGGCCGTGGCCGCCGCCGGCGCGGTGCTGATGGTCGCGGGCGGGATCCTGGCCGTCGTGCGCGGCGGTCGCTGGGCCGGCATGTCGGCCCGGTACAGCAGGCAAGCGGGCGCGCCCGCGAAGGAGACCGCGCAGGTCAAGGACGACAAAGCGCTCTGGGACGCGCTCGACAGGGGCGACGATCCCACCGATTCCCGCTGAATCCCGGCTCTGTCGAATCCTCCACTGTTCTGAACCATTGTCTGCTTGGCAAACGTTTCCTCAATAAGCTGCCGTTGCAACTCGCCACGAACATTGAGGAGCCAGCTCATGACCTACGGGGATCAGGGCGCGAACGGCGGCTACGGGCAGCAGCCGCCGAGCGGGGGAGGCTACGGGCAACAGCCTCCCCATTACGGGGGCGGTTACGGGCAGCAGCCATCGAGCGGGGGAGGCTACGGCCAGCAGCCCCCCAGCCACGGCGGCTACGGCCAGCAGCAGCCGGGCTATGGCGGCTACGGGGAGCAGCAGCAGCCCGGCTACGGCGGCTACGGGGAGCAGCCCAACAGCCAGCAGAACCTCGGCTACGGCCAGCTTCCGCCGAGCGGCGGCTACGGCTACCAGCAGCAGCCGCCTCCCGGCTACTACGGCCCGCCGCAGCAGCCGCGCTCCACGAACGGCATGGCGGTCGCCTCGCTCGTGCTGGGCATCATCGGGCTGATCTTCTGCGGCCTCACCAGCATCCCGGGCGTGATCCTCGGGCACATCGCGCTCAACCGGATCAAGAAGACCGGCGAGGAGGGCTCGGGCATGGCGGTGGGCGGCCTGGTCACCTCGTACATCACGGTCGTGATCTGGGTGCTGTGCTGGCTCTTCTTCGGCGGGTTCTTCCTGTGGATGCTGGGCCTGAGCGCCGCGGCCACGTCCTCGTCCGATTTCTGACCCTCGGGTAACGTGCCGAAACCGTAGCCGGACCGTGACGAGCCGCTTGCGGTCCGATTACGAATTGTCCGCAAAATGGACGTTCGTCCACGTAGACGGTGCATTGTCGCTAGGCTGCCGCGCGCAACTCGAACTCAAAGTGACGAATAAGGGGTCATGAGCATGAGTTACGGCAACCAGGGCGACGGCGGTTACGGCGGCCAGCCGCCCGGCGGCGGTTACGGTCAGCAGCCGCCGAGCGGCGGCGGTTACGGTGGCGGTTACGGGCAGCAGCCCCCGAGCGGCGGTGGCTACGGCCAGCAGCCGCCCAGCGGCGGTGGTTACGGCGGTGGTTACGGGCAGCAGCCCCCGAGCGGCGGTGGCTACGGCCAGCAGCCGCCCAGCGGCGGCGGTTACGGTGACGGCTACGGCCAGCCGCCCGGCGGCGGTTACGGCCAGCCCCCCGGTGGCGGCTACGGCGGCCAGGGCGGCCCGGGCGGCAACCCGCCGGACAACCAGCTCGTCCCGGCCATCCTGACCGCCATTTTCTGCTGCCTCCCCCTCGGCATCGTGGCGATCATGAAGTCGTCGCAGGTCAACCAGCGGTGGCAGGTCGGCGACTTCGCGGGCGCGCACCAGGCCGCCGAGGAGGCCAAGACGTGGTGGAAGCGCACCCTGATCGCCGGCATCATCCTGTCGGTGCTGAGCGTCATCGGCGTGATCGTGTACTTCCTGCTGATCGCCGCCGCCGTGAGCGCGTCGTACTCCTGATGAGGGCCGGGCGGGGAAGGTGAATACTGAGCACATGACATTCGCGGCGACCGAGCAGTCCGGGAAGCGACGCCTGAAGGCCCTGCTGCCGCCGCTCGGTGTCGCCGCGCTCACCGGTGCGGTGTTCACGGTCGTCGGGATGGTCGATCCCAACGAGCCGGGTCACTACCCGACCTGCCCGTTCCTGTGGCTCACCGGCCTGTACTGCCCGGGTTGCGGCACGCTGCGCACCATCCACGCGCTGGCCCACCTCGACCCGGTGGCCGCCCTCGGCCTCAATCCCCTCGCAGTCGCCATGATCCCGTTCCTGGTGTTCTGGTGGGGCCGATGGGTGGTGCGCGCGGTGCAGGGCCGGCCCAGACGCACGACGCTGGCGCATCCGGCGTGGCTCTGGGCGTTCCTCGCGATCGTGATGGTCTACTGGGTCGTCCGTAATCTCCCATTCGGGGCGTTCCTAGCCCCATAGGCGGCGCCCACATGGGGACCGGTGGTGAGGTGACCCCGTAGGGGCCGATACCATCGCAGGACAAGGCAGAGAGCGGACGCGACGCGAACTCTCCGCCACCCCCAGACGCCGACCGGAGGGACCTCAAGCGCGTGAGTGAGCGGACGGAAGGGCCGAGTGTCCTCGACGACATCCTCGACGGGGTGCGCGCCGACCTCGCCGCACGTCAGCAGGCCGTGTCCATCGACGAGCTCAAGCAGCGAGCCGAGCGGGCCCAGGCGCCCCGCGACGCGATGGCCGCGCTGGGAGGCGACCGCATCTCGGTGATCGCCGAGGTCAAGCGCTCCAGCCCGTCGAAGGGCGCGCTCGCCGCGATCGCCGACCCCGCGGCGCTGGCGGCCGACTACGAGGCGGGCGGCGCCCACGTGATCAGCGTGCTGACCGAGCGGCGCAAGTTCGGCGGCAGCCTCGACGACCTGGCCGCGGTGCGCGCCAGGGTCGACATCCCGATCCTGCGCAAAGACTTCATCCTCACTTCCTACCAGCTCTGGGAGGCCCGCGCCTACGGCGCCGACCTGGCCCTGCTCATGGTCGTCTGCCTGGAGCAGGAGGCCCTGGTGTCGCTCATCGAGCGGGCCGAGTCCATCGGGCTCACCCCGCTGGTCGAGGTGCACACCGAAGAGGAGCTGGAACGGGCGGTCGCCGCCGGCGCCCGGGTCATCGGGGTCAACGCGCGCAATCTGAAGACACTCGAGGTCGACCGCGACGTCTTCGCGAAGATCGCGCCGAAGATCCCCGATAATGTCATCAAGATTGCCGAGTCGGGCGTGCGCGGCCCGCATGACCTGCTCGCCTACGCCCGGGGTGGCGCCGACGCCGTCCTGGTGGGCGAGAGCCTGGTCACCGGCAAAGACCCGCGCAAGGCAGTGGAGGCGTTGGTGACCGCCGGCGCTCATCCGTCGACGCGCCCCGACCACTCAGCAGAGGGATAGCAGTGGCAAACGAAGGCAGCATCCTGACCGCCGCCGACCTGGCCGGCAACGGCGCCGGCGACGACCCCGACGTGCACGGCAAGTTCGGCATCTTCGGCGGCCGGTACGTCCCGGAGGCGCTCATCCCGGCCCTCGACGAGGTGGCGGCCACCTACGAGAAGGCCAAGAACGACGCGGAGTTCCTGCGCGAGTTCGATCACCTGCTGCGCACCTACGCGGGCCGGCCCACCACGCTGACCGACGTGCCGCGCTTCAGCGAGCAGGCCGGCGGCGCCCGCGTGATCCTCAAGCGCGAAGACCTCACCCACACCGGCGCCCACAAGATCAACAACGTGCTGGGCCAGGCGCTGCTCACCAAGCGGCTCGGCAAGAAGCGCGTCATCGCCGAGACCGGCGCCGGCCAGCACGGCGTGGCCACCGCCACCGCCGCGGCCCTGCTCGGCCTCGAGTGCGTCATCTACATGGGCGCCGTCGACTGCGAGCGCCAGGCACTCAACGTCGCCAGGATGAAGCTGCTCGGCGCCACCGTCGTGCCCGTCTCCAACGGCTCCCGCACGCTGAAGGACGCCATCAACGAGGCGTTCCGCGACTGGGTGACCAACGTCGACACCACCCACTACCTGTTCGGCACCGTGGCCGGCCCGCACCCGTTCCCCGAGATCGTGCGCGACTTCGCGCGCATCATCGGCGTCGAGGCGCGCCGCCAGATGCTGGAGCTGACCGGGAAGCTGCCCGACGCGGTGTGCGCCGCCGTCGGCGGCGGCAGCAACGCGATCGGCATCTTCCACGCCTTCATCGGCGACCGCGACGTCCAGCTGCACGGCTACGAGGCCGCCGGGCACGGCCTGGAGAGCGGCGAGCACGCGCTCACCCTCACCGCCGGCTCCGTGGGCGTGCTGCACGGCTCGCGCACCTACGTCCTCCAGGACGACGAGGGCCAGACCATCGAGTCGCACTCGATCTCCGCCGGGCTCGACTACCCCGGCGTCGGCCCCGAGCACGCCTGGCTGAAGGACTCCGGCCGCGCCACCTACCACGGCGTCACCGACGACCAGGCGATGGCCGCGTTCTCGCTGCTGGCCAGGACCGAAGGCATCATCCCCGCCATCGAGTCCTCCCACGCCCTGGCGGGCGCGCTGGAGCTGGGCCGCGAGCTCGGCCCCGAGGCGACCATCCTGGTCAACCTCTCCGGCCGCGGCGACAAGGACATGGGCACCGCGATGAAGTACTTCAACCTGTAAGACTCCCTTCGCCCGCGCCGGGCGCGAGTCCTCCCCGGCGCGGGGGATTCAGGGGCGGGCCCGCCGCAGGGCATCATGGGAGGACTCGACCTTCGAAACGGACAGACATGACGACTCTTCAGACGGTTTTCGCCAAGGCGAAGGCGGACAACCGGGCCGCGCTCGTCGGCTACCTGCCCGCGGGCTTCCCCTCCAAGGGCGGCGACGTCGCCGCCGCCGCGGCCCTGGTGGAGGCCGGCTGCGACGTCATCGAGATCGGCCTGCCCTACTCCGACCCGCTCATGGACGGCCCGACCATCCAAGACGCGGTGCACCGTTCGCTGACCAACGGCACGCGCATCGCCGACGTGCTGCGCACCGTCGAGGGGGTGGCCGCCACCGGCGCCGCCACGCTCGTCATGACCTACTGGAACCCGATCGACAAGTACGGCGCCGACCGCTTCGCGCGTGACCTGGCCAACGCCGGCGGCGTGGGCACGATCACGCCCGACCTGACGCCGGAGGAGTCCGAGCCGTGGCGGGCCGCGTCCGCGGCGGCCGGCATCGACACGGTGTTCCTGGTCGCGCCCAGCTCGACCGAGCCGCGCATCAAGGCCGTCGTCGACTGCTGCACCGGCTTCGTCTACGCCGCCTCCCTCATGGGCGTCACCGGCGCCAGGGAGACCGTGAACGTCGCCGCCGAGGGCCTGGTCCAGCGCACCAAGGCGCACACCGACCTGCCCGTCTGCGTGGGCCTCGGGGTCGGCACGGGCGCGCAGGCGGCCGAGGTGGCGGCCTACGCCGACGGCGTGATCGTGGGGTCGGCGTTCATCCGCCGCATCCTCGACGCGCCCGACGAGGCGGCCGGGCGCGAGTCCATCGGGGTGCTGGCCCGTGACATGGCCAGGGGCGTGCGGCGCTGAGCCCTGTCGTGACCTGAAAGCGCGGTTCCCTGAACGGGGGCCGCGCTTTACCGTCTAAGTCAGACGGTCCCGAAAGGACGGGTCATGCGTCCCTTGTTACTCGCGGCAGCCCTCACCCTCGCGGCCCCGGCCATGGCCGCCCTGGCAGCACCGCCCGAGCCCGTGCCGGCGCCCGCCTCGCCCGCGCCCGCGCCCGCCTCGCCCGCTTCCGCTTCGCCCACGCCCTCGCAGGCGCCCACCTACGAGCTGCCGTCGCCGGAGCCGCCGGTGACCGGCGCGCCGCCGCCGAGCCCCACCGCGCAGAACGTGCCGCCCACCCCCGCCGAGGTGGCCGAGCCGATCGTGATCGCGTCGGCGGCCCTGCGCGTCGAGCTGGACCCCGCCTTCCCGCGCGTCCTGCGCTACACCGACCGGGCGAGCGGCGCCACGCTCGGCGGCGGCGCGGCCGTGCCCGCCGTCGTGATCAACGGGCAGACCAGGCCCGCCGAGGTACGGCTGACCGGCAACGACGGCGCGACCGCCCGTTACCGCCTCGACCTCGGTGACGGGGTCGCGCTGCGGGCCAGCGTCGGGGTCAGGGGCAGGGTGACGACGTTCGCGATCGACGAGGTGACCGACACCGAGGCGTTCAGGGTCGGCACCATCGACCTGCCCGGCCACGACCTGGTGTCGGTGTCGAGCGCGCAGCCGGGCGCGGCCACCGCGTTCACCCGGCTGGACCCCGACTCCACCCGCACCGCCGACGTCTTCGCCCAGGTCACCGCGGCCACGCCGGCGGAGACGGCGCCGGTCGGGGCGACGTACGCGATCGTGCACACCGACCGGCTGGCCGCCGCCGTCGAGACGAACGCGACCTACGACCGCCCGTCCGGCCCCACCGACCGCGACGCGGCCCGCCTGTGGCACCAGGCCAGGAAGGACGCCGGCGGCACGGTCCGGGTGGGCGTCTGGAGCGGCCAGTGGACGCACCGCGCGAGCGGCTCCCCGTTCACCGAGGAACGCCCGTGGGCGAAGGTCGTGGTCACCCCCGACGCGAACGGCGACGGCACGCTCGACTGGCAGGACGGCGCGATCGCGTTCCGCGGCATCGCGGTCAAAGCGCTCGGCTCGGAGCGGACCAAGGACCGGGTGGTCACGCACATCCCGTTCAACTTCTCCAGCCAGGCCACGCACCCGTTCCTGCGCACGCTGGACGACGTCAAGCGGGTCTCGCTGGCCACCGACGGGCTCGGGCAGCTCGCGCTGCTCAAGGGCTACCAGTCGGAGGGGCACGATTCCGCGCACCCCGACTACGGCGGCAACCACAACCGCCGCGCGGGTGGCCTCAAGGACCTGAACACGCTGCTCAGGGCGGGCAGGGCGTGGAACGCCACATTCGGCGCGCACGTCAACGCCACCGAGGCCTACCCCGAGGCGAGGAGCTTCGACGAGCGGCTGGCCAACAAGGACGCCAAGGGCTGGAACTGGCTCGACCAGGCGTACCTGATCGACCAGCGCGGCGACCTGACCAGGGGCACGCTGGCCGCACGGCTGGCCCGGCTGCGCGCGGAGACGGACCCGAACCTCGCGCTGCTGTACGTGGACGTGTTCCGGCCGTTCGGCTGGGTCGCCGACCGCACGCAGGCCGAGCTGCGCGCGCAGGGCTGGCAGGTGGCCACCGAGTGGTCGGACAAGCTGGAACGCTCGTCGCTGTGGTCGCACTGGGCCAACGACCTCGGCTACGGCGGTGCCACCAACAAGGGCCTGAACTCGCAGATCATCCGGTTCGCGCGCAACCACGAGAAGGACGTCTGGAACGCCCACCCCATCCTGGGCAACGCCCGCATCGTCGAGTTCGAGGGCTGGACGGCGGAGAACGACTTCACGGCCTTCCTGCGCAACGTCTGGGAGAACAACCTGCCGGCCAAGTTCCTCCAGCAGCAGCGGATCATGGACTGGAACGCCGACGAGATCGTGTTCACCGGCGGCGTGCGCGGCACCTACCGCGACGGCAGGCGCGAGCTGTTCGCCGGCGGGCGCAAGGTGCTCGACGGCGGCACGTACCTGCTGCCGTGGCACGGCAAGTACTACCACTACAACCCGGCGGGCGGTGAGAGCACCTGGGAGGCCGACCGGCCGATGAGCGTGTACGAGCTCACCGACCAGGGCCGCGTCCCCGCCGGCACCGTCACCCCGTCCGGCGGGCGGATCACGCTGAAGGCGAAGGCGGGCGTGCCGTACGTGCTCTATCCCGGCAGAGCGCCGAGGCAGGCCGATCCCGGGTGGGGGCAGGGGAGCGGCGTGCGCGACCCCGGGTTCAACGACGACCGCCTCCGCGGCTGGAGCGTCAGCGGGCCTGTGCGCGTGGAGCGCGACGCGCTGGGCCGCCGGGTCGCCCTGCTGGGCGCGGGCGCGCAGGCGCGCCTTGAGCAGCCGCTGAACGGGCTGCGGCCGGGACGGACGTACACGGCGTCGGCGTTCGTCGAGGTGGAGCCGGGCAGGACCCGCGCGACCACGCTGGCGGCGGGCGGCGCGGCCGTGACCGTGCTGCGCTCCACGGCCAAGAACTACATCGCCTCCGACGAGAAGCACGACACCTATTTCCAGCGGGTGAAGGTGACGTTCAGGGCGTCGTCCCCGTCCGCCGTGCTGCGCATCACCGCCGCGCCCGCCGAAGGGGACGTGCGGGTGGACGACGTCCGCGTGTTCGAGCGCGAGCCCGCCGGTGACGTGGAGACGTTCGAGTCGGTGGAGCCCGGATGGGGGCCGTTCGTGAAGGGGGACGCGGGCGGGTCGTTCGACGCGCGCACCCACCTGTCCGAGCGGCACGAGCCGTACACGCAGGCCGGCTGGAACGGCAAGACGGTCGACGACGTGCTGCACGGCGACTGGTCGCTGAAGGCGCACGAGGAGCGGCAGGGCCTGATCTACCGTACGGTGCCGCAGACCGTGCCGTTCGAGCCCGGGCACGCCTACGAGGTCTCCTTCGCCTACCAGAACGCGCTGGACGGCACCTACCAGTGGGTCACCGGCTACGACAAGGGCGGCGCCGCCGTGGAGACGCGCCGCACGCCGATCCCCGCTCAGCGGACGACCGCCCGGTTCACGGAGCGGGTGGTGGCCGGGTGCGGCGACGTGTGGGTGGGGCTGCGCTCGCTGCGGCCCGAGCTGGCCGGGGCGGACTTCGTCCTCGACGACTTCGCCGTCACCGACCTCGGGCCCGCGCCGGACGCGCAGGCGTGCGGCACGCTGGAGGTGACGCCCCCGGCGGTGCTGGAGCAGGGGGTCGCGGGCGAGGTCACGACCACGTTCACCAACCTTGAGGACGTCGCGCTCCAGGACGTGGCGGTGCGGCTGACCGTGCCCGAGGGGTGGACGGCCGAGGGCGACGGCACGGGGACGGTGCGGCCCGGCGGGAGGCTCGCCACGACGTGGCGGGTCACGGCGCCCGCCGGCGCGGCGTACGGCACGTACGAGCTGGCCGCCACCGCCACGTACACGGTGGGCGGGGCCCCCAGGACGCTGACCGCCACCGCCTCCGTGCGCACGCTGCCGTCGCCGTCCACCGGCGACGCCTACGCGAGCGACCTGGAGTGGGTGAGCGCGGACAACGGCTGGGGGCCGGTGGAGCGCGACCGGTCCAACGGTGACACCGGCGCGGGCGACGGCGGGCCGATCGTGATCGGCGGGCGGACGTTCGCAAAGGGGCTCGGCACGCACGCGCCCGCCAAAGTGCGTTTCTACCTCGGAGGGCGGTGTACGTCGTTCACGGCCTTCGTCGGCGTTGACGACGTGCAGGCCACGCGCGGGTCGGTGCAGTTCAGCGTGACGGCCGATGGGGTGGAGAAGGCGCGCAGCCCCGTGCTGCGGGCCGCCGACGCGGCGTACGAGCTGAGCGCCGGCCTCACCGGCGCCCGGTACGCGGACCTGGTGGTGGGCGACGGGGGCGACGGCATCGGCAACGACCACGCCGACTGGGGGGAGGCCCGGTTCAGCTGCTCCTGAGCTCCGCGTACAGCGGGGACCAGCGGTTGTAGACCCCGCTGGGCACCAGGTAGACGTTCATGGCGACCTGCATGAGCAGGAGGAAGACGACGTACTGGGCGGTGTTGACGCCCGGCACCGCGTCCATCGGCAGGGCGTAGGCGATGACGATCCGCACCACGGCGTCCGCGAGCAGGCCGGCGCCCCAGATGACGCTCGCCACCCGCCAGATGCGCCGGAAGGCGGGCAGCCGCGCCCACAGCACGTCCCACGACTCGCGGTTGGGGCCGATCCGGCCCTCCAGGATGAACCGGGTGAACACGAACGCCAGCGGCCGCTCGCCGCGCGCGCTGATGAGGAACCACAGGCCGGCCACCCCCGTGAACCAGCCGTCCTTGGCCAGCAGCAGCCGCGGGTCGTGGACGAGGACGGACACGGCGGCGCTGGCCAGCATCATGACCGTCATGTAGAGGCCCAGGCGGTCCGGCCTGCGGCGGCGGACGAGGTCGGAGACCACGCTCACGCCGGGGACGAACGAGCTGATCACGAACGCCAGGTGCGGCTCGACGCCGCTCGCGCGCAGGACGTAGTAGAGCACCACGGTCAGGCCGACGTCCACGGCCAGTGTCAGCAGCCCTCGCAGCCGCGTGCTCATGCGCGGGTCGCCCGGGCGAACAGGGCCGCCAGCTCGTCGGCGTACTCGGCCAGGTCGGCCTCCGGATCGGCCTCCAGCAGGAACGGCAGCCCGTCCAGCGAGCGCTGGATCGTCATCGCCATCACGCGCGTGCTGAACGGCCCGAACTCGCCGCTCTCCTGCCCCCACGCCAGCAGGCGCTCCAGGTGGGACAGCGACGACAGGTCGGTGGCCGCGTCCCGCGCCGCCGTGCCGCCCTCCGGGCGGAAGTTGAGGAAGATCTCCGTGGCCGCCCGCATCTCGGTGCGGTGCCCGCCGAGGTACTCCACCAGCGAGCGGATGTACGTCTCCAGCGCGGCGGAGGCGGTCGGGCGCGCGCTGACGCGCTCGTGCATGAACCTGCTCAGATCACCGTAGATCGTGGCGATGGTCTGGCCGATCAGCTCGTCCTTGCCGTCGAAGTGGTACGAGATCAGCCGGGTGCTGCTGAGCCCGGCGCGCTCGGCGATCCGGGCAAAGGAGGTGTGGTGGTAGCCGAGCTCGGCGATGGTCTCGATCGTCGCGGCGACGATCTGCGACCGCCTGGCGGAGCTGGTGACCGACTCGCCCTGTTTTACTGGCATGAGTAATTTTTTACTCAGTCGAGTAAATGCGGCAACCCTCCCAGCTCAATCGCGGAAAACTCGCTTAGCTGACGCTTATCCGCGACGTGATGCGATGGAAGCCGGGTACTGTGCGCATTCCGGCGCAGAGACAGAGGAGAACACTTGTGGCCGCGTCACTACCGCTACCTTGGGCGAGATCGGCGATACCCTGGGTGACGACCGTCGCCCGGCTGGTTCTGGGCGGCGTGCTGATCGCGGCGGGTGCGCTCAAGATCGGTAATCCGGCCGACTCCGTCGTGGCGGTCAAGGCCTACCAGTTGCTGCCCGAATCGATCGCCGTCGCGGTGGGCTACGCCCTGCCGATCGTGGAGATCGTGGTCGGCGTGCTGCTGGTCGTCGGTCTGCTGACCAGAGTGGCCGCGGTGATCGCCGCGCTGCTCATGTTCGCGTTCGTGTTCGGCATCGGCTGGGCCTGGGCGAACGGCCTGCGGATCGACTGCGGCTGCTTCGGCGGCGGCGGCCAGCTCGGGGTCGGGCAGGAGCCGGCCTACCTGCTCGACATCCTGCGCGACTTCGGCCTCGTGCTGCTCGGCGCGTGGGCCGTGCGCTTCCCGCCGGGCCGCTTCGCGCTCGACGGAGCCCTCGGTCTCGGGGGCGACACTCATGACGATGACGAGGGGGACCACTGATGAGCAAGGGCGAGCGGACGAAGACGAAGTCGCAGTCGGCGCGCGACAAGATCAAGGCGCAGCAGGCCGCTCAGCGCGCGCGTGACAAGCGCCGCAAGACCGTGACGTACGTGACCGCGGGCGCCGTCGCGGTGGCCGCGGTCGGGCTCGGCTGGTGGTACGCCGCCAGCATCTCCCGCTCCGAGGAGGCCACCGGCGCCCTCGCCCCCGTCACCGTGCAGCCCGACGGCACCGCCGTGATGGCCCAGAGCGGCGTCACCGCGCCCGTGGTCGACATCTACGAGGACTTCCAGTGCCCGGCCTGCAAGGAGCTGGAGCGCGTCAGCGGCCAGACCTTCAAGAACCTCGCCGCCGAGGGCAAGGCCAAGGTCGTCTACCACCCGATCACGATCTTCTCCCAGGAGCCCACCAAGTCCAACTCCGTCCGCGCCGGCAATGCCGCCCGCTGCGTCGCCGACGGCAAGCAGTGGCTCGCCTTCCACGACCTGCTCTTCAAGAACCAGCCCTCCGAGACCGAGGAGGGGTTCAAGGTCGACCAGCTCAAGCAGTGGGGCAAGGACGCCGGGGTCAGCTCGCCCGACTTCGACCAGTGCGTGATCTCCAACAAGAACGCCGAGGCGCACCTCGCGTACAGCAAGAAGATCAGCGACGAACAGAAGCTCGATCACACGCCGACAGTGAAATTGAACGGCACAGAAATAGACAATCAGGTACTGTTCAGTCCGTCGCAACTGCGTGATGAGATTACCGGGGCGGCTAAGTAGGCTCGCTTCCGCTACCCTCACCTGACATGCCCCTTGCCTCGATTCCCAGCCCTTCCCAAGGGGTCTGGTATCTCGGAATCATCCCGATCCGGGCTTATGCGCTATGCATCGTGCTCGGCGTCATCGTCGCCGTCTGGCTGAGCGAGCGCCGCTGGCGCGCACGCGGCGGCCAGCGGGGGACGATCATCGACATCGCGGTCCCCGCGGTAATCTTCGGCCTGATCGGCGGCCGCCTCTACCACGTCATCACCGACTGGCAGACCTACTTCGGCAGCCGCGCGATCAAGGAGCCGATCCAGGCCCTGTTCATCTGGGAGGGCGGCCTCGGCATCTGGGGCGCGATCGCGCTCGGCGGCGTCGGCGTCTGGTGGGCCGCGCGCAGGCGCGGCCTGTCCATGACGGCGCTCGCCGACACGATCGCCCCCGGCATCGCCTTCGCGCAGGCCATCGGCCGCTGGGGCAACTGGTTCAACCAGGAGCTGTACGGCTCGCCGACCACGCTGCCGTGGGGCCTGGAGATCGACGTCGACCACGGCGGCGAGCCCGGCGTCCTCTACCACCCGACGTTCCTGTACGAGTCGCTGTGGGACGTCGCGCTCGGCTTCGTGCTCATCTTCCTGGGCCGCCGCCTCGCGCTGCACCACGGGCGGCTGTTCGCCCTCTACGTCGCCGGTTACACGCTGGGCCGCTTCTGGATCGAGGGGCTGCGCATCGACCCGGTCGGCGGCGTGGACCACGCGGTGACGCTCCTCGGGCTGCGCCTCAACCAATGGACGTCCATCGTGCTGTTCGTGGGCGCGCTGGTGTACTTCTGGGCCACCAGGAACAAGACGGGCGAGGAGATCGTCGTCCCGCCGTCCGCCGACCCCGACCCCGCCCACTCCACCGGCCAGGCCGACCCCGGCCCGGACGAGCCCTCCGCCACCTCCGAGAAGGGGGCGGCCGAGGAGCCCGGGGAGACCGGGGAGCCTGGGGCCGATCCGGCGGGCTCCGGCACGGACACGAAGACGGAGACCGAGGCGGATACCGAGGCGGATACTGAGGCGCGGACTACGGCGGATACTGCGGCGGATACCAGGGCGGAGACTGCGGCGGAGACGAAGGCGGGGGCCACGGACGACACGCCCGCCGCGCCCGCCGGGGATGACACCGGCGACACCGGCGGTGAGGCTCGCGATGACGACGGTGAGCGGGCCGAGGAGCCCGGCGCCGAGCCTGACGCCGAGCCCGTGACGAAGGAGAAGAACTCGCGATGAGCGGTCGCGCGGAGATCCACCACGAACATCGCGACGTCACCGGAGGCTGGTTGCGGCCCTCGGTGTTCGGCGCGATGGACGGCCTGGTGTCGAACTTCGCGCTCATCGCCGGTGTCGCGGGCGGCACCACCAACACCAGGGTGATCGCGCTCGGCGGCGTCGCCGGCCTCGCCGCCGGGGCGCTGTCCATGGCGGGCGGCGAATACGTCTCCGTGGCCAGCCAGCGCGAGCTGGCCCAGGCCGAGATCGCCGTCGAACGCCGCGAGCTGGCCCGCCACCCCGACGACGAGCAGGCGGAGCTGGCCCAGACCTTCGTCGACAAGGGCGTGACCCCCGACCTGGCCGCCGAGGTGGCCCGCCAGATCTCCGCCCACCCGGAGCGGGCCCTGGAGGTCCACTCACGCAACGAGCTGGGCGTCGTGCCGGGGGAGCTGCCGTCGCCGATGGTGGCCGCGGTCTCGTCGTTCCTGTCGTTCGCGGTGGGGGCGGTGCTGCCGCTGCTGCCGTACCTGTTCGGGGCCCAGGGGCTGGGCGTCCCGGCGGCCGTCTCGTGCGTGGCGCTGTTCGCGGCCGGGGCGCTGGTCTCCGCCGTGACCGCCCGCACCTGGTGGTACTCAGGGCTACGCCAGCTCCTGGTGGGGGCCGTGGCGGCGGGCGTCACGTTCGGCGTCGGCAACCTCATCGGCGCGGCGGGGCTGTGATGGCACGTCGAAGAGGCCCGTCGGGCTCCGGCGGGCGGTCGAGCGGCGACCGTCCCGGCCGCACCCGCGGCACCCACTCCACCCCGCCGGGCGACCTGCACCCGTCGGCGCCTGACGGCGGCGGCTTCTTCGGGGCTGGGCCTGACGGCGGCTTCCCCGCGCCAGGGCCTGACGGCGCGGGCTTTCCCGGGGCGGGCAGCGGCGGCTCGCGTGGCTCGCACGCGTCCGGCAGCTCGCATGCGTCCGGCGGCTCGCATGCGTCCGGCACCGATGCCTGGCCGACCGGCGAGCGCGGCCATCGGCACGCGGGCGGCACCGACGGCGCCGGCTGGCCCGCCGGGGGAGGCCGGCAGGCTTCGGCTGGGGAGCCCGGCTGGCCGGCGGGTGATGGTCGATCGGCGGGCACCGATGGGCACGGCTGGCGCTCTACCGGCACCGACGCCGGCGGCTGGCCCGGGGCTCACGCCGGGGGCAGCCGGGCGGCAAGCGGCACCGACGCCGGTGGCTGGCCTGTCTCCGGGCACCACGGCGGAGGCCAAGCAGCAGGCGGCACTGACCACGGCGGCTGGCCTGTGGCCGGGAGCAGCCAGCCCGTGGGCGGCACCGACCACGGCGGCTGGCCAGTGGGCGGCGCGCACGGCGGAGGTTCGGTCGCGGGCGGCGCGCACGGCGGAGGTTCGGCTGCGGGTGGCGCACACGGCGGTGGGCGGTCTGGAGGCGAGCCGGAGGGTGGCAGGCGCTCGGCGGGGACTCGCGGTGGCCGCAGAGCCCGTTCGCGTGGCACGCGCGCTGCGGAGCCGGTCAGCGACGACCGCCAGGCGGCAGGCACGGACGGCGGCTGGCCGGGCGCGGGCACGGACAGCACCGGCTGGCGGTCGGCTGTGGGGACGGACAGCACCGGCTGGCCGTCGGCCGCGGGGACGGACAGCAGCGGCCGGTCCGCGGCCGACGCCGACAGCGGCCGGCGTTCGCGCGCTCGTGCGGACGGCCGGGGCCGGGGCGCTGCTCATGCTGAGAGCGGTGGCAGCGCTGCCGTTCATGACGACGGTGGCGAGGAATGGCTGGCGGGAGAGGCCGACGGAACCTGGCCGCCCAGAGACCTCCCGCACATCCGGCCCAAGCGGAATGCCCCGGAAGACGCAGCCGCCGAGGGCTTCGCGACCGATGGGCGTGGAAGAGGCAGGGGCTCCCGAAGGGCCGACGGAGGCGCGAGGGGCGAGGAAGCGGAAAGAGGCGACGGATCCGGCAGAGGCGACGGGCCCGGTAGAGCCGAGGGATCCGGTAGAAGCGACGGATCCGGTAGAGGCGAGGGATCCGGTAGAGGCGACGAGGCGTCGTCCTCGGCGGCGGGGGCGTCGTCGCGGAAGCGGCGTCGTACCCCTCGCTCGGACTGGCAGCTCCCCCTGCTCACCGACTGGGGATTCCGCCCGCAGCAGCAGCGGCTGATGGTCATCATCGCCACGGTCGTGGCCGTGCTGGCCGGCGGCACCGGCCTGGTGGTGGCCATCACGAACCTGGGCACGTACGCACCCGAGAGACAGCCCAGCGCCGCCGTGCTCGGCCCCGACGCGGCCGTGCCGCAGGTGTTCCACGGGTGGGGCTCGCCCAAGCTGTTCGACCCGCTGGCGGAGCGGACCAAGGACGCGAAGGCGCTGACCGAGAAGGAGGTGTTCAGCCAGAGCGAGCTGGCCGTCTCCAAGAAGCTCAAGCTCAAGCTCGTCGCCAAGCAGCTCGACGCCGACTGCTCGGCCGCGCTGTGGGGTGGCACCCTCCTCGAACGGGTCTCGGACGCCGCATGCACCCAGGCAGCCCGGGGGCTTTACGCCAGCTCCGACGGCCGGTACGTCGGCCAGTACACGCTACTCAACCTCAAGGACGGCAAGTCGGCCGCCGAACTGGTCGAGTCGTTGAAGACCCTTTACCGTGGTGGCTGGGCACGTCCCCTGACCTCCACCAAGGCGTCCTTCCCCGGCGGCGGCTACTCGGAGGCAGGCGGCTACGCACTGGGCCACTACGTCGGGCTGGTGTGGATCGGCAAGCTGGACGGCGCCGAACCCACCACGAAGGACGACTTCGTCTCCCTCACACTGGCTTTGCGAGGGGCGGAAAAGGCCGTCTACCGCCGCGTCGTCGCGATCACAGGATCGGCAGGCTGACGATGGCACACCCCAGCCCCGGACCAATCCCCTCCGACGACCCCACCCCGACACGGCACACGCCGCCTGGAGGCCCTGCTCCGGCCCGGCCCGGCACGGGATCGACCTCTTCCGGCGATCCCGCCCAGGCACGCCACACGCCGACCGGCGACCCCGCGTCGCCACGGCACACGCCGGTCGACGATTCCACCCTGGAACGGCATACACCGATCACCGACCTCGCCCCGGAACTGCAAATGCTGGCCGGCGGAGCTGCCTCGGGGCGGCACACGCCGGTCGGCGATCCTGGCTCGGCGCGGCGCACATCGGCCGACGACCGCACCCGCGCACAACGCACCCCGGCACAACGCACATCGTCCGACGCGTGGGATGAGGAGCGGGACGGGCGTCCGAGGCGTCGCCTCCTCGTCATCGCCGCCGTCATCATCGTCGCGGCGGCCGTCGGCGTGGGCGGGTGGTTGTGGCTGGGGCGTGAGCAGCCCCGCCCCGCCACGTTCCACGCCGAGCCCACCTCCGCCTTCTACGCCGCCATCGACACCCGCCAGAACGACGCCTCCCCGCTCACCCTCCAGGAGGTCTTCACCCCGGCCACCAAGACCCTCGGCAAGCTGAGCCTGACGGCGACCCGCCAGTACACCGACTGCGACGAGGCGCTCTGGGGCGTCACGACCACGGGCTGCACGCAGGCGCTCCAGGCCACCTACCAGGGCGGGTCCATGGCGGGGCAGTTCGTCATCTTCAACCTGGCCGACGGGCGTGCGGCCGACGCGCTGGTGGCGGCGCTGCGCAAGGACGGGTTCGTCCGGCAGGACGTCGCGTTCGAGGCGGCCGGCAGCCGCGCCCAGGCGCGCGCCATGGGGCATTACGTCACGGTGAGCTGGGTCGGCGCCACCGCCCCCGCCGAGGACCAGGCCATGACCTCTGTGCAAGACCAGGTCACGGCCCTCGTCGCCCTCGACGGCCTGGGCCGCGTGGTCCAGGGCCGCATCGTCGCCGCCACCTGACCCCACCCCGCTCCGGGGCACTGAGAGGGGCGCGTGCGTTGTCGCTGGTGCGGGCGATGTGAACGCGCCGGTGCGTAGGTGGTCGTGTGAAGACGGCCACGAGTCCGAGCCGCGGTTCTGGTGTGGCGCTCCATGGACGATCGCGCACGGGCCCCGTAGCAGTGCGGCCCCTGTCAGGCGCAAGGATGCGGTGGGTCCTGGGGTGGGGTCTGGTCAGCGCGTGGGTGTGGCGGCTCTATGAGGATAAGGCTGGCTGGGCCGGGTGGAGAGGGCTGGCGGTGGGATGGCTGGATCAGGAAGCCGTACCGGTGAGGGCTCTGACCGTGGTGGTGATCGCGTCTCTGAGGGCGGTCAGGCGGTGGAGGGGGGCCTCCAGGGGGGTGAGATCGTCGGACCAGTCGGCGGCTTCGCGGATCAGGGTGCGGGCCTCGTTCTTGGTGAGCGTCGTGCCCTGGGCTCTGGCCAGCGCGATGAGGGCCTCGCGCCACGTGTTGGCGAGCTTGCCGTGGCCGTTGTCCAGGATCCTGCGCAGGATCGTGTCCACCTCGCCCTCGGGCTGAGGCAGGCGCACGACGTTCAGGACGCCCTCGCGGGCCTCCGTGAGCGTGTAGACGGACGACAGCGCCGCGGGCAGGCGCGGGGTGAGGCCCGGGCCGACGACGCGGAGGTGGGTGGCACGGGAGGCCAGCAGGAGGCGGGGGAGCGCGGCCTCCAGACCGGCGGGGACGGCCACGGCCACGCGGGCGGGGGAGGCGGCGTACGGCTTGGCGAGCCAGGTCGAGAGCTTGACCCGGGGCTGGGTCAGCGCCTTGGGCCACTCACCGACCAGAAGCTCGGCCTCGAACCCCGCCAGCGGGTCCGATTCGCCCCCACGCCCTGCGGAGGTGGCCGCCCGCGCTGCCGGCGCATCGGGACGGCCCGCCTGCGCGTTCGCAACACCCGCCGGTTCGTTCGCGTTGGCTGCCTGCGCGTCCGCTTCGGCTGCCTGCCCGCTTGGACCGGCTGTCCGCGCACCCGGGGCTTCGGCGTGCGGGCTTCCAGCGTCTTCGTGCGCCCGAGCGGCCGTTGCACGCCGATCCGGGGTCGCTGCGCGTGGTGTGGTCGGGGACGCCGGTGAGGTGGGGCCGCCCTTGGGGGTGCCCGAGGTGCTTTCCACCGCCTGCGGCCCCTGTGTGTAGATGGCCGTGGAGGTCGGGCGGCTCAAGCGGGATTGGACGGCCGGGCGGGTCTTGGTGGTGGGGCGGAGGAGGTAGAGGTCGGCGGCGGAGCCGATGGCTTCTGCCCCGAAGTATCGGTTGAAGTCGGGGTAGATGGCCTCGTAGGCGAGGTTGAGGTCCGACAGCTCCTGCTGCACCTTGAACGCCAGCAGCGGCGTGCGTTCGCTGGCCCCGTACGCCAGCAGCACCCGCCCTCCGTCCTTCAGGCCCTCGACGGCGCGGGCGACGAACAGGCCGATGCCTTCCGGTGTGTACGGCGGGTCGGTGAGGGCGAGGTCGTGGTCCTTGGCGGAGGCGGGCAGGCCGAGGCGGAGGTCGGCCCAGCGGGTGCGGACGCCGAGCCGCTGCTCGTCGATGTAGGCGAGGATGCGCTCGTCGACGTCGACGACGGTGACGTCGGTCTCGGGGTGGACGAGCTTGACGGCGAGGGAGGTGAGGTCGTGGTCGCCGACGCACAGCAGGCGCGTGCCGGGCAGCCAGAAGCGGGCCCCGAGCAGGAGGGCGCGGCGCAGCACGGTGTCGGGGGTGGCGGAGACGTGGTCGAGGACGTGGCGGGCGCGCGGCGCCTTGGCGATGAGGGTGGTGAGCCGGTCGAGGGCGGGGCGGTAGTGGGGCAGGAGGTGGGCGACCGGGTCTTCGGGGGGCGGGGCGACGGCGATGAGGTGCTGGTAGGCGGGGGTGTCGGTGAGCGGCACGCGGAAGCGGTCGCCGTCGTGCTCCAGCACCAGCTCGCGCAGCAGGGCCTCGATGGTGCGCCGCGACGTGGCCGTATCCCTGACCACGTCGGGCAGGGACCACCACTGGCCGTCGCACAGGAGGCCGAGGGCGTGCCTGAGCCGCCTGCTGTCGGCCCCGGCCTCGGTGAGCAGGCGTTCGACCCCGTCACGCTCCATGGGCAAACCCTATCGGCTCGCGGGCACTCGCTCCTCCTGGCGGAAAGTCGTCGCCGGGATCGGGAATTTCGGCGGCCAGGCTCAGGGTTTGGGATAGCGAGTTCGGATGCCGAGATGGGGCACGAAGTTCGTAATGCGGACGCGGCGGGCACCAATCCGGCAGGGTGAGGTAACCTCTACCCACGATATGCAGCAGGGCCAACGTCGTCCCTCGCCTGTGAAGCAGTTCTCGACAGACGAAGACGACGGGAGGGATTCAATGCCTGCTGCCCACCTCGGGTTCCCCGAGCCCCAGGGCCTGTACCACCCCGCCAACGAGCACGATGCCTGCGGTGTCGCCATGGTCGCCGACGTCGCCGGGCGTCGTGATCACGGCATCGTGGTCAAGGCGCTGACGGCGCTGTGCAATCTTGATCATCGGGGGGCCAAGGGTAGCGAGCCGGACACCGGCGACGGAGCCGGGATCCTGACGCAGATCCCCGATGGGTTCTACCGGGCGGTCGTGCCGTTCACGCTGCCCGACGCCGGTGCGTACGCCGCCGGCATCGCCTTCCTGCCCTTCGACGAGCAGGCCAGGGCCACGGCCGTGCGCCTGATCGAGGAGATCGCGGCCGAGGAGGGCCTGACCGTGCTCGGCTGGCGCGAGCTGCCGGTCGACCGGGAGCTGCCGGGGCCGAGCGCCCGGGCGGTCATGCCGCACTTCGCCCAGCTGTTCGTGTCCGACCCTGAGGGGCGCACGGGCCTGGAGCTGGACCGGCTGGCGTTCTGCCTGCGCAAGCGGGCCGAGCACGAGGCCGACGTGTACTTCCCCTCGCTGTCGTCCCGGACGGTCGTCTACAAGGGCATGCTCACGCCCGACCAGGTCGAGCCGTTCTTCCCCGACCTGAGCGACGAGCGTTACGAGAGCGCGATCGCGCTGGTGCACTCGCGGTTCTCCACCAACACGTTCCCGAGCTGGCCGCTGGCCCACCCCTACCGCTACATCGCGCACAACGGCGAGATCAACACGGTCAAGGGCAACCGGAACTGGATGCGGGCCCGCGAGGCGATGCTGGCCTCCGCCAACATCCCGGGCGATATTTCGCGACTTTTCCCCATCTGCGACCCGGACGGCAGCGACACCGCCAGTTTCGACGAGGCCCTTGAGCTGCTCCACATGGGCGGCCGCAGCCTCCCGCACGCCGTCCTGATGATGATCCCCGAGGCGTGGGAGAACCACACCGAGATGGACCCGGCGCGCCGGGCCTTCTACGAGTTCCACTCCACGCTGATGGAGGCCTGGGACGGCCCCGCCTCGATCACGTTCACCGACGGCACGCTCGCCGGCGCCGTGCTCGACCGCAACGGCCTGCGCCCCGGCCGGTTCTGGGTGACCGCCGACGGCCTGGTCGTGCTGGCCTCCGAGGCCGGCGTGCTGGACATCGCGCCCGAGGACGTCGTCCGCAAGGGCCGCCTGCAGCCGGGCCGCATGTTCCTCATCGACACCGCCCGTGGCAAGATCATCGAGGACGACGAGATCAAGGCCGAGCTCGCCGCCGAGCTGCCGTACAGCGAGTGGCTGCACGCCGGGCTCGTCCGCTTCGAGGAGCTGCCCGCCCGCTCGCGCGAGATCCCCACGCACGAGGCGCTGGTCAAGCGGCAGCAGACCTTCGGCTACACCGAGGAAGAGCTGCGCGTCATCCTGTCGCCGATGGCCAAGACCGGCCAGGAGCCGATCGGCTCGATGGGCACCGACACGCCCGTCGCCGTGCTGAGCGAGAAGCCGCGGCTGCTGTTCGACTACTTCACGCAGCTGTTCGCGCAGGTCACGAACCCGCCGCTGGACGCCATCCGCGAGGAGCTGGTCACCTCCCTGGCCAGCACCCTGGGGCCCGAGGGCAACCTGCTGGACCCGGGGCCGAGCTCCTGCCGCCAGCTCGTGCTGCCGTACCCGGTGATCGACAACGACGAGCTCGCCAAGATCATCCACATCAACGACGAGCACGACCTGCCGGGCTTCCACCCGTACGTCATCAGCGGCCTGTACGAGGTCGGCGGCGGCGGCGAGGCGCTGCTGCGCCGGCTGGAGGAGATCAGGGCCGAGGCGTCCAAGGCGATCGCCGACGGCGCGCGCATCATCGTGCTGTCCGACCGCGGCTCCTCCGACGCGCTCGCGCCGATCCCGTCGCTGCTGCTGACCGGCGCGGTGCACCACCACCTGATCCAGGAGAAGACCCGCACCAAGATCGGCCTGGTCATCGAGACCGGGGAGGCGCGCGAGTGCCACCACATGGCGCTGCTCATCGGCTACGGCGCCGCCGCGATCAACCCGTACCTCGCGATCGAGACGATCGAGGACCTGGTCGACGCCGGCGCGCTGCAGATGGACAAGCACAAGGCGGTCCGCAACCTGATCAAGGCGTACGGCAAGGGCGTCATCAAGGTCATGTCCAAGATGGGCGTGTCCACCGTCGCCTCCTACACCGGTGCGCAGATCTTCGAGGCGCTCGGCCTGAGCCAGGAGGTCATCGACTCCTGCTTCACCGGCACCACCTCCCGTCTCGGCGGCGTCGGCTTCGACGTGCTGGCCGAGGAGGTCGCGCAGCGGCACCGCCACGCGTACCCGCGCGTGGAGAACCCCCACCGCAGGCTCCAGGTCGGCGGCGAGTACCAGTGGCGGCGCGAGGGCGAGCCGCACCTGTTCAACCCCGAGACCGTCTTCAAGCTGCAGCACGCCACCAGGACCCGCCGCTACGAGATCTTCAAGGAGTACACGAACCTCGTGGACTCCCAGGCGGAGCGGCTGATGACCCTGCGCGGCCTGTTCAGGCTGCGCAAGGGCAACCCGATCCCCATCGAGGAGGTCGAGCCGGTCGAGAGCATCGTCAAGCGGTTCTCCACCGGCGCGATGTCGTACGGCTCCATCTCCATGGAGGCGCACGAGACGCTCGCCATCGCGATGAACCGGCTGGGCGGCAAGTCCAACACCGGTGAGGGCGGCGAGGACCCCGAGCGCCTGTACGACCCGGAGCGCCGCTCCGCGATCAAGCAGGTGGCCTCCGGCCGGTTCGGCGTCACTTCCGAGTACCTGGTCAACGCCGACGACCTGCAGATCAAGATGGCGCAGGGCGCCAAGCCCGGCGAGGGCGGCCAGCTGCCCGGCCACAAGGTCTACCCGTGGGTGGCCAAGACCCGGCACTCCACGCCCGGCGTCGGCCTCATCTCGCCGCCGCCGCACCACGACATCTACTCGATCGAGGACCTGGCCCAGCTCATCCACGACCTGAAGAACTCCAACCCGGAGGCCAGGGTCCACGTGAAGCTGGTCGCCGAGGTCGGGGTCGGCACGGTCGCGGCGGGCGTGTCGAAGGCGCACGCCGACGTGGTGCTCATCTCCGGGCACGACGGCGGCACCGGCGCGTCCCCGCTGACGAGCCTCAAGCACGCGGGCGCCCCGTGGGAGCTCGGCCTGGCCGAGACCCAGCAGACGCTGCTGCTGAACGACCTGCGCGACCGCATCGTGGTGCAGGTGGACGGCCAGCTCAAGACCGGCCGCGACGTCGTCATCGCCGCGCTGCTGGGCGCCGAGGAGTACGGCTTCGCCACCGCCCCGCTGGTCGTGTCCGGCTGCGTGATGATGCGCGTCTGCCACCTCGACACCTGCCCGGTGGGTGTCGCCACGCAGAACCCCGAGCTGCGCAAGCGGTTCACCGGCAAGCCCGAGTTCGTGGTCAACTTCTTCGAGTTCATCGCCGAGGAGATCCGCGAGTACCTCGCCGAGCTGGGCTTCCGCTCGCTCGACGAGGCGATCGGGCACGTCGAGATGCTCGACACGACGGCGGCCGAAGACCACTGGAAGGCCAGCGGTCTCGACCTGTCGCCGATCCTGCACCGGCCGGAGCTGCCCGCGGGCACCCCGCTGCGCCGCACCGTCGAGCAGGACCACGGGCTGCAGCACGCGCTCGACAACACCCTCATCCAGCTCGCCGAGGGCGCCATCAACGACGGCACCCCGGTCACGCTGGAGCTGCCCATCCGCAACGTGAACCGCACGGTCGGCACCATGCTCGGCTACCAGGTCACCAAGCGGTACGGCGGCAAGGGCCTGCCCGACAACACCATCGACATCTCCTTCACCGGCTCGGCGGGCAACTCGTTCGGCGCGTTCGTGCCGCGCGGCATCACGCTGCGGCTGACCGGCGACGCCAACGACTACCTGGGCAAGGGCCTGTCCGGCGGGCGCATCACCGTCCGGCCGCACGACGAGGCCCCGCTCGACGGCCACATCATCGCCGGCAACGTCGCCCTCTACGGCGCCACGTCCGGCGAGGTGTTCGTCCGGGGCGTCGTGGGCGAGCGGTTCTGCGTGCGCAACTCCGGCGCCACCGCGGTCGTCGAAGGCGTGGGCGACCACGGCTGCGAGTACATGACCGGCGGCAAGGCCGTGGTGCTCGGCCCGACCGGGCGCAACTTCGCGGCCGGCATGTCGGGCGGCGTGGCGTACCTGCTGGACCTGAACCCCGAGCGGGTCAACCGCGAGATGGTCGCCATCGAGGCGCTCACCGAGCAGGACGCCGAGTTCCTGAAGGAGACCGTCGAGAAGCACTTCGCGGAGACCGGCTCGCCGGTCGCCAAGGCGCTGCTCGCCGACTGGGACGCGGCGCTCACCAGGTTCGGCAAGATCATGCCGACCGACTACAAGAGGGTGCTGGAGGCCGCCGAGGCCGCCCGCATCGAAGGCCGGGACATCGACGAGGCCGTCATGGCGGCCGCGGTCAAGGGTTAAGGGAGGCGTAACCGTATGGCTGACCCGAAGGGTTTCCTCACGCATGACCGGGAGCTGCCGGCGCGCCGCCCCGTGGACGTCCGCATCAGCGACTGGCGCGAGGTCTATCAGGACTTCTCGCAGGAGAAGCTGACCAAGCAGGCGGCCCGCTGCATGGACTGCGGCATCCCGTTCTGCCACAACGGCTGCCCGCTGGGCAACCTCATCCCCGAGTGGAACGACCTCGTCTACCGCACCGACTGGCGCGAGGCGATCGAGCGGCTGCACGCCACCAACAACTTCCCGGAGTTCACCGGCAGGCTCTGCCCGGCTCCGTGCGAGGCGGCGTGCGTGCTCGGCATCAACTCCGACCCGGTCGCCATCAAGCGGGTCGAGGTCGAGATCATCGACCGCGCGTTCGCCGAGGGCTGGGTCACCCCGCAGCCCCCGGCCGTCAAGACGGGCAAGAAGGTCGCCGTCGTCGGCTCGGGCCCCGCCGGGCTCGCCGCCGCCCAGCAGCTCACCCGCGCCGGACACGACGTGGTCGTGTTCGAGCGGGCCGACCGCATCGGCGGGCTGCTGCGCTACGGCATCCCCGAGTTCAAGATGGAGAAGCGGCACATCGAGCGCCGCCTGGAGCAGATGCGGGCCGAGGGCACCGAGTTCCGCACCGGCGTGAACGTCGGCGTCGACATCACCGCCGCCGAGCTGCGCGAGCAGTTCGACGCCGTGGTGCTGTCCGGCGGCGCCACCCAGTGGCGCGACCTGCCGGTGGCCGGGCGCGAGCTCAAGGGCATCTACCAGGCGATGGAGTACCTGCCGCTGTCCAACAAGGTCCAGGAGGGCGACTACGAGACCTCGCCCATCTCGGCCGAGGGCAAGCACGTCGTCGTCATCGGCGGCGGCGACACCGGCGCCGACTGCATCGGCACCGCGATCCGGCAGGGCGCCAAGTCCGTCACCCAGCTCGAGATCATGCCGCAGCCGCCCAGGTCCAGGCCCGGCAGCCAGCCGTGGCCGACCTTCCCCATCCTGTTCAAGATGGAGAGCGCCCACGAGGAGCTGGAGGAGGGCGGCGGGCAGCGCGTCTACGCCGTCTCCACCACCGAGTTCGTCGGCGACGCCGACGGCAACGTCCGGGCGCTGCGCCTGGTCGAGGTCGAGGGGCCGCAGAACGGCTTCAAGCCGATCCCCGGCACCGAGCGGGAGATCCCGGCCGAGCTCGTCACCCTCTCCATGGGCTTCCTCGGGCCGGAGAAGGGCGCCCTGCTGCAGGACCTGGCGGAGGTCGCCGGCGACGGCTTCTACGACGCCAGGGGGAACGTGGCGCGTGACAAGACGTACATGTCCAAGGTGGACGGCGTCTTCGTGGCGGGCGACATGGGGCGCGGGCAGTCGCTGATCGTGTGGGCGATCGCCGAGGGCCGCGCCGCCGCCAGCGGCGTCGACCGCTTCCTCACCGGCGACACGGCTCTGCCTTACCCGATCCTTCCGACCGCACGTCCGCTCGTCTGACGTCTTTCCGGCGCGGCCCGGCTTGTCCGGGCCGCTGTCGTTTCCAGGCCATGCGTTACGGCAGAGCCGACGTCACCGCCACCCGCCGCACGTGGCTGAGGGCCTCCAGGAAGACGCCCGCTGACCCCGCACGTGGCCGGCCGCCGTTACGCGCGCATCCTTGACCATCCGCGTGGTCAGCCCCTGGCCGTTCGCGTGGTCGGGTTCTTGAGCCGGCCGTGCGGGGTCAGGACGCGCAGGACCGTGCGATGGCGTCCAGCGCCCGCTGCGACTCCGGGTCCGCCGCCCGGTAGATGACCAGCCGTTGCCCCGGTGCCTGCAGCGGCGCCAGCACCTCGTACTCGACCGTCAGCGGCCCTTCGACGGCGTGCCGCAGCCGCTTGCGCCCCCTGGCGTTGACGCGGACGTCGCGCATCGCCCACAGCCGGGCGAACTCCTCGTTGCCCGACGTCAGCTCCTCCACCAGGTCCGACAGGCCCTTGTCGTCGGGGTGGGCCGCCCAGGAGGCCCGCAGGTCGGCGATGCCCTCGCGGATGGTGCGCTCCCTGTCGCGGAAGAAGTCCTTCAGGCCGGGGTGGAGCATGCACAGCCACAGGCTGTTGCGCTGGCGGGGCGGCAGCGTGGCGAAATCGAGCATCAGCCCGGCCATCTCGGGGTTCCAGGCGATGATGTCGAAGCGGTGGTTGAGGACCATGGCGGGCAGTGGCGACAGGTCCAGCACGAGCCGCGACAGCGGCCCCGCCTCGTCGTCGGCGGGCCCCTCGCGCTCGGGCCTGCTGGTCGGCCGCTGCCGGGCCAGGTCGAACAGGTAGAGCCGTTCGTCCTCGCTCAGCCGCAGCGCCCCCGCCAGCGCCTCCAGCACCTCGGGCGAGGGCCGCAGCCCGCGCCCCTGCTCCAGCCGGATCACGTAGTCGACGCTGACCCCGGCCAGCTCGGCGACCTCTTCCCGGCGCAGCCCGGGCGTGCGGCGGTGGGCGCGGCGCGCCGGCAGCTCGACGTCGCCCGGGCGCAGCCGCTCGCGGCGCGTGCGCAGGAAGGCCGCGAGCTCGCGGGTCTGGTCCACGGTGCTCATCGCCTCGATCCTACGGCGCCTGCCTGGTACGGCCGATCCCAGGAAGGCTCTTCCCTTACCCATGGCTCGCGGGCCGAGCAGGCTTGGACGCATGACGACTTTTGACACCTACCGCCTGCTGGGCCGTTCCGGGCTGCGGGTCTCGCCGCTGGCCCTGGGCACGATGACGTTCGGGACGGACTGGGGCTGGGGCTCGGACAAGGACGAGTCCCGCCGGGTGTTCGACGCGTACGTGGAACGCGGCGGCAACTTCGTCGACACCGCCAGCCAGTACACGGAGGGCACCGCCGAGACGCTGGTCGGCGAGTTCGCGGCCGGGCGGCGCGAGCAGCTCGTGCTGGCCACGAAGTACAGCATGGCCAGGCGCCCGGGCGACCCGAACTCGGGCGGCAACCACCGCAAGAGCATGGTCCAGTCGGTCGAGGCGAGCCTGCGCCGCCTGCGCACGGACCACATCGACCTGCTCTACCTGCACGCCTGGGACTTCACCACCCCCGTGGAGGAGATCCTGCGCGCGATGGACGACCTCGTCAGGATGGGCAAGGTCCTGTACGTCGGCATCTCCGACACGCCCGCCTGGCAGGTGTCGCGCATGCAGGCCATCGCCGACCTGCGCGGATGGTCGCCGCTGATCGCCCTGCAGATCGAGTACAGCCTGATCGAGCGGACGGGGGAGCGCGACCTCATCCCGATGGGCCGCGAGCTGGGCCTCGGCGTCATCCCGTGGTCGCCGCTCGGCAGCGGCGTGCTGACCGGCAAGTACACGCGGGCCGACCTGACCCACGAGGTCTCCGCCGACCCGTCCGGCACCCGCAAGAACGTGGCGGCGGCCAACGGCTCCCTCACGGAGCGCTCGCTCGGCATCGCCGAGGTCGTCAAGCGGGTCGCGGACGAGCTCGGCGCCACCCCGTCGCAGGTCGCGATCGCGTGGACGTTGCTGGAGCCCGGCGTGACGGCGCCCATCGTCGGGGCCCGCACGCTCGCCCAGCTGGAGGACAACCTGGGCGCGCTCGACGTGCGCTTCAGCGACGCCCAGCGGGCCACGCTCGCCGAGGCCAGCGCGGTGGACCTGGGCTTCCCGCACGAGTTCCTGCGGCGGCCGATGTCGCGGGGCGTCATCTCGGGCGGCGTCACGCTGGAGCTGACCCGCTGACCCGCTGACCCGCTGACCCGCCTGACCCGCCTGCCCGCCGCACCGAACGCCCGTCCCCTGGTGGGGGCGGGCGTTCGGTCTTGCCGGGAATTGCATACCGTGCAGACCTTGCAGTCCGTGCAAGTGTTGCATAGAGTGCAAGGCATGGAGAGTCCGCAGCAGCGGCGCGACCGCCGCCGGGCCGAGAAGCAGCAGGCCATCCGGCGGGCGGCGGTGCGCATCGCGCTCGATCAAGGGGTCGAGGCCGCGACCGTGGAGGCGATCAGCGCGGCGGCCGACATCTCGCCACGCACGTTCTTCAACTACTTCGCCTCCAAGGAGGAAGCGCTCACCCCCGAGCCGCCGTGGCGGCCCGAGGAGTTCGTCGGCCTGCTCACCGGCAGGCCCGGCGACGAGCCGGTCTTCGAGTCGCTGAAGGCGGTGGCGCGCGAGCTGGTGGTGCGCATCCGTCCGGCGATGGAGGACCTGGAGCCTTTCATGGAGCTGCGCCGCCGCCACCCCGAGCTGGCCGCCAAGGCCAGGGCCGTCGACGAGACGAAGGTCCTGGAGAGCCTGCTCGGCGCGGTGCGCAGCCGGCCGGGCGTCTCCGGCCCCATGCACGCCAGGCTGCTCGTCATCGCCACGTTCGGCGCGACGATCTCGGCCGTGCAGGAGTCGGTGCTGAGCGGCGAGCCGGCCGAGGAGCTGCTCGAAGAGGCGCTCACGCTGCTGGAGCGCGGACTCTGACCCCATAGGAAGTGCGGCGACCGGGGTGGCACCCCCGATCGCCGCCGATTTCTCCTGCCCTCGCGAAAGGAAGCAAGGAGCCCACCCATGGTATCGACCATCACCCAGAAGGACGCGCCACCGCGCTCACTGTGGGTGAGCATGGCCTCACTCATGCTCACCATGTTCCTGGCCGCCATCGACCAGACGGTCGTGGCGACCGCCATGCCCACCATCGTGGGCGAGCTGCACGGCATCGAGAGCCTGTCGTGGCTGGTCACCGCGTTCGCGCTGACGTCCGGCATGGCCACGCCCCTGTACGGCAAGCTCAGCGACATGTACGGCCGCAGGAACCTCTACCTGTGGGCCATCGCCCTGTTCGTCCTCGGCTCGGCCCTGTGCGGCCTGGCCCAGACGATGGGCCAGCTCATCGCCTTCCGCGCCTTCCAGGGCCTCGGCGCCGGCGGGCTGCTCGTCCTCACCATGATCATCTCCGCGGACCTGGCCGGCCCCAGGGAACGCGCCAAGTACCAGGGCCTGTTCGGCGCCGTCTTCGGCGTGGCCTCCATCGCCGGGCCCATCATCGGCGGCTACCTCACCGAGCACGTGTCCTGGCGCTGGATCTTCTACATCAACCTGCCCCTGGGCGCGCTCGCGCTGGCCGTGGCGTTCAGCGTGCTCAAGCTGCCGCGCCGCACCTCCCCGCACCGCGTGGACTGGCTCGGCGCCGGCCTCATCTCGGCGCTGCTGACCAGCCTTACCCTCCTCGCCTCCTGGGGCGGCACCACCTACGCGTGGACCTCACCCGTCATCCTCGGGCTGGCCGCCGCCTCCGTGCTGCTGGCCGGGCTGTTCATCCTGGTGGAACGGAAGGCCGCCGAGCCCGTGCTGCCCCTGCGGCTCTTCCGCGACCGGTCGTTCGCCCTCCCCGTGGCCGCCACCGTGCTGATCGCCACCGCCATCCTCGGCATGGCCACGTTCCTGCCCATGTACCTGCAACTCGCCTCCGGCGCCAGCGCGACCGACTCGGGGCTGCTGCTCCTCCCGCTGATGGGCGGCATGATCACGGCCTCCACGCTGACCGGACGGGTCGTCACCCGGCTCGGCCGCTACAAGTGGGTGATGGTGGTCGGCTCGCTGGTCGCCGCGGCCGGCGGGTTCCTGTTCTCCACCATGGGGCTCGGGACGAGCGCGTTCGTGTCCGGCGCGTACATGGTGCTGGCCGGGCTCGGGCTCGGCATGGTCGGGCAGAACCTCATCCTCGCCGTGCAGACCACCGCCCCCGAGGCCGACAGGGGCGCGGCCACCTCGGCCGTCACCTTCGCCAGGAACGTCGGCGGCGCCCTCGGCGTCGCCATCCTCGGCGCGATCTTCGGCGGACGGGTGGCGGGCGGCCAGACGGCGGTCACCCCCGAGGCCATCCAGGCGCTGCCCGAAGCGGCCCGGCACGCCGCCCAGCTCGCCTTCTCGGACGCGATCACGGGGGTGTTCGCCTGGCTCGGCCCCATCCTGATCGGCGGCGCCCTCCTCCTGGCCTGCCTGAAGGACGTCCGCCTGACACCCACACCCCAGGCCCGCGGCTGACGCACCGCGGCTGACGCGCCGCGCCTGACGCGCCGCGCCTGACGCACCCCGGCCTGGGTTGCCGCGGCGGCCTGGCCCGTCGATGAGGAGTGGACCTCCGAAAGGGGGTCCACTTCGTCATCTATCGACCGAAATTTCATGACTAAGTTGCATCACCGGATTACTGTCGGGAAGATTCAGGTTCTGCGGCAAGTCGGCGGATGGGGGAAGAATGCGGCGGGTCGCCTCGGGCTTGACGGCGCTGGCCGCCGTGGTCGCACTCGGCGCCTGCACGCCGTCCAACCCTCGCGAGCACGTCACGCCACGGGCCGACTTCCTCGTCTTCTACGACTACGGCAAGCAGGGCCAGGCCGAGGCCGCCGTGGAGCGCGCCGGCGGCACCACGGTCTCCGCCGACACCAAGCTCGGCTACCTCATGGCGGCCGGCTCGGGCGCCGGTTTCGAGGAGGTGGTGGGCTCGGACCCGTCGATCGTCGGCATCTCCCCGGACCGCCGCATCGGCTACGCCACCACCCGCCCCGCCACGGCCCGCACCACCGAAGCCACCCGTACCGGCGGAAGCACCCGTACGGACGAAGCCGCCCGGACGGGCGAAGCCGCCCGGACGGGCGGCGGATTCCCGGACGAGAGGGCGTTCACCAAGACCAAGGGGGAGCCGCTCGCCAGCCGCCAGTGGGACATGCGCATGATCGGCGCCGACCGCGCCCACGCCAAGGCGCCCGGCACCCGGCAGGTCCTCGTCGGCGTGATCGACACCGGCGTGGACGGCAAGCACCCCGACATCGCCCCCAACTTCAACCGCGAGCTCAGCCGCAACTTCGTCACCGACAAGCCCAAGGACGAGTACGGCGAGACACTGGACGGCCCGTGCGAGGCGGCCGGCTGCAAGGACCCGGTGGACGTGGACGACGACGGCCACGGCACCCACGTGGCCAGCACGATCGCCTCCCCGCTGAACGGCCTGGGCATCGCCGGCGTCGCCCCGGGCGTGCAGATCGTGAACCTCAGGGCGGGCCAGGACTCCGGCTTCTTCTTCCTCAAGCCCAGCCTCGACGCCCTCACCTACGCCGGCGACATCGGCGTGGACGTCGTGAACATGAGCTACTTCGTCGACCCGTGGCTGTTCAACTGCGTGAACAACAAGTCCGACACCAAGAAGCAGCAGCTGGAGCAGCAGGCCATCATCACCGGCATGCAGCGCGCCCTCGACTACGCCCGGCAGCGCGGCGTCACGCTGATCTCCGCCCTCGGCAACGGCTCCACGGACCTCGGCCATCCCACGGTCGACAAGCAGAGCCCCGGCTACCCGAAGGGTGACGAGAAGGACCGGCAGATCGACAACTCGTGCATCAACGTGCCGGCCGAGTCGAACGGCGTCATCTCCGTCTCGGCCGTCGGGCCGTCCGGGCGCAAGGCGATCTACAGCGACTACGGCGACGAGCAGACCGACCTGGCGGCGCCCGGCGGCGACACGCTGGACGGGGAGGGCACCCAGGCCACCCGCTCGATCCTGGCCGCCGCGCCCGAGCACGTGCTGCGCGCCGCCGGCCGGATCGACGCCAAGGGCGAGCCGAAGGGCGCCGACGTCATCAAGGACTGCACGGGCGGCACCTGCGCCTACTACCAGTACCTCGAAGGCACCTCGATGGCCTCGCCGCACGCGACGGGCGTCGCCGCGATCCTCGTCAGCCGCTTCGGCAAGCCCGGCAAGGGCGGGGTCGACCTCGCCCCGGACACCGTCGAGCAGCTCCTCTACAAGACCGCCACGCAGAAGGCGTGCCCGACGCCCCGCGAGTACGTCTACAAGATCTTCGGCCAGACCGAGACGCACGCGTGCGAGGGCAGCCCGTCCGACAACGGGTTCTACGGCCACGGCATCGTGGACGCCTGGAAGGCCGCTACCGTCGAACCATGATGTATCGCCTCCTCGCGGACGCCGTGATGGTGGCGCACTTCGCCTTTCTGGCCTATCTGGCCGTGGGCGGGTTCCTGGCGTGGCGCTGGAGGCGTACCATCTGGGCGCACCTCGCCGTCGCCGCCTGGGGCCTGGTCTCGGTCGTGACCGGCGTCGAGTGCCCCCTCACCCTCGCCGAGGACTGGGCGCGCCGCCGCGCGGGCCTGGAGGGGTTACCCGCCAGCGGCTTCATCGACCACTACATCGAGGGCGTGATCTACCCGGAGGAGTACACGAACTTGGCGCGACTTGGGGTCGCCGTTCTCGTTCTGTTCTCTTACGTCGGGTACGTTCTCCGTCGTCAGTGACTGCCAAGTGGTCTGTACCAATTAAGGTAGGACTCGTGACTCGTCGCGCGAAAATCGTCTGCACCCTAGGCCCCGCCACTTCCTCCAAAGAACGCCTCCGCGAGCTGATCGCCGCGGGCATGGACGTGGCACGGTTCAACCTCAGCCATGGCAACCATGACATGCACAGAGAGGTTTACGACCGGGTCAAGGAGGTGGCGGCCGACCTCGGCCGCGGCGTAGGCGTGCTCGCCGACCTGCAGGGCCCCAAGATCCGTGTCGGCACGTTCGAGGAAGGCCCCGTCAGGCTGGGCTTCGGCGACGTCTTCACCATCACCACCGAAGACGTGCCGGGCGACCGCGAGCAGGTCTCCACCACCTACAAGGGGCTGCCGAACGACGTCCGCCCCGGTGACACGATCCTCGTCGACGACGGCCGCCTCGTGCTGGAGGCCACGCGCGTCGACGGCGAGCGCATCACCACCCGGGTCGTCATCGGCGGCATGATCTCCGACAACAAGGGCCTCAACCTCCCGGGCGTCAACGTCAGCGCCCCCGCACTCACCGACAAGGACGAAGCCGACCTGCGCTGGGCGCTGCGCACCGGCTTCGACATGATCGCCCTGTCGTTCGTCCGCCGCCCGTCCGACGCCGACGTGGTGCGCAACATCATGGAGCAGGAGGCCGTCCGCCTCCCGCTGCTCGCCAAGATCGAGAAGCCGCAGGCGGTCGACCGCCTGCCCGACATCGTCGAGGCCTTCGACGGCATCATGGTCGCCCGCGGCGACCTCGGCGTCGAGCTGCCGCTGGAGCAGGTCCCGATCGTGCAGCGGCGCATCATCGAGCTGTGCCGCGAGAAGGCCCGCCCGGTCATCGTCGCCACGCAGATGCTCGACTCCATGATGAACGCGCCGCGGCCCACCCGCGCCGAGGCGTCCGACGTGGCCTACGCCGTCATGGACGGCGCCGACGCGGTCATGCTGTCGGGCGAGACGTCGGTCGGCAACTACCCGATCGAGGCCGTCTCCACGATGGACCGCATCGCCTGCGCCGCGGAGAAGTCGTCCCTGCACGCCACCCACACGCTGGAGCGCATGCCCGAGACCACGGGCGGCGCCATCGCCCGCGCCGCCGCCGAGGTGGGGGCGATCGTGGGGGCCAAGGCGCTGGTGGCGTTCACGATGTCGGGGGAGACGGCGCGCCGCCTGGCCCGCTACCGCTCGCCGATCCCGCTGCTCGCCTTCACCAGCGCGCCGCACGTGCGGGGGCAGCTGTCGCTGACGTGGGGGGTGGAGACGTTCCACGTGCCGTTCGTGCACCACACCGACGACATGGTGCGGCAGGTGGAGGCGTCGCTGCTGTCGCTGGGGCGGCTGGAGAAGGGTGACAAGGTGGTCATCGTGGCCGGCTCGCCTCCCGGCACGCCGGGTTCCACCAACGCCCTGCGCGTCCACACGATCGGCTCCGCGGTCTCGCACGCGCACTGATCTTTTTCTTTCTTTACGCGCTGCCGTGGTCTGCCACCCGCCGCACTCCGGCGGGTGGCCCTCCATGTAACGGCCGCTGACCCTTCACCAGCGGGCCGCCGTTACGCGAGCCCAACTGGGCCATCCGCGTGGTCCGAGCAACGGCCGTGTGCGGGCTGGCTGGAATGGCGATGGGGCAGCGTAGGTGGTGCGCTGCCCCATTTGCGTGCTTCTGGGTCGTTCAGTCGTTGGCGTGCAGGGCCGCGTTGAGCTCGATGCCGCCGCCCTTGCGAGGCAGGGCCTCCACGGCGCCCGACTGGGAGTTGCGGCGCAGCAGGATGCCGTCGGAGCCCGACAGCTCGGCCGCCTTGACGACCGTGCCGTCCGGGAGCGTGACCCGGGTGCCCGCCGTGACGTACAGGCCCGCCTCCACCACGCAGTCGTCGCCCAGCGAGATGCCCAGGCCCGAGTTGGCGCCCAGCAGGCAACGCTCGCCGATCGAGATGACCTGCTTGCCGCCGCCCGACAGCGTCCCCATGATGGAGGCGCCGCCGCCCACGTCGGAGCCGTCGCCGACGACCACGCCCGCCGAGACGCGGCCCTCGATCATGGAGCTGCCGAGCGTGCCGGCGTTGAAGTTCACGAAGCCCTCGTGCATGACGGTGGTGCCGCTGGCCAGGTGCGCGCCCAGCCGCACCCGGTCGGCGTCGGCGATCCGCACGCCCGACGGCAGCACGTAGTCGACCATGCGCGGGAACTTGTCCACCCCGTACACCGTCACCGCGCCCCTGGCCCGCAGCCGCAGCCGCGTCCGCTCGAAGTCCGGCACCGGGCAGGGGCCGAAGTTCGTCCACACCACGTTGGCCAGCAGGCCGAAGATGCCGTCGAGGTTGACGCCGTGCGGCTGGACCAGCCGGGACGAGAGCAGGTGGAGGCGCAGGTAGACGTCGTGCGCGTCCACCGGAGCCTCGGAGAGCTTGGCGATGCCGGTGCGCACGGCCACCACCTCCACGCCCCGCGCCGCGTCGGGGCCGGCCAGCTCGGCCAGCTCGCCCGCCTCTTCGGCGGAGAGCCGCTGGGTGCCCTCATGGGGCGCCTCGCCCAGCTCGGGGGCGGGGAACCAGGTGTCGAGTACGGTGCCGTCGGCGGCGATGGTGGCGAGGCCGACGCCGAACGCGCCGGTCGAGGTGGGATCGATAGCAGTCACGGCCCCAAAAATACCGTTTCCCAGGTCGGCCCGCAGTGCACGGTCCCCGGCCTGCGCGGCGCCCGCCACCGCGGAAGGCGGTGGCGGGGCTACGGAGGGCGGGGGTCAGCTCAGAGCGCCCAGATCGGCCGAGAGCCAGTGCTCGGGCCGCATCCGGAACGTCACCAGCACATGCAGATCGGAGCCCTGGACGTAGCCCGAGACGGCGTCCGGCGGCAGGTAGCGGGACGAGATGCGGGTCAGGTCGTCGAGCGTCGTCGGCCCCGAGCGCACCACCGGGCCCTCCACCGACACGTACCGGTAGGTCGGGCTGGTCCGCTGCGCCAGGATCGAGAACCGGCCCGCCTTCGCGATCAGCTTGGCCTTGTGCGAGTCGCCGTCCGTCAGGAACCGGATCTCGCCGCCGGGGCTGTAGTCGTACCAGACCGGCACCACCAGCGGCGCCCGGCCGTCGCCCGCCTCCACCGCCAGGCTCGCGATGTGCGACTCCGCCAGGAACGCCTCCCGCTCCGCCACGCTCAACGGCATCCCGCCCCACCCCCCGTATTCATCGATCTTGAAACGGCTATTCCCGGTGGGAGCGATCCCGAAAAGTCCCGACCGCCCCCGAGCGGCGACCCGCGACCTCCGTCGCCGTGTGGACGAACTCGGCCAGAGCGCGTGACCGGGTGCCCTCCGGCCAGGCCAGCACCACGGTCGTCGGTGGCGCGTCCAGGACCGGCACGCAGGCCAGGTCCCGCCGCATCTGGTCACGTACGGACTCCGGAGCGACCACGACGAGCCGTCCGAGCGCGACGAGCTGCATGAGCATCGCCGGGTCGCTCACCTCGGGGTGGGCTCCCGGCCAGCGGGGCGTGGGGTCGGCGTCGAGGTCGGACAGGTGGAGGTGGGTGCGACCGGCCAGGGGATGGGCGGCCGTCATGATCGCCACGCTGTCCTCGACGCGCAACGGCTCGCTGTCGAACCCCGTCAGGTCCTCGTACGGGCTGTGCAGGAACGCCACGTCGGCCGTCCCGTCGCGGACGAGCCGGGCCCGCTCCGCCACCCCGCACAGCGCCAGCTCCACCCCGATCGCGTCGGGCCGCTCCCGGTAGGCGGCCAGGACGTCCGGCAGGAGGCCGCCGTCGCCGCCGGGTTTCAGCGCGACCACCAGCCGCGGCTCGGCCAGCCCCGCCCGCCGGGTGCGGGCCGTGGCGGCGGCCACCGCGTCGAGCACCTTCGCGGCCTCCCTGGCCAGCACCTCACCGGCCGGGGTGAGCGACACCCCGCGGCTGCTCCGCTCGAACAGGCACACCCCGAGCCGCCGTTCCAGCTTCTGGATCGCTCTCGACAGCGGTGGCTGCGCCATGCCGAGCCGCGCCGCCGCCCGTCCGAAGTGCAGCTCCTCCGCGACGGCCGCGAAGTAGGCGAGCTCGCGTGTCTCCATACCTTCAGGGTATTGCCCGCTACCCATCCGGTGTTGGCCCGCGAACCGATACCGGTGGTGTGCTTCCCGACATGACCGAAACCACCACTGCCCTGGTGACCGGGGCGAACAAGGGCATCGGGTACGCGATCGCGGCCGGGCTGGCGGCCCGCGGCATGACCGTCCTGCTCGGCTCCCGCGACCGTACCCGAGGCGAACAGGCCGCCGCCCGCCTGCGCGCCCAGCTCACCGCCAACGAGGCGCAGGCCGTCGAGCCGGACGTGCGCGTCGTCGTCCTCGACGTCACCGACCCCGCCACGATCGAGGCCGTCGCCGGCTCCCTGGACCGGCTGGACGTGCTCGTCAACAACGCCGGCATCTCCGGCCCCATCGACCTGACGCCGGCCCGCACCCCCGCCGAGGCGATGCGTGAGGTGTTCGAGACGAACGTCATCGGCGTCCTCATGGTCACCAACGCCCTGCTGCCCCTGCTCAGACGCTCACCCGCCCCCCGCATCGTGAACGTCTCCAGCGGCGTCGGCTCCCTGCGCCACCACACCGACCCCGCCCACTACATGTCAGCCCTGGCGCCGTCGGCGACGTATCCGCCGTCCAAGGCCGCGCTCAACGCCCTGACCGTCCAGTACGCCAAGGAGCTGCGCGGCGACGGCTTCCTCGTGAACGCCGCCGCCCCCGGCCCCTGCGCCACCGACTTCACCAAGGGCCTGCCGTTCGCCATCACCCGCACGGCGGCGGACGGGGCGGCCGTCGTCATCCGCCTCGCCACGCTGGGGCCGGACGGGCCGACCGGCGGCTTCTTCGACGAGGACGGGCCCGTGCCGTGGTGACGCGAATTTCGGCCCGGCATTTCGGCCGGCCGTGACGGCATGCGCTATCGTGCATGCGAAGAGTGAAGCATCCGGGTACGACAAAACCGCCGGGCTCAAGAGCCGGGCGGTCGTGCCGGTGCCATGGTGAGTGCCCCGGGTGGGATTCGAACCCACACTGAATGGATTTTGAGGCCATCGACTCTGCCGATTGGTCTACCGGGGCGGCGTATGTCCGGGCTGTGATCTCGTAGCGTAGCGCTCCGAGCCGCACCGGCGTGGATCTAATCTACCGGACGTCTGTACTCTTCTGCTCGTGAGTACGCAGCGGCGAGTAGTGATCGCGGAAGACGAGGCCCTGATCCGCCTCGACCTCAAGGAGATGCTCCAGGAGGACGGCTACGTCGTCGTGGGCGAGGCCGGTGACGGCGAGCAGGCGATCCGGCTGGCCGCCGAGCTGCGGCCCGACCTCGTCATCCTCGACGTGAAGATGCCGGTGCTCGACGGCATCTCGGCGGCCGAGCGGATCGTGTCCGAGCGCATCGCCCCCTGCCTCATCCTGACCGCGTTCTCCCAGCGCGACCTGGTCGAGCGGGCCAGGGACGCGGGGGCGATGGCCTACCTGGTCAAGCCGTTCACCAAGGCCGACCTGGTGCCGGCGATCGAGATGGCGGTCAGCAGGCACGAGGAGATGGTGGCGCTGGCGGCCGAGGTGTCGAGCCTGTCGGAGCGGCTGGAGACCAGGAAGCTGGTCGAGCGGGCCAAGGGCCAGCTGATGACGCAGCACGGCTGGACGGAGCCGCAGGCGTTCAGGTGGATCCAGAAGGCGTCGATGGACCGGCGGCTGAGCATGCGCGAGGTTGCTCAGATCGTTATAGACGACGCCGCGGAGCGATCCTGAAAAAGCGCTATATCAGGTGATTCGGCCCGGCGGGTTGTGGTGCGGTCACGAGTGGGCATCCAACCGGCTTCGGCCGCTTACGCGAAGAGCGTCCCGACGCGTAACTGATGGGCGGACGGAAGGTCCGCTCCTCTCGATCGGAGACGCTCTTCATGATCCGCATTCTTCGCGCGCCGCTCGCCGCCACCGCGGCACTCCTGGCGCTGGCGGCGTGCTCGTCCGGCGGCACCACCGCCGGCACCGTCACCTCGGGCTCGGCCGGCGCGCAGCCGCCCTCGGCGGGCGCGTCCCAGGGGGACGGCGCGCTGACGATCGGCACGGTGCTGCCGCAGACGGGGTCGCTCGCGTATCTGGGGCCGCCCATGTTCGGGGGCGTCGATCTGGCGCTCAAGGAGATCAACGAGGCCGGCGGCGTGCTGGGCAAGCCGGTCACGAAGTACGACACCGACTCGGGTGACAACACCACCAACATCGCCTCCCAGGCCGTCGACAAGCTGCTGACCCAGAAGGTGGACGCGATCGTCGGCGCGGCCTCGTCCTCGGTGTCGGAGTCGATCATCGACAAGATCACGCGGGCGGGCGTGGTGCAGTTCTCGCCGGCCAACACCTCCGACAAGTTCACCACCATCGAGGACGACGGCCTGTACTTCCGTACGGCGCCGCCGGACAAGCTGCAGGGCCGCGTCCTCGGCGACGTGGTGGTCTCCGACGGCAACGACACCGTCGGCATCCTCGCCATGCAGGACTCCTACGGCACCGGCCTGGCCGACCAGGTGCAGAAGACGGTGACCGACGGGGGCGCCGACGTGGTCGAGCGGGTGGACTACGACCCGAAGGCGGCCGACTTCTCCGCCGACGTGGCCAAGATCAAGGCCAAGAACCCGAAGGCGATCGTGCTCATCGGCTTCGAGGAGACGGCGAAGGTCGTTCAGGAGCTGGTCAAGCAGGGGCTGACCAGCGACACGTACAAGTGGTACATGGTGGACGGCAACATGTCGAACACCAACTACCTCAAGATGCCCAAGGGCACGATGGACGGCGTCAAGGGCAGCCTGCCGGGGGCGGAGGCGCCCGAGGCGTTCCAGAAGCGGCTGCTGAAGGTCAACCCGAAGATCACCGAGTACACGTACGCGGCGGAGTCGTACGACGCCGTGACGCTCATCGCGCTGGCCGCGGAGGCGGCCAAGTCCGACACCGGCCCCGCCCTCGCGGGCAAGCTCGTGGAGACCAGTAAGGGCGGCACGAAGTGCACCGGGTTCAAGGAATGCGTGGACCTGCTGAAGGCCGGCACCGACATCGACTACGACGGCGTCAGCGGGCCGGTCGACTTCAACGACGTGGGTGACCCGTCGGTCGCCACGATCGGCGTCTACCGGTACGGGGCGGACAACACGTTCAACGCCGCCAAGGCCATCGAATATCGCCGGGGGAACATCGCGGGCTGAAGCCCCTGACCACCGATGGCATTTCTCACCCTGGCCCGGATTTCGGGCCAGGGCACTCTCGTTTACGGATGCAGCCGTAACTCTCCTGAAACAGACCATTACTCTGAGTATTTAGGACATTACAATCCAGCATAAAAGTCAGGTAAGAACTCCCCATCGCTGCGTCGGACAGGCATGCTGAGCTCGGAAAACCCGGCGAAGGTGATCGTCTCTTCGCCGAGATAGGGGGAGTTTCTTCTATGAACCGCATTGCTCCGATGGGGCGCCTGCTGGCCGTCGCCGCCGCGGCGAGCCTGGCTCTGACGGCCTGCGGCGGCGGTGGTGACACGGCCGAGCAGTCCGCCTCCACCGCGCCGTCCGCTGAGACGTCCACGGCGGCCTCCTCGGCGCCCGCGGCGAAGGGCGACGGCACGCTGACCCTCGGCACGGTCCTGCCTCAGACGGGCTCGCTGGCCTTCCTCGGGCCGCCCGAGTTCGCCGGCGTGGACCAGGCCGTCAAGGAGATCAACGAGGCGGGCGGCGTGCTGGGCAAGCCGGTCACCAAGGTGCACACCGACTCCGGCGACACCACCACCAACATCGCCTCCCAGTCGGTCGACAAGCTGCTGACCCAGAAGGCCGACGCCATCATCGGCGCCGCGTCCTCGTCGGTGTCCGAGTCGATCATCGACAAGATCACGGGTGCGGGCGTCGTGCAGTTCTCGCCGGCCAACACCTCCGACAAGTTCACCACGATCAAGGACAACGGCCTCTACTTCCGTACGGCGCCGCCGGACAAGCTGCAGGGCCGCGTCCTCGGCGACCTCATCGCCGCCGACGGCAACGACACCGTCGGCATCCTCGCCATGCAGGACTCCTACGGCTCCGGCCTGGCCGACCAGATCACCAAGACCGCCGAAGGCGCCGGCGCCAGCGTCGTCGAGCGCGTCGACTACGACCCGAAGGCGGCTGACTTCTCCGCCGACGTCGCCAAGATCAAGGCCGCCAACCCCAAGGCGATCGTGCTGATCGGCTTCGAGGAGGGCGCCAAGGTCGTGGCCGAGCTGGTCAAGCAGGGGCTCACCGCCGACAAGGTGAAGTGGTACATGGTGGACGGCAACATGTCCAACACCAACTACCTCAAGATGCCCAAGGGCACCCTCAAGGGCGTCAAGGGCACCATCCCCGGCGCAGAGGCCCCCGAGGAGTTCAGGGACAAGCTCAAGAAGCTCGACTCGAAGCTCGACGACTTCACCTACGCCGCCGAGTCGTACGACGCCGCCAACCTGATCGCCCTGGCCGCCGAGGCCGCCAAGGACGACAGCGGCGCGTCCATCGCGGGCAAGCTGGCCGAGGTCAGCAAGGGCGGCGACAAGTGCAAGAGCTTCAAGGAGTGTGTCGAGCTGCTCAAGGCCGGTAAGGACATCGACTACGACGGCGTGAGCGGCCCGGTCGAGTTCGACGCCGCCGGCGACCCGTCGGTGGCGACCATCGGCGTCTACCAGTACGGCGACGACAACAAGTACGCCAGCAAGGCCCTGGAGTACCGCACCGGCAAGATCGAGGGCTGACCCCGCCGTCGTGACGCCCCCCTTCCCCAGCACCCCCGCCCACGCCCTGGGGAAGGGCCACGGCGCCCACCCCGGCCACCTGCGTTCCGCGCCCGGCGCCTGACGCGTAGCGCTCAACGCGCACGCGGCGGCGAGCCTGGCGAGCGGACGGTGGCCGGCGTGGCGGGCGGACGGTGGCGAGCGTGGCGGGCGGACGGTGGCGACCGTGGCGGACGATGGCGAGCGTGGCGCGGTGCACGCCCGACCCGCCACGCCCCTGGCGCTGGTGCGGCGAGAAGGCATGCGGCGGAGCCCGGCGCAACGCGAACGGCGCGGTGGCGGGCCTGGCGGGCGGCGTGACGCACGGGGCGGAGCCCGGCCGGGCACTCCTGGCGCCGGTGCGGCGTGGCGAAAGGCGGTGGGGGCCGGTCAGGGGGTGCCGCAGGCGCGGTGGGCGTAGGTGATGAGGCGGTCCTGGAGGGGTTTGGGTGGGGTGACGATCACGACGCGTTCCGTGCCCCCGTCCACCGACGCCCGTACCGGAAACAGGAACGCTTTCTTGGCCTCCGCGAACGCGTGCCCCGTGCAGGCCCCCGGCGTGAGCTGGAGCGGCACCTCCAGGCGTTGCGCGCCGGCCGAGAGGGTGCCCAGGGGGCGGGCGGAGGGGGTGGCGATGTAGTGGGTGGTGCCGCCGACGTCGGTGATGGTGACGGTGCCGGGGCCGCGACGGGTGATCACGAGGGTGCCGCGCATGACGAGGTCGGACTTGGGGCCGGATTCGGTCCAGGTGGGGCCGAAGGTGATGTCGGCGCTCTGTTTGATGAGGTGTTCGGAGCATTCGTCGCGCAGCAGTCTGGCGAGGAGCGGGTCGGGGTGGGGGACCTGGAAGATCACCTTGCGGGGCGGTTCGGATGAGGACGCGGGCCGTACGTGGGCCACGACCGTAGCGGGGCGCACTTCGGGCAGGCCCTGGGGCAGGCACTTGGCGGCGCCGTACGTGACCGGCAGGTCGGTGCGTTCGGTCTTCCTGATGACGGCGTCGGTGCGCCGCGGCGGCAGCGTTTCGAACGACGGCGCGACAAGCTGGACATCAGCGAAATAAACGGGTGTTTCACTAGTATTTCGGACAGCTATCTGAAGCGCGTGCACCGGCTCGTCCGAACGATATTGCGCCAGTGAGACCGACACCCCGGGCGGCGGTGCCGTGGACGGCGGGGAGGAGGGGGCGGGGGAGCCGCAACCGGACCCGCAAGCGGCGGCGATCACGGCCGTGACGAGCAGAGGCGTTTTACGCTTCACCCGTCGCACATTAAGCGTCCGTGCGCAGCTCTCGTAAGTTGAGGAGTGATTACGACTCCGCATCCAAGTGCCGACAGTTCCTCAGGGGACCTGGTTCGAGTGTGCAGCAATTTTGTACGTTTCCGTCATTCGATCGGGAACGCTCGGCGGTGCTGAGGATCCCGGCCTGGAATCGGAGGAGACACTTCATGATCCGCATTGCTCCCGTGGGGCGGGCGCTGGCTGTCGTGGCTGCCACCAGCCTCGCCCTGACAGCCTGCGGTGGTGGCGGCGGTGACACCGCCACTCAGGCTTCCCAGAGTGCCGCGCCGGCTTCATCCGCGCCCGCGGCGAAGGGCGATGGCACGCTCACTCTCGGCACGCTGCTGCCCCAGACCGGTTCGCTGGCGTTCCTCGGCCCGCCGGAGTTCGCGGGCGTTGACCTCGCGCTCAAGGAGATCAACGAGGCCGGCGGCGTGCTCGGCAAGCCGGTGCAGAAGTACGACACCGACTCGGGCGACACGACCACCAACATCGCCTCGCAGTCGGTGGACAAGCTGCTGGCGCAGAAGGCCGACGCCATCATCGGCGCGGCGTCCTCGTCGGTGTCGGAGTCGGTGATCGACAAGATCACGGGCGCCGGCGTGGTGCACTTCTCCCCGGCCAACACCTCCGACAAGTTCACCACGATGGAGGACAAGGGCCTGTACTTCCGTACGGCGCCGCCGGACAAGCTGCAGGGCCGCGTCCTGGGTGACCTGATCATCTCCGACGGCAACGACACCGTCGGCATCATGGCCATGCAGGACTCCTACGGCACCGGCCTGGCCGACCAGGTCCAGAAGACGGTGACCGACGGCGGTGCGGAAGTGGTCGAGCGGGTCGACTACGACCCGAAGGCGGCCGACTTCTCCGCCGACGTGGCCAAGATCAAGGCCAAGAACCCCAAGGGCATCGTCCTGATCGGCTTCGAGGAGACCGCCAAGGTCATCCAGGAGCTGGTGAAGCAGGGCATGCCGGCCAGCAAGTACAAGTGGTACATGGTCGACGGCAACATGTCGAACACCAACTACGTCAAGATGCCCAAGGGCACCCTCAAGGGCGTCAAGGGCACCTACCCCGGCGCCGCCGCCCCCGACGAGTTCCGCGACAAGCTGAAGGGCGTCAACCCCAAGCTCGAGGACTACACCTACGCCCCCGAGTCGTACGACGCCGCGAACCTGATCGCGCTGGCCGCCGAGGCCGCCAAGAGCGACGCGGGCGTGGACATCGCCGCCAAGCTGGCCGAGGTCAGCAAGGGCGGCACGAAGTGCAAGAGCTTCAAGGAGTGCGTGGACCTGCTGAAGGCGGGCACGGACATCGACTACGACGGCGTCAGCGGTCCGGTGGAGTTCAACGAGGCCGGTGACCCGGCCGTCGCCACCATCGGCATCTACCAGTACGCCGACGACAACAAGTACCCGGTGAAGGCGCTGGAGTACCGCAGCGGCAACATCTCCGGCTGATCGAGCGTCACTGAAGGGCCCGGCCACGGCGGCCGGGCCCTTTCGCGTTCAGCGGCAGCCCGCCACGATCCGGTCGGCGGCGGCGCGGTACTGCCTGAGCAGCGCCACCTGCCGCTGCCTGGGCACGTCGCTCTTCGACAGGGCGGCGGTGGTCTGCTTGACGGTCTCGGCGGCCGGGCGCAGCGCATCGGGCAGCCGGGGGCCGAACTCCCTCGTGATGCCGTTGGCCTCGGCCAGGCGGCCGATGACGGCGTCCTCGAAGTTCTGGCGGTCCTCCTGGCCGCGGGGCTCCAGGATGAGGTCCGCGTACCCGATGGCCGAGACCACGCGGTCGCAGGGACGGTCGGTGGGGTCGCCGCCGGTGCTGTACTTCTGCGCGGAGGAGGCCCCCTCCTGGCAGCCGACGAACAGCACGAGCAGGACGGGCAGGATGAGCGCGATCGTCGCCGAACGTTTCACCCTCCCTATGAAAACGGAGAAGGGGCCCCCGGGGGAGCCCCTTCTTCGCCTTCCTGGAACGGGTTACGCCTTGGCCAGCGTGCCGAGGTACAGCTCGATGACCTTGGGGTCGTTGGCGAGCTGCCTGCCGGTGCCGGTGTAGGCGTTGCGGCCCTGGTCGAGCACGTAACCGCGGTGGCAGATCTGCAGGCAGCGCCGCGCGTTCTGCTCCACCATGATCACGGTCACGCCGGCCTTGTTGATCTGCTGCGCCTGGATGAAGACGAGGTCCTGCAGCTTGGGCGACAGGCCCGCCGACGGCTCGTCGAGCAGCAGCACGGACGGCTCGGTCATGAGGGCCCTGGCCATCGCCACCATCTGCCGCTCACCGCCGGACAGGGAGCCGGCGCGCTGCTTGCGCCGCTCCTTGAGGGCGGGGAACAGCTCGGCCACGAACTCGAAGCGCTCCTTGAACTTCCCCGGCACCTGGAAGGCGCCCATCTCGAGGTTCTCCTCGATGGTGAGGCTGGGGAAGACGTTGTTGGTCTGCGGCACGTAACCGACGCCGCGGGCCACCAGGGAGTGCGCCTTCATGTTCGTGATGTCCTCGCCCTTGAGCAGGACCGTTCCGCTGCGGATGGTGACCAGGCCGAACATGGCCTTGAGCAGGGTCGACTTCCCGGCGCCGTTGGGGCCGATGATGCCGATCAGCTCGCCTTCCTTCACGTACAGGTCCGAGCCGTTGAGGATGTTCACGCCCGGGAGGTAGCCCGCGATCAGCTCGTCGCAGCGCAGCACCGCGTCCTTGGCGCCCTCCAGGTGGGCGCTGCGGTCGGTGACGGCGGCCTTCGACTGGACGGGCGCTTCGTCGGCGCTCACTTCTGCCTCTCCTCTGCGGTCTCGGGCTCGGGGGCGGACCCGGGGGCGGGGGTGGTGCCCTCGGTCTCGTGGATCTCCGCCTCCAGGGCCGCCTCAGCCTCCTGGAGCTGGGCCTCCAGCTCGCTCTCGGACAGCGGCGCGTCGTGGTGTGCGCCCAGGTACGCGTCGATCACGCGCTCGTCGGACATGATCGTCGATGGCGGGCCCTCGGCGATGACCGCGCCCTGCGCCATGACGATCACCCAGTCGCTGATGTCGCGGACCATGTCCATGTCGTGCTCGACGAACAGCACGGTCATGCCCTGCTCGCGCAGGTCCTTCACGTGGCCGAGCAGCGACTGCGTGAGGGCCGGGTTCACGCCGGCCATCGGCTCGTCGAGCATGACCAGCTCGGGGCCGACCATGAGCGCGCGGGCCATCTCCAGCAGCTTGCGCTGGCCGCCGGACAGCGACCCGGCGAAGTCGTCGCGCTTGGCGTCGAGCTTGAAGCGCACCAGCAGCTCCTCGGCCCGCTGGGTGATCTCCTCCTCCTGGTCGCGCCAGAAGCTCGGGATCAGGGCCCGCCAGAAGTTCTCGCCCTTCTGCTGCTGGGCGCCCAGGCGCATGTTCTCCAGCACGGTCAGGCGCGAGAGCGCCTTGGTGAGCTGGAACGTGCGCACCATGCCGGCCCGGGCCACCTTGTGGGCGGGCACGCCGTTCATGGGCCGCCCGTTGAACGTCCACGTGCCGGAGTCGGCCGTGTCGAACCCGGTGAGCTGGTTGAAGAACGTGGTCTTGCCGGCCCCGTTGGGGCCGATGAGCGCGGTGATGGAGCCGCGCTGGACCTCGACGTGGTTCACCTCGACGGCGGTGAGGCCGCCGAAGCGGCGCACCACGTTGTCCACCACGAGGATCGGGTCGGGCTTGGGCACGCCGGGATCGCGCGCCAGGTCCTTGAAGGCGTTCAGGGCGGCCGCCTTGCGGTCGGCGATCCCGCCTCCGGTGGTCGCAGTCGTCTCAGCGTCGTGCATCGATCGCTATCTCCCTCTTGTCACCCAAAATGCCCTGCGGCCGGAAGATGAGCAACAGGATCAGACCGAGGCCGACCAGGATCCAGCGCATGGCACCGACCTGGTTGGTGTCCAGGAACGTGATGAGCCCGGCGCCGACCGCCTCGGTCATCACGTTGTAGAACAGGACCAGCAGCACCCAGAAGATCATCGAGCCGAGTACGGGGCCGAGCACGCGTGCGGCGCCGCCGAGGATGAGCATCGTGTACATGTAGAACGTGGTCTCGGTGCCGAACACGTCGGGCTGCACCGAGGCGTAGCCGAGACCGTAGATGAAGCCGCCGAAGCAGCCGATGACGCCGCCGAGCACGAGCGCCTGCATCTTGTACGAGAACACGCTCTTGCCCAGGCTGCGCACCGCGTCCTCGTCCTCGCGGATGGCCTTGAGCACGCGGCCCCACGGGCTCTTCATCAGCAGGTACACGACGAAGCTGAACAGCGCGATCAGGATCCAGCCCACGGTCAGCACCCACATGGTGCGGTGGCCGAACAGCAGCGGCACGGGGCCGAGGTTGAAGCCGTACTCCCCTTCGGGGTACGGGTTGAGCGCGTAGAAGCCGTCGGAGAAGCCGCGCTGGCCGTCGGAGCCGCCGAAGACGCTCTTGAACTGCACCGAGCGGAAGATGAGGCGGACGATCTCGGCCGCGGCGATGGTGACGATGGCCAGGTAGTCGGCGCGCAGCTTCAGTGTCGGTATGCCCAGCAGGATCGCCAGGATGACGGCGGCGATCAGGCCGACGAAGATGCCGACCCAGAACGGCAGGCCCATGACGGTGACCGTGACGGCCAGCCCGTAGCCGGCCACGCCCATGAACGCGGCCTGGCCGAAGTTGAGCAGGCCGGTGTAGCCGAAGTGCACGTTGAGGCCGATGGCGCCGATGGCGTACAGCACCGTCTCGACGCCCACGGCCGCCTTGATGGTGGTGCTGATGATCGTGATCCAGTCCATTCTGATCCTCCCCCGATCAGCCGATCCGCTCGCGGCGGCCGAGAATGCCCTGCGGCCGGACGAGGAGCACGATGATGAGTACGGCGAGCGCGCCCACGCTCTTCAGCTCCGGCGGCACCCACAGGGTCGAGACCTGGATGAACAGGCCGACCACGAGCGAGCCCACCAGGGCGCCGAAGGCGGTGCCGAGCCCGCCCAGCGTCACGCCGGCGAAGATGAGCAGCAGGATGTCCTGGCCCATCGTGTACTTCAGGTTCTGGGAGAGGCCGAGCATGATGCCGGCCAGCGCCGCGATGGCGCCGCCGAAGGTCCAGATGATCCTGATGACGCGGTCGACGTTGATGCCGGACGAGGCCGCGAGCGCCGGGTTGTCGGCCACGGCGCGGGCCGCCTTGCCGGTGCGGGTGCGCAGCAGGGCGAAGCCGACGACGATCAGGACGACCAGCTCGATGCCCATGGCGACGAAGTTCTTCGGCGCGGCCGAGATGGGGCCGATCTCGATGCCGGGCTGGGCGGTGTACTGGGCGAACGCCTCGGTCTGGCCGCCGAAGAAGATCAGGAACACGTACCGGAGGAAGAGCGCCACGCCGATCGAGATGATCATCATGGCGATCGTGCCGGTGCCGCGCCTGCGCAGCTGCCCCCAGAACAGGCGGTCCTGGAGGTAACCGAGGATTCCGGCGACGATGACGGCGATCACCGCGGCCGGGATGAGATGCAGGCCGAAGCCGATGTTGAAGGCGTAGGCGAGGATGGCGCCGAGCGTGACCAGCTCGCCGTGGGCGAAGTTGGTCAGGCCGGTGGTGCCGTAGATGAGCGACAGGCCGAGCGCGGCCAGGGCGATGATCAGGCCGAGGTTGAGGCCCTCGAACGTGAGCTGCGCGGCCTGCGTCCAGAACGGGCTGCTCTCGCCGCCCTCCTGCTGCTGCTGGTTCGCGGCGCCCTTGGCCTGAAGGGCGTACAGGACGGTGGAGCAGTTTCCCTCGTAGACCGTGGGCGTGCGGACGTTGTTGCCGCCGCGCACCTCGGCATTCTGGGGAAGGCTGCTGACATCCAGCGTGACCTTGTACTTACCCGGTTTGTCGACCTGAACGTCCCAGGTGCCTTCCGCGTTTGTCGTGACCTCCTTGACGGGTTGTCCGCCCTCTGTGGTCACAGCGATTTTGGCGCCGTTCACTGGCTGGCCTTGGAGTTTGAGTGTTCCCCTCAGTCCCTGGCATTCGGCGGGACCCGCGTGGGCGGGCCCGGCCAGCAGGAAGATGAGTCCACCCAGGAAGGCCGTGAACGCGATCACGGCTCTGCGCAATGGTGCTCCCTCAAAGTAGGTCAAGGCGGGGTTGTGCCCCTCCATCTCGACACGCGCGCATCGCAGGCACAACTGGGATGCAATGGCGGGAGCTTATTCCGGCCGCGCCCGGTTCAGTATCGTTCGTCACCAATTAGTGACATGTGCGTGTCACTCATGTGAGGAATCAACAAGCCTGGTCAGGGGCTAAATCGGCGGAGACGCCTGGCGCTTGAGGGAACGAATCGGTAACGATGAGGGTAAAACGTGGCGAGCCCGCGGAGGCGGCCTTTGGGGCCATGTAGGGATCCCCTCGACGGCTGCGAGAGCACCCTCGCAATCGTGGGGCCGAACACGTTTTCTACTGGGCCTCCCCGCGGGCTCTGTTGCGACCACGGTAGCGACCCGCGGGGGCCCTGCGCAAAGGGTCGGCGAAAGTGACGGACGTGACCGAACGGTCAACGGTCGCGCAACATGCACGTGAGGCGCGCGGTGCAGACGCGGCGGCCCTGCTCATCGGTGATTTCGATGTCGTACGTCGCCAAAGTGCGGCCTCCGTGCAACCGGGTCGCGACCCCCGTGACGTACCCGGAGGACGCCGAGCGGTGATGGGTGGCGTTCAGCTCGATGCCCACGGCGATGCGCTCGGGGCCGGCGTGCACGGCCGCGCCCACGGAGCCCAGCGTCTCGGCCAGCACCGCCGAGGCCCCGCCGTGCAGCAGCCCGTACGGCTGCGTGTTGCCCTCGACCGGCATGCGGCCCACCACCCGCTCGGGCGTGACCTCCAGGAACTCGATGCCCATCTTGTCGGCCAGCGTGCCTTCGTGCAGGTCGCCGAATATCGAGACGTCCAGAGGGTTGGTCTGCGTCAAAGTGCCGTCTCCACTCTTCCGAGCTCGGGTTTTCTGTCGGAGACGCAGACTAGGCTGCGTACGTGCCGAAGAGTGAAGTGACCCCCAGCCGCCCGTGCCTGCTGCTGCTCGACGGGCATTCCCTGGCCTATCGCGCGTTCTACGCGCTCAAGGACGCCAACCTGATGACCACCGACGGTCAGCACACCGAGGCGGTCTACGGGTTCACCTCGATGCTGACCAACATCCTGCGCGACGAGCAGCCCACGCACGTCGCGGTGGCCTTCGACCGGTCGGAGCCGACGTTCCGGCACGAGGAGTACGCCGAGTACAAGGCCAACAGGAGCGAGACCCCGGAAGACTTCCGCGGTCAGATGCAGCTCATCTACGAGCTGCTCGACACCATGCGCATCCCGCGCCTGTCCAAGGCGGGCTTCGAGGCCGACGACCTCATCGCCACCCTGGCCACCCGGGCGAGCGAGCAGGGCATGAACGTCCTGATCGTCACCGGCGACCGCGACGCGCTGCAGTTGGTCGACGAGCACGTCACCGTCCTGATGACCCGGCGCGGCATCAGCGACATGACCAGGTTCACCCCCGAGGCGGTCGAGGAGAAATATGGCCTCACGCCCGCCCAATACCCCGACTTCGCCGCCCTGCGCGGCGACCCCAGCGACAACCTCCTGAGCATCCCCAGCGTGGGGGAGAAGACCGCGGCCAAGTGGGTGCGCGAGTTCGGCTCCCTGACCGCGCTCGTCGACCGGGTCGACGAGGTCAAGGGCAAGGTGGGCGACAAGCTGCGCGAGCACGTCGCCCAGGTCCTGATGAACCGCCGGCTCACCGAGCTGCTGCGCGACGTGCCGCTGGAGGTCGAGATCACCGACCTCAAGCAGGGCACGTGGGAGCGCGAGGAGATCAACAAACTGTTCGACACCCTGCAGATCCGCGGCGAGCTGCGCGAGCGGGTGTTCAAGGTGCTCGGCACCGGCGAGCAGGAGCCCGAGCAGGGCTTCGAGGTCGAGACCGTGCTGCTCGGCCCCGACCGCGTGGCCGGCTGGCTGGCCGCGCTGCCCGAGGGCCGCGCCGGGCTCGCCTTCAAGGGCGCCTACGGCAGCGGCACCGGCCGCATCGACGCCATCGCCATCGCCTCGCCCGACGGCACCGCCGCGCACATCGACCCCGTCAAGCTCACCGAGAGCGACGAGGCGGCCCTGCGGGCCTGGCTGGGCGACGACACCAAGCCCAAAGCCGTGCACGACGCCAAGGGGCCCATCCTGGCCCTCTGGGCGCAGGGCATGGAGCTGCGCGGCCTGAGCTGCGACACCGCGCTGGCCGCCTACCTCGCCATGCCGGGCCAGCGCACCTTCGCCC
>NZ_JAATEP010000062.1:0-60038 GCF_012034275.1 Nonomuraea composti | reverse complement strand
TCTAGGCGGCCCGGTCTCAGCCCTTGAGGGCGGTGTAGAGGTCGAGGGTGCGCCGCGCGATGCGTTCCCAGGAGAAGTGCTCGATCGCGCGCGCCCGGCCCGCCTCGCCCATCGCGCGCGCCCGCGCCGGGTCGCCCAGCAGGGCGTTGACCCGCTCGGCCAGGTCGGCGGCGAAGCGCTCGGGGTCGTGCGGCGTGCCGTCGGCGCCCTGCGAGATGGGCACCAGCAGGCCGGTCTCGCCGTCGGCCACCACCTCGGGGATGCCGCCGGTCGCGGTCGCCACCACCGCGGTCTCGCAGGCCATCGCCTCAAGGTTGACGATGCCCATCGGCTCGTACACCGACGGGCACACGAACACCGTGGCGTGCGTCAGGAGCTGGATCACCTCGGGCTTGGGCAGCATCTCCTGGATCCAGACGACGCCGTCGCGGTCGAGCCCGCGCACCAGCCCCGTGACCTCCTCGGCGATCTCCGGGGTGTCGGGGGCGCCCGCGCACAGCACGAGCTGCGCCGCCGGGTCGAAGGAGCGCGCCGCGTGCAGGAGGTGCACCAGGCCCTTCTGGCGGGTGATGCGGCCGACGAAGACGACGTAGGGGCGGCCCGGGTCGACGCCGTGCCTGGCCAGGACGTCGGTGCCGGGGTCGGGGGCGTATTGGGCGGTGTCGATGCCGTTGTGGATGACGGTGACCCGCTCCGGCGGGATCTCGGGGTAGGCGGCCAGGACGTCGCGGCGCATGCCCTCGGAGACCGCCACGACCGCGTCGGCGGCGGCCAGGGCGGTGCGCTCGGCCCACGACGAGATCGCGTAGCCGCCGCCGAGCTGCTCGGCCTTCCACGGGCGCAGCGGCTCGAGGCTGTGCGTGGTGATCACGTGGGGGATGCCGTGCAGCAGCTTGGCGGTGTGGCCGGCGAAGTTGGCGTACCAGGTGTGGGAGTGCACGACGTCGGCGCCCTCGCAGGCGGCGGCCATCTCCAGGTCCACCCCGAGCACCTGCAGCGCGGCGTTGGCGCCGGCCAGCTCGGCGGGCGCCCGGTAGGCCGAGACGCCCGGCTCGTCGCGCTCGGCCCCGAAGCAGCGCACGCGTACGTCGGCCAGCTTCCGCAGCTCCCTGGCGAGGTATTCCATGTGGACCCCGGCCCCGCCGTACACCTCGGGCGGATACTCCCGGCTGAGCAGATCAACACGCATGAGACGACCTTAAGGGCGGTCCAGGCAAGAAAAACACATCGACAAGCCCAAGCTCGGCAAGCCCAGTTCGTACATCCGATCCCAATTCCGGACAAGAAAGGAGCTCGTGGTGCGGGGTTTCGTCGATAGATCGGCCATTTGAGGGTAGCGTCTCGGACATGAGGTCCCGGAGGGTGCTTGCGGTCGTGCTGGCAGGTGGAGAGGGCAAGAGGCTCATGCCGCTCACGGCGGATCGAGCGAAACCGGCGGTGCCGTTCGGCGGGATGTACCGGCTCATCGATTTCGTCCTGTCCAACCTCGCCAACGGCGGCTTCCTGAAGATCGTCGTGCTGACGCAGTACAAGAACCACAGCCTCGACCGGCATGTCTCGCGCACCTGGCGGCTGTCGGCGATGCTGGGCAACTACGTCACGCCGGTGCCCGCCCAGCAGCGGCTCGGGCCGCGCTGGTTCTCCGGCTCCGCCGACGCGTTGTTCCAGAACCTGAACCTGATCTACGACGAGATGCCCGAGCACGTCATCGTGTTCGGCGCCGACCACATCTACCGCATGGATCCGCGGCAGATGGTCGAGCAGCACGAGGACTCCGGCGCGGACGTGACCGTGGCGGCCATCAGGCAGCCGCTGTCGCTGGCCGACCAGTTCGGCGTGATCGAGACCGACCCCGAGGGGCGCCGGATCGTCGCCTTCCGCGAGAAGCCGAAGGACGCCGTGGGGCTGGCCGACTCGCCCGACGAGGTGTTCGCCTCGATGGGCAACTACGTGTTCAAGACGCAGTCGATGATCGACGCGCTGCGGGAAGACGCGCTCGACCCCACCAGCAAGCACGACCTGGGCGGTAACATCATCCCCATGCTGGTCAAGTCGGGCGGCGCCGACGTCTACGACTTCGCCAACAACATCGTCCCCGGCTCCAGCGAGCGCGACCGCGGCTACTGGCGCGACGTGGGCACGCTCGACGCGTACTACGAGGCCCACATGGACCTCATCTCGGCCCACCCGATCTTCAACCTGTACAACGACAAGTGGCCCATCTTCACCGGGCACGACCCGCTGCCGCCCGCCAAGTTCGTGCACAACGACGGCGACCGGGTGGGGCGGGCCATCGACTCGCTGGTCTCCCCCGGCGTGATCGTCTCCGGCGGCACGGCGATCAGGTCGATCCTGTCGCCCAAGGTCGTGCTCCACTCGCACTCGCTGGTGGAGGACTCCGTGCTGATGGAGAACGTGAAGGTGGGGCGGGGCGCGGTCGTGCGCAAGGCGATCATCGACAAGAACGTGGTGATCCCCGACGGGGCGCGGATCGGGTTCGACCTCGAGTACGACCGCACGCGCTTCGCGCTGACCAGGGGCGGCGTCGTGGTGATCGGGAAGAACGAGATCGTCGACCGGTGACGGCCGCCCTCCGCGGGCACCCTCCACGGGCGCCGCGCGGGGAAGGGCCGTCCTTCGCCGGGGCATGACAAGGTCCCGGGCCACGTGAGTGCCCCGGGACCACGCCGGACTAAGTCATGGGGCCGGCGCCGGCCGGCCTCCGCTCAGAACCGGTAAGCCGAGGTCGGCCAGCCGTAGCCGCGCGAGCCGGAGGCCCCGGGCAGCCCGTAGCCGCGGTTGCCCCAGTTGCCCGGCGAGGCCCAGTTGGTGGTGTAGCCATGGCCGCCGTGGCCCCAGTTGCCGCCGTTGTTCCAGTTACCGCCGTTGCCCCAGCTGCCGTTGTCCCAGCCGCCGCCGTTGTCCCAGTTGCCGTTGTCGTACTTGTCCTTCTCGTTCTCCCACTTGTCGTGGGCCATGCCGTGGTCGCTCTCGCACGCGTCGGCCTCGCGCTGCCCGGCGTACACGCCCCAGGTGTCGATGCCCAGCGAGCGCGAGGCGTCGGCCAGGCTCAGGTTGCAGTAGGCCGGGACGGCGCTGGCCGGAGCGGCCAGCACCATCAGCGCGGCGGCGGTGGCAAGCGCGCCACCCGCCGCTATGAGCGTACGTTTCATGATCTCCCCCTGTAGTCACGATGTGACATCGGTTCCTCACTTTACGTAGCCTGACCTGGGACGACGTGTAACGCCACGCCCGGAACGTCTCGCCGGATCGTCGCATCATGGGGCCATGGCCACCGGTTATGCCGATAGGTCTTGGACGGATCTCCCGCCCCTGCCGCAAGATCTCGGCCATGCGAAGGCACTCCCTCTCCCGCGGGGCCGCGCTGGTCCCGTTCCTGCTGGCCGCGGCCTGCGGCGCGCCGCCCTCTCCGAGCACGCCCCCGGCCCGCACCCCGACCGGCGCGGCGGCCGTCTCCGGCGTGGACGGGGGGCGCGGGCGTACGTGGACGCCGTGAACGCGGGCGACCTCGACGCCCTCGTCGCCGCCTTCGCCCCCGAGGCCGAGATCATCGACGTCACCCGCAGCATCAAGGGTCACGACGCCATCAGGACCTGGGCGGACAACGAGGTGATCGGCGGCACGCTGCGGGTCCTGGCGATCGCCGAGCGGCGGCCGGACGGGCAGAAGCCGCTCGTCCACTGGGCTCCCGGCGGCTCCGGCGGCTGGCGGGCCCACTACGACTTCACGCTCGCCGGCGGGCGCATCGTCAGGGCCGGCCTCCAGTACGCCTGACGCCGTTTTGGGTCTTGCTGCCTCCGCCCTTCGGGATCACCCTGGGGGCCACAGGAGGCAGTGACATGTCGCACCCGCTCGGAGTCAGCCGTCCCGATCTCGAAGTCACCGACCTGCCCACGCCGGAGGAGGTCTTCAAGGTCTCCAGGATCGGCTTCAAGGAACTGTTCAAGTACGCCGTCGGCCCGAGCCTGATCGCTCTCGGCATCTCGATCGGCAGCGGCGAGTGGCTGCTGGGCCCCCTCAACGTGGGGCAGTACGGCTTCGTCGGCGTCGGCTGGGTCATCGTGGTCTCGGCGCTGCTGCAGACGTTCTACAACGTCGAATGCTCCCGCTACGTCCTCGCGACCGGGGAGACGCCGGTGGTGGGGTGGGGCCGGGTGCCGCCCGGCTGGCCGCTGTGGGTGCCGCTGTCCGTCCTCATCGTGATCTTCGCGTTCATCGCTGGCGGCTGGGCCGCGTCGGCCGGGCAGGGCGTGTACGCACTGGTGCACGGCGTCCCGCCCGGGGCCGGTGACGTCGAGCCGCGGCTGTGGGCCATCGGCCTGCTCGTGCTGGTGTTCCTCATCACCGCCGGAGCCCGCCGCATCAGCCGCGCGCTGGAGCTGGCCAACTGGGTGATGGTCGGCTCGATCCTGCTCGCCCTGCTGGCCGTGGACCTGCTCGTGGTGCCGTTCGGCCTGTGGTGGGAGGGCATCCGCGGCTTCGTCACCCCGGCCGCGCCGCCCGCCGGGATCACCGCCACCCAGCTCGGCGCCCTGGCCGGGTTCACCGCGCTGGCCTCGGGCCTCAACTGGTACGTCATGGGCCACTACCGCGACAAGGGCTACGGCATGGGGCACCGCGTCGGCTACCTGTCGGGGCTGCGCGGCGAGCGGCGCGCGGTGCTGGCCAGCGGCGTCACCTTCCCCGACGACGAGCGCAACCGCGGCCTGTGGCGGCGCTGGTACCGGCTGCTCATGGTGGACATGTGGGGCGTGTTCTTCGTCGGCGCCATCCTCGGCATGCTGCTGCCCACCATCCTCATGGCGCAGGCGGTCGCCCTGTCGGGCGAGAAACCCACCCGCGCGAACGTGCCCACGTTCGTCGCCTCCGCCCTCGGCGACCAGTACGGCCGGCTCACCTTCTACGTCGCGCTCGTGGTCGGGGTGCTGATCCTGTTCTCCACGCAGCTCGGCATCTTCGAGGCCATGGTGCGGGTGACGACCGACGCCGCCAACGCCACCAGCCCCCGCCTGCGCCGCCTGATCGAGGGCGACCCGCGCCGCTTCTACTACCCGTTCATGCTCCTGCTGCTCGTCGTCATCTCGATCGTCATCTTCCAGTCGCTGCCGGTGGGCCTGGTCGAGTGGTCGGCGAACATGTCGAACCTCGGGGCGCTGATCTACCCGTTCCTGCTCATGTACCTGAACAGCCGGCTGCCGCGCCCGGCCCGCCCGCGCCCCTGGCACTACGTCATCCTCGTCCTCAACTTCCTGTTCTTCGGGTTCTTCTTCGTCAACTTCATCGCCGACTTCGTGGGGGACCCGCTGGTGACGTTCTGATCGCCGCACGCCTTGCCGGGGGCGGCGGCGGTGTGCTTCCTTGGCTGGGTGATCTCCCCCTACACGGGCTGGACCAGGGAGCACTGGGCGGCTCTGGCCGACCGGCTGCTCCTGGCCGCCCGCCGCCACGCCTCCCCCTCGCACGCCCGCGTCGGCTTCCCCGGTGCGCCCGGCGGCTACGGGTCCGACGTCGACGCCCTGGAGGGCTTCGCGCGGACGTTCCTCGCGGCCGGGTTCCGGGTCGCCGGCGAGGCGGGGCGCGATCCGCTGGGGCTGATGGAGTGGTACGCCGACGGGATCGCCGCCGGCACCGACCCGCACCACCCCGACCGGTGGGTGCGGCTCGACGAGCACGGGCAGGCCAAGGTGGAGGCCGCCTCCATCGCGCTCGTCCTGCACCTGACCAGGCCCTGGTTGTGGGACCGGCTGCCGCCCCGCGTGCAGGAGCAGGTGGTGGACTACCTGGCGCCCGCCGTCGGGGCGGACTATCCGCCGATCAACTGGGTGTGGTTCCAGATCGTCGTGGAGCAGTTCCTCGCCTCGGTCGGCGGGCCGTACGCGCAGGAGGACATCGACGCCGGGCTCGCCCTCGCCGAGAGCTTCGAGCGCGCCGACGGCTGGTACGCCGACGGCTCCGAGCGCGCCTACGACCACTACGCCGGCTGGGCGCTGCACTTCTACCCGCTGCTGTGGAGCGAGATGGCGGGCCGCGCGCCGGACCCCCGCTACCTGGCGCGCCTCGAACGGTTCCTCGACGACGCCGTGCACCTGGTCGGCGCCGACGGCTCGCCGCTGATCCAGGGGCGCAGCCTCGCCTACCGCTTCGCCGCCGCCACGCCCTTCTGGGTGGGCGCCAGAGCCGGGGTCGGCTCACCCGGGCTGCTGCGGCGGGCCGCCTCCGGCATCGTGCGGCACTTCGCCGAGCACGGCGCACCCGACGAGGACGGGCTGCTCACGCTGGGCTGGCACGGGCCCTACCGGGAGATCGCGCAGGACTACTCGGGGCCCGGCTCGCCGTACTGGGCGGCGAAGGGCCTGTTCGGGCTGGCGTTACCGGCCGGCCATCCGGTGTGGACGGCGGTGGAGGAGCCGCTGCCCGTCGAGGCGGGCGACTTCACCCGCGTCGTACGGGCCCCGGGCTGGCTGGTCAGCGGCACCCGGGCGGACGGCGTCGTCCGCGTCGTCAACCACGGCACCGACCACTCGCACGAGGGCTCCGACCTGGCCGACGCGCCCCTGTACGCGCGGCTCGGCTACTCCACGGCCACCTTCCCGCTGCTGACCGGCGACCCGCTGGACCAGTCGGTGGCGGTGCTGGACGAGGAGGGGCGGGCCAGCCACCGCACCGGCTTCACCGCCGGTCCGGTGCTCGCCCTGCCGTCGGGCACGCTCACCGGGTCGTCGCGGTGGCGGGCGCACTGGGGCGAGCAGGGGCCCGGCCCCGACCACGGCTACTCCCGGGCGGGCGCGGAGATGCGGCACGGGCCGGAGGTGGAGGTCGTGTCGGTCGTACGCGGGGCGTGGGAGGTGCGCCTGACCCGGCTGACCGGCCAGGCGGGCAGGCTGCGGGTGGGCGGCTGGCCCTCGCCCGAGGGCGGGCCCGCCACGCGCGTGCACGGCGGGCCCGGGCTGGGCGAGGCGGGCACGGAGGTGGCGGCCACGCCGCTGGGCGAGCGGACGCTGGTGCCGTGGTGCGCGACGCCCGGCGCGGCCGAGCCCGGCCGCTGGTACGCCGCCGCGCTCCTGCTGGGCGACGGCGACCAGCCGCCCGTGATCGACGACCGGAAGATCACCTGGCCGGACGGGACGATCGACGACCTCCCCGAGACCGTGACGCTTCCAGGTCTGTCGAAGTGATCTCCCTGGCGGATCGGGCGTTGTTAGCTTGGCCGACGTCTTGATCAGCCCATCGGGAGGAAACCCACTATGTCGTTCGGCCGCATGACCCGTCCCGTCGGCCTCGGGCTGGCGGTCGCCCTGGGCGCCACGCTGTCCCTCGGCGTCGCCACGGCGCAGACCGCCACCGCCACCGCGAAGACGTCGGCCACGGAGACGGCGGCCACGAGCGTCGCCGCGCAGCGGGTGAAGGTCTACGAGCTGGTGACGAAGGACGGCGGCTTCTTCTACACCGCCAGCGAGTCGGAGAAGCAGGACGCGATCACCAAGCACGGCTGGTCCACGACGCAGACGCCGCTGTACTACATCGCGCGCGCCCCGTTCGCCGGCGGCAAGCCGCTGTACCGGCTGCGCTGGGCGAAGAAGGCGTCGTACATCGTGACCGCGTCGGTGACGGAGCGGGAGCGGCTGGTGACCTCGGGCGAGTTCCGCTACGAGGGCATCCTGGGGTACGCGCCCGGCAGCGCGGACGCGGGCGGCGATGTGAAGATCTTCCGGCTGTCGAACAACAACAAGTGGCGGCTGGCCATCGAGTCGCACACCGAGAAGATCCTCGCCAACGAGCCCGGCTGGAAGCTCGACGGCCCGCTGCTGAGGCAGTTCAGCACCGGCAGCTGAGCCATCTCGCAGGGGCTTCCCAGCGCGCGTGAAGCCGAGCCGGAGGGGCCTCCACCGCACAGGGTGGAGGCCCCTTCGTGCTGTCCGTGCCCGTTCCGCCTACGTGCGGTGGAACAGCTCCAGCAGTTCCTCGGCGCGGTGGGTGCGGCCCACCCACACCTCCCGGCCGCGGCGCTCCCGGGTGATGAGCCTTGCGGCCCGCAGCCGGTCGCAGTGGTAGGTGATGCTGCTGGGCGCGATCTGCATGTCGGCCGCCAGCATGCTCATCGTCTTGGGCCGGGCCACGGCGCACAGCAGGTCGGCGCGCACCTGGCCCATCAGCGCCGACAGCTCGTCGCGCGCCGGAGCGGCAGGCCGGCGCCACAGCGTGGCGGCGCCGGGCACCGGGTAGGCGATCCAGACGGCCTCGCGGTCGTCCAGGCTGAGGATGAGGGCGTCCTTGCCGGCCAGCATCGGCACCAGGACGATGGGCCGCTCCCCCAGGTCGTGGCTGCCGGCGTCGGCGCCGGAGACGAGCAGGCCGTCCCCGCCGTACGTCAGGCGCGGGCTGAGCGTGCCGAGCAGCAGCTCGGGGCCGCCGCGGACGACCGCCACGCCGACCCTCCTGATCTCCCTGTCCAGCAGGGCGCGGGCGTTGTCCCACAGGGGCGCGGCGGTGTCCCACGCCTCGGAGATCGCGCTGGCGTACCCGTGCAGCCAGGCGGCGGGCCGGTCGGCGGCCGAGCGCCACTGCACGGGCAGCGGCCCGGGGCCGAACGCCTGCTCCAGGTCGGCGAGGAGCCGGCCGGGCGGCAGGTCGCGCAGCGCGGCGAGCTGCTCCGGTACGGTCGCGTCGCCGCGGGCGGGCGTCAGGGGGACGAGGCAGTCGGGGCCCACGGAGGTTCCGGGGGCGGCCAGCGGGCGGACCGCCTGGTGCCCGGGCCGGCCGACGCGGGCGGCGATCGCGTCGCGCCAGAGGCCGGGCAGGCCCCGGCGGCGGCCGGCGAGGGCGTCGGTGATCAGGGCCAGGGCCGTGAGGTGCGGGGAGATCGAGAGGGACAACTGAGGTGTGGAGGTCACGCGCAGCTCGCTCCACGCAGTCGTGCTGGTTACGTCGGCTCCTTGAGGTCGACTCGATCGGGCAGGGAGTCAACCTATGCCTGACACTTTCTCCTGACTTACAGGCCGATTGCAGAGTTTCGAGGGGCTTGCCGCCCTTCTGATAGCGGCGTTGTAAGTTATAACGAGCACTTCCCGGCACGACAGGACGAACATGGGCGAACCAGCGGCAAAAGGGAACAAGCGTTATGCGATGGCCGTGCTGCTGGCCCACTCGGCGACCACCCAGATCGTGACGTTCGTGCTGCGGCCCACCATGTCGTACCGGGCGATCGAGCTGGACGTGCCGCCCGCCTGGCTGGGCGTGCTCGGCGCCAGCTTCGCCATCGCCCCGCTGCTGCTGGCGCTGCCCGCGGGGCACGCCGCCGACCGGTACGGCGAGCGGCGCATGGCCGTGGCGGGCGCGCTCACGCTCACCGCGGCCGGGGCCGCCTTCCTCGCGCTGGGGGACAGCGTGCCGGGGCTGATCGTGGCCGGGGTGCTGCTCGGCACCGGCCACCTCGGCTGCGTCATCGCCCAGCAGGCGCTGGTCGCCAACACCACCAGGCGCGGCGGCCACGACACCGCCTTCGGCCGCTACACCTTCGCCGCCTCCCTGGGACAGGCGGCCGGGCCGGTGCTGATCTCCGCGTTCGGCGGCGAGCGGGCCATCCCGGACACCGGGCAGATCTTCCTGTGGTCGTGCGGGCTCGCGCTGCTGCTCGTGGTGCTGGCGGCGCTGCTGCCGCGCAGCCCCCGTCCTGAGACACAGGACCGGGAGGCGGGCGGCGGCCTGCGCGGCCTCCTGCGGCGGCCCGGACTCGCGCACGCCCTGATCACGAGCTGCGTGGTGCTGGCCGCCGTGGACATCACGCTCGTCTACCTGCCCGCGCTCGGCACCGAGCACGGGCTCGCGGCGGGCACGATCGGCCTGCTGCTGACCGTGCGCGGCCTGGCCTCCATGGTCTCGCGGTTCTTCCTCGGGCGCCTGTCGCGGGCGCTCGGCCGGCGACGGCTGCTCGTCGGCAGCACGGTCGCCGCGGCGGCGGCCATGCTCCTCACCCCCCTGCCGATGCCGCTGTGGCTGCTGGTCGCCGTGCTGGTCGTGCTCGGGTTCGGGCTGGGGGTGGGGCAGCCGATGACCATGTCGTGGCTGGCCGAGTCGGCGCCGCCCGGCCTGCGCGGGCGCGCCATGTCGCTGCGCCTGGTCGGCAACCGCACCGGGCAGCTCCTCCTGCCGGGCGCGGCGGGGCTGGTGGCGGCCGGGCTGGGGGCCGCGGGCGTGCTCATGATCACGGCGCTCGGGCTGGGCTGGGCCGGCGTGGCCGCCCGCCGCCTACCGGTCGACGGCTGACCGCGGGGGAAACCCTTGGGGTGGGTCGCTCGTTGTGCCTGATGACGGGAGAACGCCGACCTCTTGGAGGCGCAGCAGCGTGGAAATCACCGGCATCATCTCCGGCCTCATCATCGGCATCGTCATCGGCGCCCTGGGACGGCTCGTCGTCCGGGGGCGGCAGCGCATCCCCATCTGGCTCACCATCCTGATCGGCGTGGTGGCGGCCCTCATCGGCACCGCCATCGCGGCGGCGCTCGGGGTGGCCGACACGCGCGGCATCGACTGGATCGAGCTGGCCATCCAGGTCGCGCTGGCGGCGCTGGGAGTGTCGCTGACGGCGGGCATCTACGGCAGCAGAAACCGCGGGTGACCCCGGCCCGGCCACGGGGCACTCCCGTGGCCGGGCGGCGGGTCAGTGACCGCTCTCAACGCGTCGGCGGGTCACCAGTCGTCGCCGCCCTCCTCCTCATCGCCTTCGAAGATCTCCTCCACGATCTCCCCCGCCACGAGGCCGCCCACCACGCCGGCGGCGCCGGCGGCGACCATCGCACCCATGCCCGCCCCGCCGTGGTGCCCGTGGTGGTCATCGTGGTGACCGTAGTGGCCGTGCTCCCCGTAGTGGGGCTCGCCGTAGTGGTGGCCACCCCCGTGAACGCCGTACTGGGTGAGGCCGTCGAGCCAGCGCCCCAGCTCCCCCGCCCAGTCCGTACGCAGCGCGTCGTCGTGGCTGATCGTGAAGCGGCCGATGGCGTCGCCGGAGTAGTGGCCGGCGCGCTTGTCGGCCTCCAGGACGACCTCCAGGCCGCCGGGGTTGGCGACGAAGGTGACCTCGACCTCGCGCACCCGCCCGGCGTAGTGCCCGGTGGGGTAGAACTCGATCTCCTGGTAGAACGGCAGCTCCTGCGCGACCCCGTACAGGTGCCCGGCCTCCAGGTCGGCCGACTTGAAGGCGAAGCCGAGCTGCAGGAACGACTCGAGGATGCGCAGCTGCGAGGGCAGCGGCTCGACGGCCACCATGTCGAGGTCGCCCTTGTCGACGGCCTTGGCGATGGCCAGCTCGGTGCGCACGCCGACGGCCATGCCGCGCAGCGGCTGCCCGGCGATCTCGCTGATGGGCGCCTCCCACGGGACGGGGATGCGGAAGCCGATGGTGCGGTCCTCGCCCTTGCGCAGGGTGAAGGGGCCGGAGACGCGGACGCTGCCGAACTCGCTGAGCCCGGCGCTCTCACCGCCTCCGTGCTCGATCTCCACCCGGGCGACGAGGCCGAGGGTGACGTGCTCGATCTCGGCGTCGAAGTCGCCGCCCTTGAGCCGTACCTCTCCTTCCAGCGTGCCGCCCGGCCGGGTACGCGGCGTGGACAGGACGGTGTCCACCGAAGGCGCGCCTACCCCGAACGCACCCAGCATCCTCTTGAAGACCACGGCTCTTGTTCTCCTGTCGAACGAAGATCGAAACGTGTGACGCCCGCGTCAACGATCGGCCGTGGGGCGGAGTTCCTCGGGCCGCTCCCGCATAAGGAGCTGGTCTAACTTGGCGTTGACCGCGGCGAGCTCCTGCTTGACGGCTTCGAGCTCGGGCGGGGTGTCGCTCTCCTCGTTCATGGCGTTGACCACGACCGCGATGAACAGGTTCAGCGCGACGAAGGTGGACATGAGGATGTAGACGATGAAGAAGATCCACGCCCACGGCTTGTGCTCCATGACCTCCTGGGCGACGTTCCCCCAGTCGTCCCCCGTCATGATCTGGAAGAGCGTGAACAGCGAGCGCGGCAGCTCGTCGAAGCGCTCGGGCACGATGTCGCCGAAGAGCTTGGTGGCGATGACGGCCGCGATGTAGATCATCAGGACGAGCAGCCCGATGATGGAGGCCATGCCCGGCACGGCGGCGAGCAGCGCGCCGACGACGCGGCGCATGCTGGGCACGGCCGAGACCAGCCGCAGCGCCCGCAGGATGCGCAGGGCGCGCAGCACGGACGTGGGGCCGGAGGCCGGGATGAGCGCGACGGCGACGATGACGGCGTCGAACCAGTTCCAGGGGTCCTTGAAGAACGCCTTGCGGTAGGCGTACAGGCGGGCGGCCAGCTCCACGGTGAAGATGGCCAGCGCGACCCGGTCGATGGCGTGCAGCAGGCCGCCGGCCCGCTGCATCAGGTAGGCGCTGGTCTCGCAGCCGATGGTGATCGCGTTGACGACGATGACCAGGATGACCGCCCGCTGCACGAGGCGGCTCTCCAGGACGGCCCGGACGCGTTCTTGCCGAGACAACGATCTCCCCTCCGAATGATCGTTGATCATCGTAGGGACGGGCGGGGCCGGGGCCCCCGGCAAAGGTCAGGCTGAGACGTGGATCACAGACCGCCACCGGCCCTGACCCGCAGGCGCGGGGAGCGCGTCCTGCCGATCCGGCCGGACGCGCTCCCCGGGTACGTCTGAGTCAGGCCGCTGGAGCGCTCGCCGGGCCGCCGGTCAGCGGGCGCTCCACTTGATCTCGTACGCCTTCAGCGTGTACTCCTTGCCGTCCACCGTCGTGGTGACCTCGCCGTCACTCGTGTTGACGAGCAGGAGCCGCTCCGGCTGGGCCAGCACCTTGACCGCGGGCTCGGAGGAGGTGACCGGGTCGAGCCGCACGCCGGCCGGGAAGTACGTGACGAAGTCGCTCAGTAGCCGCCCCGACTGCGTCTCGGAGCCGCTGCGCGGATCCCACAGGCAGCCCTTGCAGGCGCCCTCCTTGGCCTGCGGGTTCCAGTAGAGCGCGGTCGCGGCGCCGCTGTTCACGAACGCGATCATGGAGGTGGCCTGCACGGCGAGCCGCTTGGGCTCCGCCCAGTTCGTGCTGCCGTCCTCGGGCTCGAAGTACCACTCCGACCACCAGATCGGCATGTCGCCGGTCTTCTCCCGCAGCCACTTGGTGACGTCGGCGAACTTGTCGACCGCGCCGAACTCGTCCGGGAGCTGCTCGTGCGCGTCGGTGACCGAGGCGCCGTCCACCACGATGAAGTCGGCGCCCTTCTTGTTCTCGAACCAGTAGGTGAAGGCGTCGAGCACGTTCTGGTTGACGACCCCCCACTCGCCGCGCAGCTCCGTGTCACCCCGCGCGTTGCTGTCGAAGCCGAGGTACGGGCCGCCGACCTGGGCGTCCGGCCGGACCTTCTTCACCGCGTCGTAGACCTTGTTGTACATCTCGGTGTAGCCCTTGTAGTCCGCGGGCTTGGCGTGGTCCTTCCAGAAGCCCTTGAACTCGTTCCACACCATGAAGTACTTGACGTCCTTGTAGCGCTCGGCGACCGCGGCCGCGAGCTTGGCGAAGTCGTCGAAGTGCTCGGGGTAGGGGGCGTCCTCCAGGTGCTCGCCCCACGCCGACTCCTCCGTGGGGCCCTCGGGGCCGCCCTTCATCCAGTCGGGCGCGCAGCACAGGGTGATGACCGGCGTGGCCTTCGACTGCCGCATGAGGTTCATGCGGCTGTCGAGGTCCTCCCAGAAGTACTGGCCCGGGTACGGCTCGGGGTTCAGCGCGCCGAAGCCCATGATGTGCTGGTTCTGCAGCATCGGCGTGCGGGCCAGCTCCCCGGCCACGACCTGCTCGAACTCGCGGGTGATGTTGTTGGCGCTGACGCCCGTGTGCGTGAAGCCCCACCGGGGCCAGCCCTCGTCCACCTTCGGCGGCGTGGCCGCCTGGCTCTGCGCCGGCGGCTCCGCCGCGGCCCCCGTCGGCCGCTCGGCCGGCGGCCCCTGCTCCGCCGCGCCGACGCTGCCGCACCCGGACATGATCCCGGCCATCGTCACGGCCATCGTGGCGACCCCCGTCGCCCGGCCGAGCCTGCGCCAGAACGATCCCCCGCTAGTCGTTGCCACCCGATTCTCACCCGATTCCACTTTGAGCATGCCGCTCGTAGCGTTCCATGCGTGGGCTAAAGGGGGCATATCGGGGGGCGACTTTCACAGGTAATCGTTATCGTTCGGTGGTCGAAACCGGAGCGCCGGCCTCCAGCGCGGCCGCCGTGTTGACCACGGCCAGGTGGCTGTACGCCTGGGGGAAGTTGCCGACCTGGCGGCGGTGCGCGGTGTCGTACTCCTCCGCCAGCAGCCCCACGTCGTTGCGCAGGTCCAGCAGCCGCTCGAACAGCTCCCGCGCCTCCTCGCCCCTGCCCATCAGGGCCAGCGCGTCGGCCAGCCAGAACGAGCAGGCCAGGAACGTGCCCTCGCCGCCGGTCAGCTCGTCGAGGTTGTCCAGGTCGTGGCGGTGGCGCAGCACCAGCCCGTCCCTGCCGAGCTCGCGCCGCACGGCCTCGACCGTGCCGGCCACGCGCGGGTCGGACGGCGGCAGGAAGCCCAGCCTGGGGATGAGCAGCAGCGCCGCGTCCACCCCGCGCGAGCCGTAGAACTGGGTGAACGTGTTGCGTTCCGCGTCGTAGCCGTGCTCGCACACCTCGCGGTGGACCTCCTCGCGCAGCGCCCGCCACCGGCCGGCCGGGCCCCCGTGGTCGCCCGACTCGACCGTGCGGACCATGCGGTCGGCGGCGACCCAGGCGAGCACCTTGGAGTGGGTGAAGTGGCGGCGGGGGCCGCGCACCTCCCACAGGCCGTGGTCGGGGTCGCGCCAGTGGCCCTCCAGGTAGTCCATGAGGGCGCGCTGCAGGTCCCAGGCCGCGTCGTCGTGGTGCAGGCCGGCCCGCCTGCCCTGGTAGAGGCAGTCGAGGACCTCGCCGTAGACGTCGAGCTGGACCTGGGCGTACGCGGCGTTGCCGATGCGCACCGGGTGGGAGCCCTCGTAGCCGCGCAGCCACTCCGCCCGCCACTCGGGGATGCGGCGGGTGCCGTCGAGCGTGTACATGATCTGCAGGTCGGCCGGGTCGCCCGCGACCGCGCGCAGCAGCCAGTCGCGCCAGGCCCGCGCCTCGTCCTCGTAGCCGGCCTGCAGCAGGGCGCGCAGCGTGAACGAGGCGTCGCGCAGCCAGCTGTAGCGGTAGTCCCAGTTGCGGGTGCCGCCGATCTCCTCGGGCAGCGACGTGGTGGGCGCGGCGACCAGGCCGCCCGTGGGCGCGTAGGTGAGCGCCTTCAGGGTGAGCAGGCTGCGCCGCACGGCGTCGCCGTACCGGCTGCCCTGGTAGGCGCAGTCGCGCAACCAGCCCGTCCACGTGCGCTCGGTGTCGTCCAGCGCGGTGAACGCGTCGACCCGGGCCGGGCGAGGCAGCCACGACTGCTGCCAGGTCAGCACGAACGGCAGCCGGTCGCCCGCCGCGACCGAGAAGCGCGCCGTGGTGACGCCCGTGCCCTCGCCCGTGCCCTCGTCGAGCGGCACGGACGCGTCCAGCCAGGCCGAGTCGGGGCCGGCGACCGCGGCCAGCTCCCCGCCGTCCTGCCGGGTCCAGGGGACGATGCTGCCGTAGTCGAAGCGCAGCGCCAGCTCCGTACGCATCTCGACCCGGCCGCGCACGCCCTCGACGATGCGCACGACGTCGGGCGCCTCGACGCGCGGCGGCATGAAGTCGAGCACCCGCACGCACCCGCCATCGGCCTCCCACGTCGTCTCCAGCACGAGCGTGTCCTGCCGGTAGCGGCGCCGCGCGGTGGCGCCGGCGTCGGCGGGGGCCAGCAGCCAGCGGCCCGCGCGCGGGTCGTCGAGCAGCGCGGCGAAGCAGGCCGCCGAGTCGAAGCGGGGCAGGCACAGCCAGTCGATCGAGCCGTTCCTGCCCACGAGGGCGGCGGTCTGCATGTCGCCGATCAGCGCGTAGTCCTCGATCCGCATCGGTGCACCCCCTGGTCGGTCCAGTGCCCCAGGACCGGCCGATGGAACGCAGGGGTTATCCCTGAGTCACCCCCGGTGTCGCGGGCGCGGGGGCGGGTGGACCCTGGGGGCATGGCCGCTGAGGGTGACATTCTCTCGGCCGAGGTCGAAGCGGTGCCCGGCCGGCAACGCCAGGTGGCCACCGCCCTGACGCGCCTCGGCTTCAAGGTGCTCCACATCGGGACGACGATCAGCGTGCGCGCGCCGAAACAGGTCTGGGAGCAGGCGTTCGGCCTGCCCCAGGTGGAGGTTCCGGGGGAGCTGGGCGAGCTCGTGGTCGGCGTGCACTTCGCGGAGCCACCGGACCTGCACGCTCTTTGACGGCCGCCCCCGGTCCTCTTCCGCAAAGGAGCGACATGACCACCATGACCGAGCGCCGGGAGGACACCGTCTCCTTCGAGGCGGCCCTGCGGCCGGACAGCGGGGCCTCGATGTTCGCCGAGTCCTCCGCCACTCAGAGCACCGGCCTGGAGCGGCTCAGGCCGGCGCCGGGGCTCGCCGAGCGCACCGCGAGCGCGTTACAAACCAAGGGCTTCACCGTACGGCACGTCGGGACCTTCTCCATCAGCGCCGAGGGCCCGAGGTCGCTGTGGGAGAGCACGTTCCACACGCACGTCGAGGTGCGCCAGGCCGACCTGGAGGGCCGCCCGCCGGACGTGACCGCCGCCGCCGGCCCCCAGGTGCCCTACCTCGCGCACGTCAGCGGCGAGCCGTTCACGATGCCGCAGGACCTGGAGCCGTACATCGAGCGGGCCTACCCGCAGCCGCCGCCGCGCTTCTTCGCCTCCCCCATCCCGCCCCGCGTCGCCTACCACCACCTGCGGGTGCCGGACGACGTCGCGCTCCTGCTGCGCGCGCACGCCGTGCACGACCGGGGCATCACCGGCCGGGGCGTGCTGGTCGCGATGCCCGACACCGGCTTCTACCGGCACCCTTTCTACGACCACCACGGCTACAACTTCAACGCCACCCTCGCCCCCGACGCGACCCGCGTGCAGCGCGACGAGCACGGGCACGGCACCGCCGAGGCGGCCAACATCTTCGCCAGCGCCCGCGACGTCGACTTCGTCGGCGTCAAGATGGGCGCCAACGCCACGCTCGCCTTCAAGGCGGCCTCCGACCTGTCGCCCGCCGTCATGACCAACAGCTGGGGCTACCACCTGCCCGGCCTCGACACGCTGCCGAACTTCCTGCGCCCGCTGGAGCTCGCCGTCGTCGAGGCGGTGCGGGAGCGCGGCATCACCGTCTGCTTCTCCGCCGGCAACGGGCACGTCGCCTTCCCCGGCATGATGCCCGACGTGATCTCCGTCGGCGGCGTGTTCGTGGACGAGACGCAGGTCAACGGGGACTTCAAGCTGGAGGCGTCCGACTACGCCAGCAGCTTCGACAGCCTCATCTACGCCGGGCGGCACGTGCCCGACGTGTGCGGCCTGGTCGGCAAGGCGCCCCGCGCGATCTACATCATGCTGCCCGTCGAGCCCGGCGACGAGATCGACACCAGCCTCGCCGGCCCCGGCTACCCCGCCAAGGACGGCACCGCGCCCGACGACGGCTGGGCCGTGATCAGCGGCACCAGCGCCGCCTCCCCGCAGGTCGCCGGGGTGTGCGCGCTGCTCAAGCAGGCCCAGCCCGGCCTCTCGCCCGACCTGGTCAAGGCCGTGCTCAAGGCGTCGGCCCGGGACGTCGTCGACGGCAAGAGCGCCATGGGGCAGGTGGCCGGCGACGGCTACGACGGGCCCACCGGGGCGGGGCTGGTGAACGCGGAGGCGGCGTACCGGCTGGCCCGCTCGGTCACCCCGCGCAACCTGAACACGCTCCCGCCGCCCCGCTGAGCCCCCCGCGGCGCGGGAGTGCCGGGCAGGTCCTCGCCCGGCACTCCCGCGACGGTCACGTCCAGGCGTCGGCGGGCGGGGCGCCTGCCTGGTCGCCGGCCCAGGCGACGTGGCCGTCCGGGCGCACCAGCACGGTCCGTACCTCTGCCCAGGCTCCTTCGGGGGCGGCGAGGCGGGCGCGGTGCGGGTCGGCGTGCGGGAGCTGCGGCAGCTCGGCGTCGCCGGTCAGGTCCAGCAGGACGTGGCGGCCCGCGTGCATCAGCCCGTACAGCGTCCCGGCCCCATCGGCGAAGGGCAGGTCGGGGGCGCGGGTGCCGGCCAGCGGGTGGGCCGGGCCCGGCCCGGACGGAGGGTAGCGCACGTCGAGCGCGGCCAGCCGCTCGGCCAGCGTGCGCGACAGCTCGGGCACCTCGGCGAGGAGCGAGCTGAGCAGCGAGCGCAGCGCCCGCCCGTCGTCGGAGATCGCCGTCATGAGCGCGGTCTGGGCCATGGTGTGGCGCAGCAGCTCGGCGCCGACGGGGTGGCGCTCGGCGTGGTAGGTGTCGAGCAAGCCGGCGGGCGCGGTGCCGCGGACGGTGGCCGCGAGCTTCCAGCCGAGGTTGGCGGCGTCCTGCACCCCGACGTTGAGCCCGACCCCGCCGGCGGGGAAGTGCATGTGCGCCGCGTCCCCCGCGAGCACGATCCGCCCCCGCCGGTACGCCTCCGCCTGGCGGGCGGCGTTGCCGAAGCGGGAGAGCCAGCGCGGGTCGCGCATGCCGAAGTCGGTGCCGAGCACGCGCACGACCTTGGCCCGCAGCTCCTCCATCGTCAGCTCGCCCGGGTGGCCGGGGCGCAGGTCGTCGGCGGTCGCGCCGACGAACCGGTGCACGCCGCCCGGCAGCGGCACCACCATCACGCCGCCGTGCTCGCCGGCCGCGCTGAGCGGCCCGGCGGGCGGCTCGTCGAGGACGACGTCGCCCAGCCAGCCCCAGACGCTCGGGTCGGTGCCGGGGAAGGCGATGCCGGCCGCCTGCCGGACGGTGCTGCGGGTGCCGTCGCAGCCCGCCACGTAGGAGGCCCGCAGCCGGTACGGCCCGCCGGGCCCCTCCACCAGCACCGTCACCGCGTCGGGCCGCTCCTCCAGCCCGGTGACGCGGTGGCCGCGCAGCACGGTGGCGCCCAGCTCCCGCGCGTGCTCCTCCAGCAGCCGCTCGGTGTCGGCCTGCGGCAGGAACAGCGTGAACGGGTACGCGGTGTCCAGCACGCCGAAGTCGAGGCGCTGGGGCAGCCCGCCGAAGTGCCCGGTCGGGATCGGCATGCCGGCGGCGCGGAAGCGGCCGGCGATGCCGCGCATGGCGAGCACCTCCAGCGTTCTGGGGTGGACGGTGACCGCTTTGGAGTGCGGGTCGCGCTCCTCGCGGGTCTCCAGCACGGTCACCGGTACGCCGTGCAGCCGCAGCTCGGCGGCCAGCCACAGCCCCGTCGGCCCGGCGCCGACGACGATGACAGGGTCCATCGTTCCTCCCTTGGTCGGTGACCAATTCAGTGAGGCGAGTAAACTAGGTCAGTGACCAAAAGGCAACCTGGGGCCGACCGCCTGGAGCCCCGCACGGTCGTGGCGGCGGCCCTGCGGCTGCTCGACGATCAGGGGCTGGACGCCGTCTCCACGCGGGCCGTCGCGGGCCTGCTCGGCGTGCGGATGAACACCGTGCTCTGGCACGTCAAGACCAAGTCCAGGCTCCTGGAGCTGATGGCCGACGCCGTCGTGGCCGGCATCCCGCTCGACGGGCTGCCGGAGGCCGCGCCGCGGCGGGCCAGGGAGCTGATGCGGCGCTATCGCGCGGCGTTGCTGCGCCACCGCGACGGCGCCGCGCTGGTGGCCGGCACCTACGCCGCCGAGCCCGCCACCCTCCGCTTCGCGGACGCGGTCGTCGCGGCCCTGACCTCCGGCGGCGCGACGCCCCGGCAGGCCGCCTGGACGCTGAGCGCGCTGGTCTACTTCACGCTGGGGCTCACGCAAGAGGAGCAGGGGGCGACAGGAGCGGACGGGAACCGGCTGCGCGCCGCCGTCGCCGCCGGCCCCTACCCGGCCCTCGCCGAGGCCGTCGGCCACCTCGTGGAGGGCACGTTCGACGAGCGGTTCGAGGACGGGCTCGACCGCATCCTCGTCTGACGAGACGGTGAGTGAAGGCCGGCCTCGTTTTCCAGACGAACAGCGTGAGAGGCACGGCCCCGTCTCTAGGCGAACAGCGTGAGAGGCACGGCCCCGTCTCTAGGCGAACAGCGAGACAGGCACGGCCTCGGCCAGGGCGCGGTAGCCGGCCGGGCTCAGGTGGAGGTGGTCGCCCTCGTCGTAGGCGGCGGCCAGGCGGCGGGGCGCGGCCGGGTCACGCACCGCCCGGTCGAAGTCGACCACCGCGTCGAACGCGCCCGCGTCGCGGATCCACGCGTTGACCGCCTGCCGGGCCTCCTCCCGGTGCCCTTCGGGGTCGTCGTACGGGTCGTTGCCGCCGAACGGCGTCAGCGTGGCCCCGTACACGAGCAGGTCCTTGGCGCGGGCGCGCACGGCGATCTGCTCGTAGGCGGCGAGCAGGTCCGCCACGACCTGCCGCTGGCCGGTCCGGGTGGCCGGGGCGGTGCCGAGGTCGTTGACGCCCTCGAAGACGAGCAGCCAGCGGGCGCCGCTCTGGGCGAGGACGTCCCGGTCGAGGCGGGCCAGGGCGCTCGGGCCGAGGCCGTCGTTCAGCACCCGGTTGCCGCCCGCGCCCTGGTTGGCGACGGCGATGCCGGCCGGGAGCCGGTCGAAGAGGCGGTCGGGCCAGCGGTCGTTGCCGTTGGTGGTGGAGCCTCTGCCGTCGGTCAGCGAGTCGCCCAGCAGGACGAGCGTGGCCGCGTCCGGCCCGGCCCAGACCTCGGCGCCGCTGAGCAGGTACCAGTGGTCGACCGGGGTGGCGGCGGGCAGGCCGGCGGCGCTCACGTGGTCGCCGGTGGCCAGGTGGGAGGTGGTCCTGGAGCCGGGGTGCGAGGTGAGGGCGGAGGAGGCCAGCCCGTGGGCGAGGTGGACGGTGACGGCCAGCACCGAGCCGGGGAGCAGGTCGTACTCCAGGGGGTCGGAGACGACGTGCGCCCCGGGCGGGACCGTGGTCGAGGCGCGGCCGGAGAACGTCACGGGCCGGGAGGTCTCCGGCCGGATGCCGCTCGCGCCCGCGCCGCCGGCCGGCAGCGCCACGGCCACGCGGGTGATCGGCAGCGGCGCGCCCCCGAACGCGTTGGACAGCCGCAGCCGCAGCCGGTCGCCGCCGAGCGTGACGCGCAGCGTCTGCCGCAGCGTCGTGTCGGCCAGGCTCAGGCCCTCCTTGGCGTACGGCGGGGGCGGCATGTTGTCCGGCTCGGTGAGCTGCGGCATGGCCGTCCACGTGGTGACCCAGCGGCCGGACGGGGGCGAGACGGGCATGAGGGGCGCTCCACTGGTCGGTCGTAAAAACTTTCGGCACCCTAGCGAATGTTTCGCCGCCGCTCGCGGCCGGGTCGCGTTTTTACCGGCACTTGTCGATCAAGTCATAGGTCCGCGCACCCTTCACGCCTAAGGTCGCCACCATGGACTCTGCGGACGACGGCGGGCGGGAGCTGATTCTGCGGACCGCCACCAGGCTGTTCGCCGCGCTCGGCTACGACTGCTCCTCCGTCGCGCAGGTCGCCGAGGCGGCCGGGGTGGGCCAGGAGGAGATCCACGCCCACTTCCCCACCAAGCGTGAGCTCTACCTGGCCGTCATGGAGCAGGCCCGCAACGTGCTCGCCGAGGGCATCCGGCCCCGGGTCGACGCGCTGATGACGGCACCGCCGGAGCGGCGGGCGCGGGCGCTGCACGACTTCATCGACGGCTACCTCGACCTGTGCGTGGCCCACCCGGAGATGCCCGCGCTGTGGATGCACCGGTGGCTGTCCGACGCCAGCGACATCGTCAGCCTGGAGGCCGAGAACGCCCAGCCGCTGACCCAGTACGTCGTGGAGGGCGTCGACACGCTCGCCGCCCCGGCCGGCGCGGACCCGCTGCACACCACGTACACGCTGATCTGGTGCATCCACGCGTTCGTGGTCAGCGGCGTGCTGGACGGGAGCGGGGTGCGGCGCGGCATCGACGACCAGCGCCAGCTGCGCCGCTTCCGCGCCCACCTGCACCAGCTCCTCGGGCGCGGGCTGGGCCTGCCCGAGCCGGAGGCCGGGCAGGCCCAGCCCGGCCTCTAGCTGCGCTCTCAGCTCAGCAGCAGGATCAGACCGGCCAGGAGCAGCACGGCGACGACCGTGGCCGCCGCGGTCACGCCTGCCGTGCCGAACCGGCGGCGGATGAGCTTCGGGTTGTGCGCCATGGCGATCCTCTTTCCGTGGTCGGGCTTATCACCCAGCACAGTCGGGCCAGCGGCCGGGGAGGTTCACGGGTCACGGAAACCGGCGTCGCCGACCTGTCACTCCATGGGCGGAACGTAACCAAATCCCTACAGGTCTGCGTGTAACCTGCCCGTATGGGGGGTTTCGATGGGGTTGCGGGCTCACCGCGCGTGAGCGGAGCCCGCTGACGCGGTGCCGACGGACGACGCCCCGACGGCAGCGAACGGCCCGTCCCACCAGGACGAGCCGGCGAGCGGCGCGTCCCGCCCGGACGGGCCGGCGGACGGCACGTGCCGCCACCCGGACGAGCCGGCGGACGGCTCGCGCCGCCACCCGGACGAGCCGGCCGACGGCGCGGCCCGCCTCGACGAGCTGCTGATCGACGCCGTCGTCAGCACCGGCGCGCACATCGGCGCCGTCTACCTGCTCGACGACAGCGGCCAGGTGCTGCAGATGGTCTCCGAGGTCGGCCTGCCCGCGCCGATCGCCCGCGCCTGGGCCAGGGTCAGGACGAAGGACCCCGTGCCGATCGCCGTCGCCGTGCGCGAGCGGCGGCTCATCTGGGTCAGCGGGCGCGAGCACCTGGCCCGCGAGTTCCCCGCGGCGGCGCTCGCCCTGCCGTACCCGTTCGCCGCCGCCCTGTCGCCGATCCGCTGCTCCGGCGGCGAGGTGCGGGGCGGGTTCCTGCTGCTGTGGCCGGCCGGGCACGTGTCCGGGCTGACCAATCGCCAGTACGACGTCATCGACCGGACCCGCACCGCCATCGGCGACCTCGTCCGCGACGGCGCCCGGCGGGGACGGCCGGTCAAGGCCGGGCCGCGACCGCGCCTGCTCGGCCCGCGCACCGCACACGCCGCCGACGGCCGAGCCGGCCTCGTCGCCCTGGAATGCCTCAACCGGCTGCCCGAGGGGTACTGCGTGCTGGACGTCGAGGGCCGGGCGACGCTGGTCAGCGCCCCGGCCGCCGACCTGCTCGGCGTGGCGCCGTCCGCGCTGCTCGGCCGGCGGCTGTGGGAGGTGCTGCCCTGGCTGGCCGACCCCTCGTATGAGGACCGCTACCGCGCGGCCATCATCAGCCTGCAGATCACCCACTTCGTCAGCCGCAGCCCGGCGGGGCGGCGGCTGACGTTCTGGCTGTATCCGGGTCTGTCCGGCATCACCCTGCGCATCACGCCCGGCGTCGCGTCCAGCGCCGCGACCGGGACCTCGACCGGCGGGGTGCCGTCCGGGGAGGTCACGCTCGATCCCGTCGTCGGCGGGGACCGGACGCTGCGCGTCATCGCGGTGCACGAGATCCTGAACCTCGCCACCGCGCTCGCCCGCGCGGTGACCGCGCAGGAGGTGCTCGACCTGGTCGCCGACCACGTCATGCCGGTCTACAACGTGCAGGCGCTGGCCATCCTCACCGCCAAGGGCGGGCGGCTGCGCGTGGCCGCCTCGCGCGGCTACAGCCGGCAGGCGGTGGACGAGTTCGACGGCCGCCCCGTCATCCCGGTCGCCCCCGAGGACCGGCCGTTCGACGCCGCCAAGCCGGCGTTCTTCTCGACGTGGGACCAGTTGCGCGCCACCTACCCCGACGCGATCCGCTCCGACGGCATGTCCGCCTGGGCGTTCCTGCCGCTGGTCACGTCGGGGCAGCCCATCGGAACGTGCATCCTGGCCTATGACCGGCCCCACCGGTTCAGCACCGACGAGCGGGCCACGCTCACCGCGCTCACCGGCCTGATCGCGCAGGCCTTCGAGCGGGCCCGGCTCTACGACGTCAAGCACCAGCTCGCCCAGTGCCTGCAGTCCAGCCTGCTGCCGCACACGCTTCCGCACATCCCGGGCCTCGACGTGGCCGCCCGGTACGTGCCCGCCACCCCCGGCATGGACATCGGCGGCGACTTCTACGACCTGATCCGCCTCAGCGACACCATGGCCGCGGCCGTCATCGGCGACGTGCAGGGGCACGACGTGACCGCCGCCGCGCTCATGGGGCAGGTGCGCACCGCCATCCGCGCGCACGCCTCGGCCGGCGGCAGCCCCGGCGACGTGCTGGCGCACACCAACCGGCTGCTCGTCGAGCTGGCGCCCGACCGCTTCACCAGCTGCCTGTACGTCGGCCTCGACCTGCGCCGGCACACCGCGCGCCTGGCCGGCGCCGGGCACCTGCCGCCGGTGCTGGGCCGGCCCGGCGCCCCGGCGCGGGTCGTCGACACCTCCCCCGGCCTGCTGCTCGGCATCGACCCCCGCGCCGAGTACGCCACCACGGAGCTGGCCATCGAGCCCGGCGACGTCCTGGCCCTCTACACCGACGGCCTCATCGAGGAGCCGGGCCTCGACCTGGGCGACGCCATCGCCGCCCTGGCCCGCCGCTTCCGTCCCGCCGCCGGCCGGCCGCTGCACGACCTGGCGGAGACGCTGATCGAGCCGGCCACGCTGGAGCGGCGCACGGACGACATCGCCGTGCTGCTCCTGCGGGCCACGTCCGGCTCAGCGGCGGGCTGACAGCCGCAGCACCGCCTTGCCGGAGGAGAGCGACACCACGCGCACGCCGATGTTGTTGACCGAGCCCGTCGCGCCCTCGCTGAGGAACACCTGGGACATCGCGCCCCGCGCGGTGCCCTTCACGTGGACGGTGGAGGAGTTGAAGGAGATGGCCAGCCGGGTGATGCCGAACCGGGGGCTGACCCGGAACGAGACGCTTTTGGTGAGGGTGAGGTTGCACCTGCCGTCGTAGCAGGCGCGCAGGTTCGGCTTGGCGGCTGCGGTGCCGGCTGCGGTGCCGGCTGCGGTGCCGGCTGCGGTGTCGGCTGCGGTGGCCGCCGGGGTGACGGCGGGGACGATGGCGAGGGCGGCGGCCACCGCCAGGGCGGCGCTCCTGATCGTGCGGGACATGATCCTCCTTGCTCTCCATGTGCGGGGGATCCAGTGTGCGACGGCCGCGCCGGGACCGGTCCCGGGAAGGAGCGGGCAAGCTTGGGTACGGAAGTCCCAGGAGAGGGAGGAGAGCGATGGACGTCCCGGGGAGCCTCGCGCGCGGCGTCGCGCCCGCCGCGCCGGGCACGCTGCACGCCCGCAGCGTCAACGGCGGCGTGGCGATGCCGCCGAGGCCCGGCCTGACCGTGCGGTTCGGCCGGGGCGAGCGGCCCGATGTGGACCTGTGCGTCGGCGAGGACGACCTGTGGGTGAGCCGCCGCCACGGCGAGCTGACCTACCGCGAGCACCGCTGGTGGCTGCGCAACACCGGCCGGCAGCTCCTGCGCCTCCCCCGGGGCCGGCTGATGCACGCGACGACGGAGGCGATCCCGCTGACGCCGGGGTACACGCCGGTGTTCGTGCGCGGGTCCGGCTTCCGCGAGCACCTGGTGGAGCTGTACGTCACGGGCCATGACGCGGATCGGGCGCCGCGCCGGCGGGCGGAGACCCAGCCGCCGCGCAGGTGGCCGCTGGACGACGACGAGCGGCTGCTGCTGGTGGTGCTGGGCCGGCGGTACCTGCTCTACGAGGAGGGGCCGCGCCCCCTGTCGTACCGGCAGGCGGCCGAAGAGCTCGCCTGCTTGCGGCCGGACGGCGACTGGCGGGAGCGCAGGATCGAGAACCGGATCGAGGCCGTGCGCCGCCGCCTGGACGCGGCCGGTTTCCCGTACCCGCTGACCCACGACAAGGCGGCGGGCGGCCCGTCGGACAACCTCCTGCACAACCTGCTGCGCGGCCTGGTGGAGTCGACGACGCTGGTGCCCCCGGACCTCGACCTGCTGGAGGACGACCCCGGCGGGCCCGTGGGATGACGGGTCGCGTCACGGCTCGCGCAGCATGAAGCCCGCCCCGCGCACGGTGTGCAGCATGCGCGGGTGGCCGGACGCCTCCAGCTTGCGGCGCAGGGAGCCCGCGAGCGGGTCGAGCGGGCCGGTGCCGATCTCGAAGTCGTACCCCCAGACGCGTTCCAGGAGCAGCGTGCGGGACATGGGGATGCCGGCGTTGCGGGCCAGCACCTCCAGCAGGTCGAACTCGCGCCGCGTCACCTCGACCTCCGCGCCGCCGAGGGTGACCCTCCGGGTGGCCGGGTCGACGGTGAGCGGGCCGACCGTGACCGCGGTGCGGGCGGCGGCATGGGGCGCGACGTGGCGCAGGAGTGCGCGCAGGCGCCGGGCCAGCTCGTACAGGTCGAACGGTTTGAGCACGCAGTCGTCGGCGCCCGCCGCGAGCGCGGCCGCCCGGCCCTCCACGTCGTCCCGCTCCGCCAGCGTCAGGACGGGCATCCGCGTGCCCGCCGCCCTGATCCGCGCGCACACCTCGACGCCCGACATGCCGGGCAGCGTGACGTCGAGGACGATCGCGTCGGGCGGGGCCTTGTCCACGCGGTCGAGCGCGAGCGGCCCCGCGTCGACGGTGTCCACGGCGAAGCCCTCCAGCCGCAGGCCTCGCCACAGCGCCCGCAGGATCGCCCAGTCGTCGTCCACGGCGAGGATGCGGTAAGCGGTCATGGGCGGGCTCCGGTCAGCGGGGGTCGCGGCGCAGGGGGTGGCCGGCCGGGACCTCGACCAGGACGATGCGGTGGCCGTCGGGGTCGGCGATCCACGCCTCGATCAGCCCCCACGGCTCCTCGCGGGCCTCGCGCAGCACGGTGACGCCCGCCTCGCGCAGCCGCTTCTCCTCCTGCGCCACGTCGCGCACCTGCAGCCAGAGCCGCATGCCCGGCCCGCCCGCCTCCTCCGAGGACCCGGACAGCTCCAGGAAGCCCTGGCCCAGGAAGAAGACCACGCCGGGATGCTCGGGCGGGCCGAACTCGCGGTAGACGGCCAGCCCGAGGGTGTCGGCGTAGAAACGGCGGCTGCGCGTGGGGTCACGGGGACGCAACAGCACGCGACTGCTCAGCACCTCCATGCCGAACCTGTTCCCCGCGCCGGGCCGGGGAAGCCCCCGGATCGGGAAAGCCCGGGATCCGGGAGATCACCCGCCCCCGGCGGGGCCCGCGTCACACCACGGCGCCCGAGCCCCTCGGTTCCCTCGCGGGCCGGCGGGGCTTGGCCGGCTCGGGGGCCGGGCGGCGGTCGAAGCGGCCGAGCAGGATCGCCGCCGGGCCGGCCACGAACGCGGACGACAGCGTGCCCGTCACGATCCCGGTCACCAGCGCGATCGCGAAGTCCCGCAGCGAGTCGCCGCCGAAGGCCATGAGCGCGAGCAGGATGAACAGCGCGCCGAGCCCGGTGTTCACGGTGCGCGGCATGGTCTGCAGGACGGCGCCGTTCACCGCCAGCGCCAGCGGCTCGCGGCGGCGGGCCGCCCACAGCTCCCTGACCCGGTCGAACACCACCACCTTGTCGTTGACCGAGTACCCGACGACGGTCAGCATGGCGGCCAGGAACACGCCGTCGATCGGCTTGCCCAGCCAGGCGAACAGGCCCGCCACCACGGTCACGTCCACCAGCAGTGCCAGCACGGCCGCCGTGCCGAACGTCCAGCGGAACCTGACCGCCAGGTAGGCGAGCTGCAGGGCCACGGCCACGCCGAGCGCGACGAGCGCGTTGCGGCGCAGCTCCTCGCCCAGGCTGGGGCCGATGAACTCCTCGCTGCGCTTGGTCACCTCGCCGCCGTGGGCCTCCAGCGCCTGCTCGATCCTGGCCACCTCGTCGAGGCCGAGCCGTGCGGCGCGGACCGACACGCCGTCGTCGCCCGCCTGCACCACGGCCGCGGGGAACCCGGCCCGCGCGACCGCCTCCCCCGCCGCCTCGGCCGGGATGGGCTTGCTGGTGGCGAACTCGACGAGCCGGCCGCCGGTGAACTCGACGCCGAAGTTCAGCCCGCGCGCCACGAGCCCGGCGACGGCCAGCGCCGCCAGCCCGCCCGCGATCGCCAGCCACAGCTTCGGGCGCCGCATGAGCCGCGGGTTCCTGCGCGTCAGCCACGTACGGACGGAGCCGGCCGAGCCGAGCCCGGACAGGCGCGGCCCGACGCGGCCCATCACGGCCTGGGTGAGCACGCGGGTGATGAGCATGGCCGACACGAGCGAGGCCAGCACCCCGACGGCCAGCGTCACGCCGAACCCCTTGACCGGGCCGGACGCCAGCCAGAACAGTAGCCCGGCGGCGATCAGGGTGGTCACGTTGGAGTCGGCGATGGCGCTCCAGGCGTTCCTGAAGCCCCGGTCGAGCGCCCTGCGCAGCCCGCGGCCGGGCGCCTGCTGGTACTCCTCCCTGGCCCGCTCGAAGACGAGCACGTTCGCGTCGATGGCCATGCCGATGGCCAGCACGAACCCGGCCAGGCCCGGCAGCGTGAACGTGGCGCCCATCGCGACCAGCGCCGCGTACGAGATGAGCCCGTAGCAGAGCAGGGCGGCCACGGACAGCAGCCCCGCCAGGCGGTAGACGGCCACGATGAACGCGGCGGTCAGGACCAGCCCGGCGATCGCGGCCTGGGCGCTGGCCTCGATGGCGGCGGCACCGAGCGTCGGGCCGACCGTGCGCTGCTCGACCAGGTCGAGCGGGACGGGCAGCGCGCCGCCCTTGATGAGCACGGCCAGGTCGCGCGCCTCCTCGTGGGTGAAGGAGCCGGTGATCTCGGCGCTGCCGCCGGGGATGCCGGTGCGGCACGGGATGGACGGGTCGAGCGGCGGCGAGGAGATGATCTCCCGGTCGAGCACGATGGCGATGCGGCGCGCCGGGTCGCCCTGCGGCTTGCAGGCCGCTTCTCCGGTGAGCCGCCGCCACGGCTCCTGCTCGCGGAAGTCGAGGCTGACCCACCAGCCGGGGCCGCGCTGGGGGTCGCTCTGCTCGGTGGCGTCGCTCACCCCGTCGCCGGTGATGGCGGCGGGCCCGAGCTTGAGCGGCACGCCGCTCTCGTCGGGTATCGCCGTCTTGTCGCCGGGCTCGGCGGCGCCGAGCACGGGGTGGAAGGCGAGCTGCGCGGTGCGGCCGATCACCTCGGCGGCCTGCCTCGGGTCGAGCACGCCCGGCAGCTCGACGATGATGCGCCGCTCGCCGGAGCGGACCAGGGTGGGATCGACGACGCCGAGCGCGTCGGCCCGCTGCCGCAGCACGTTGAGCGCGCGGTCGGTGGCGGCGGCGTCGGCCCGGACGGTGGGGGTGCTCCTCGCCTCGAAGACGAGCTGGGTGCCGCCGCGCAGGTCCAGGCCCAGGCGGGGCGCGGCGGCGAGAGTGACGATCAAGGAGATCACGATGACGGCAGCCGCCGTCACCGCACGCCAGAACGGCGCACGGAACATGGAAGCCTCCACAGGCTTGCAAGATCAGGAAAAAGGGATCTTCAGTGCCCTGTGGAGGGAGGGGCCCGCGCGCCCGACGCCCGGGGCCGGCGGGCCTGCGGGACGTCGAGGGAGGCCGGAGGGACGACGACGGCCCACGCCGGGCGTGCGCCGGACGGCTCGGCCGCGAGCGCCGCGGCCGTGCCTCCCGTGCCCCCGGTGCCCGCCGCGCCCGTCTGCCCGTGCCAGGCGCGCAGGTCGGGGCCCGGGTACGGGAGCTGCCGCGCCCCCGACTGCTGCTGCTCGGCCCGCCAGACCGCGGCGTGCACGGCGGCCGCCTGCTGGGCGGCCTGCGCGTGGGCGGTGGCGGGCAGGAACCACGACAGGAGGAGGAGCAGGACGGCGGGCAGCCTCGCGCGCATGTCACCCCTCCCCTGACCGACCACCCACCCTAGCGGGCCGTGGCCGGGCGCGCCCCTACGACTTGAGCCCGTAGGTCAGGACGATGATGCCCGACGTGAAGCGGGTCGAGTCCAGCAGCTCGAAGTGGGTGAGGTCGAGGCCGTCGAGCAGCCGGTCGCCGCCGCCGGCCACCACCGGGAACATCCACAGGTGCAGCTCGTCGATCAGCTTGTGCTCGATCAGCGTGCGGTCGAGCACGCCGCTGCCGTACTTGAGGATGCTCTGCCCCGGCTGCCGCTTCAGCTCCGCCACGGCGGTGGCCACGTCGCCCTCGATCAGGTTGCCGTTCCACGCGGTGGCCTCCTTCAGCGTGGTGGAGGCGACGTACTTGGGCAGGCCGTTGATCCGGTCGGTGTACTCGTCGCCGGAGCGGGCGCCCCACGCCTCGGCGAAGCCCTCGTACGTCTCGCGGCCCAGCAGCAGCGCGTCGGCGCCGAACAGCAGCTTCGCCGAGTAGGCGTTGTGCTCGGCGTCCCAGTACGGCGGGCCCCAGACGTGCGGGTCGCTGATGACGCCGTCCAGCGTGACGAAGGTGGATTCGACGAGCTTCCTCATCGTGTGCTCCTCAGGTCGTTCCTCGTGGTCGATGGGTAGAGCATGGCGACGGCCGCTTACCGAATCCTGCCGATATTCTTACGGCGCCTTCCCTACGGTCGCTCCGCGAGGAACACGAACTCCTTGCCGGGCCGGTCGGGGGCGTCCCTGACCTCGCGCACGACGTAGCCGCTCGCCTCCAGGTCCGCCTCGACCTCGGCGCGCTCGCGGAAGCGCAGCGTGGAGTGCGAGGTCAGCACCTCGCCGTCGGAGGCGAAGACGACGGTCGTCCGGAAGGTCACCAGCGGCCCGCTGACGTCGGTCACGTCGTGCCACTGCTCGACCCTGCCCACGCCCGGGACGTCGGTGACCTGGTGGGTCTGCTCCTTGGTCCAGCCGAGCCACGCCCGCCTGGCCGGGTCGCGGGTCTCGAACACCAGGTGCCCGCCGGGCCGCAGCGCCGCGCGCACGGCCGCCAGCGTGGCCCGCCAGTCGTCCGGCTCGACGATGGCCTGGGCGGCGTTGCCCGTGATCGTGGCGAGGTCGGCGGCCAGCGGCGGCACGTCGGTGGCGTAGCCGTGGATCCAGCGCACCCGCTCGGCGCCCGGCTTGGCCCTGGCCACGTCGAGCGACGCCCCGGCCGGGTCCACGCCCGTCACCTCGATGCCCCGGCCGGCCAGCAGCAGCGCGAACGTGCCCGTGCCGCAGCCGACGTCGAGGACGCGGTGGGCGCCCAGCTCCTCGGCGATGGCGGCGTAGACGTCGAGGTCGCTCCGGTCGGGGTCCAGGGGGTCGTACACGGCGGCCAGCCGTGGATGCTCGAAGATCGCGTCAGCCATGCGGCCACGATAAAGGGATTTCGCGGACACGAAGGGCGGCTATCCTCGTTCGATGCTCTTCACGATCACCCACGCCCGCCTCACCACCCGTTCCGCCGCGCCGGGCGCGGCCCGGTGAGCGCCGCCGTCCACGCCTACCTCAGGGCGGCGGCCGGGCCCGGCGCGGTGCGGTCCGGGCCGTTCCTCATCAGGTTCGACGCGCACGACGACGCCCGCCCGTTCAACTACGCGGTGCCCGACGACGGCGCCTCGCCCACACCGGGCGACGTCGCGGCGCTGGTGGCGGCCTTCCGGGAGCGGGCGCGGGTGCCCCGGCTGGAGTACGTGCCGCAGACCTCGCCGGAGGTGGAGGCCGCCCTGCTGGCCGCCGGGTTCGTCCCCGAGGGGCGTTACCCGCTGCTCGTGTGCCCGCCCGCCGAGGTGGTGGACGTGCCCGTCCCGCCTGACGTGCGGGTGCGGCTCGTGAGCGACGACCCCGGCCTGTGGGCGGTGGCGCGGGTGATGAACGAGGCGTTCGGCGCGCCGGAGGCCACCGAGCACGACGTGGCGCGGCTGCGCAACGTCCTGGACGGCGGCGGGCTGGTGGCCGCCGCCTCCGTCTCCGGCCAGGTCGTGGGCGGCGGGCAGCTCGGCCGGCCGCACGAAGGGGTGGCCGAGGTGGCCGGCATCGCGGTGGCGCCGGCGTACCGGCGGCGCGGCATCGCGGGCGCGGTCACCGCGCTGCTGACCCGCGAGGGGGCCGGGGCCGGGGTCGGCACGCCGTTCCTCACCCCGGCCGACGACGCGGCGGCGCGCGTGTACGCCCGCACCGGGTACCGCCGGGTGGGCGAGGCCCTGCACATCTCGCTCCCCTGACCCACCGCCCCTGCTAGGTGGCGCCGTTCCCGGGCGGGGCGTGCCTCGACACCCAGACCGCGAGCTGCGTGCGGTCGCGCAGGCCGAGCTTGCGCAGGCAGCTCGAAATGTGGTTCTTGGCCGTGCCCTCCGTGATGTGCAGCCGCCGCGCGATCTCCCGGTTGGCCGCCCCGGCGCCGATGAGCAGCGCGATCTCGTACTCGCGTTCCGACAGCCCGCCCGGCGGCTCCTGGAGGGGCCGTGCGATCGAGGGGGCGGCCGAGGGGGCGGGCGCGGCGCGCAGCAGGGCGACGAGCCGCTCGCTGGCCGCCCCGCCGAGCACGGTCTCGCCGCGCGCGGCCCGGCGGATCGCGGCGACCAGCTCGTCCGGCGGGGTGTCCTTCAGCAGGTAGCCCTTCGCGCCGGCGCGCAGGCCGCCGAAGATGTAGTCCTCGTCGTCGAACGTGGTCAGGATGACCGGCGCCAGCCCGGGGAACTCGGCGCGCAGCCGGGCCACCAGCTCCACGCCGTCCATGCCGGGCATGCGGGCGTCGACGAGCACGACCTGCGGCCGCTCGCCGGCCACGGCCCCGGCGAGCCAGGCCAGCGCCTCCTGGCCGCCGCCGGCGGTGGCGGCGATCTCGATGCCCGGCTCGATCTCCAGGAGCTTGCGCAGGCCCTCCCGCATGAGGATCTGGTCGTCCACCAGCATCACCCGGATCGGCTGCGCGCCGTCGCCCGGCCTCATCCGGCCCGTCCCAGCACCGGCCCCGCGACCGGCCCTCCGACCGGCCCTACGACCGGCACCGTGGCGCGCAGGGTGAAGCCCTGCCCGGCCCCGTCGATCACGTCCAGCTCGCCGCCCACGCCGCGCAGGCGGTCGCGCAGCCCGCGCAGGCCGAAGCCGTTCGCCGTCGTGCCGGGCGCGGCGCCGGTGCCGTCGTCGGAGACCGTCACCTCGACGCGTTCGGCCGTGCAGTCGAGGGCGACCTCGACGTGCCGCGCGCCCGAGTGGCGCACCGCGTTGGTAAGCCCTTCCTGGACGACGCGGTAGCAGACCAGCTCGCGGCCCTCGTCCACGTCGGGCCAGGTGCCGGTGACGGTGAAGGCGACGCCCGTCTCGGCCGAGCCGAACGACTCGGCCAGGGCCCGCAGCGCGTCGGGGCCGGTGCGGCCGTCCATGCGCAGGGGTTTGAGCGCGCGCACCCAGCGGCGGGTGTCGTTCAGCGCCTCCAGGGTGAGCGCCTGGGCCTGGCGCACCTCGTCCCAGGCGGCCTCGGGGCGGGCGGTGCGGTAGCGCTGGGCGTTCTGCAGGCCGACGTTGATGACGGTCAGGTAGTGGCCCACGGAGTCGTGCATGTCGCGGGCGATCCTGGCGCGCTCCTCGGCGATGGCCAGCTCGCGGGAGCGGGCCGCGTACCCGGCCAGCTCGGCGTGGGCCTGTTCGAGGTCGGCGAGCAGGCGGCGGGTCTCCTCGGCGCGCCGGCTGGAGTCGAACATGGCGACCGCGCCCAGCAGCAGCACCAGGCAGAGGAAGATCATGATCAGGCCGTTCATGGCGGCTTCGAACAGGGTCTGGACGGGGTTGAGCGCGCCGATCACGAAGCCGAGCAGGCCGGCGATGCCGGTGTAGGCCAGCGCGCCGCGCAGCCCGAGCACGAGCAGCGCGTTGCTGACCGCCAGGCCGACGATCAGCAGGCCCGCGACCCCTCCTGACAGCATGAGCGGCAGCGTCAGGGCCAGGAACGCCACCGTCACCGCCTTGCGGCCCGGCGAGGCCCCCGGCTGCCAGGGCAGGAACCGCCACAGCACGGCCGCGGGCAGCAGGGCGGCGGCGCCGGCGTAGAAGAGCACGGCGAACAGCGGCCAGCTCCACAGCTCGGCGCGTTCGATGGAGGTGAAGGAGAACCCGTAGATCGTCGCGGCGATCGTGGCCGCCGCCCAGAAGAACACGCTGAACACCAGGGGCGGCCGGTCGTCCGTGAAGCGCACCCAGCCGTTCAGGTCCCGGAACGATCGCGCCTGCCGCATATGCGGAGCATAACCATCCACCGCCCGCCTGGCAGGGTGCCAAAAGTCATGTGACGCCGGTCATGGCGGGACATGACATGACATGACCCGCGCCGGATATCCGTCCCGACCTTCGCGATCTACGCTCACAGCACGGTAGTCGGCGAGGCGAGGAGAGGAGGCGGTCATGGCGGTGACGGAGCGGCGAGCGGGTGGCGTGCCGTGGGCGGGGGTCGTGGTGACGGCGCTGAGCCTGGCCGCGACGGTCGCGATCTCCTTCGCGGTCTACGACTCGCTGCCGGAGCTGGTGACGACGCGGGAGCCCCGGCCCGGACGGATGGGCAGCCAGGTGCCGAGGATCGTGCTGGTGGCCGCGGTTCCGCTGACGCTGGTGCTGCTCGGCACGCTCATGGTCGGCCGCGCCCTGGTCGCCGACCGGCTGCGCCGCCTGGTGCCCGCGGCGCTCGTGCCCCGGCGCCGGTCGGCCGATCTGTTCCTGGTGGTGCTGCCGCCGTTCTTCGCCGTCGTCCACGGCGGCGTGCTGCTGCGGACCGCCGGTCACGCCTTCCCGCTGGAGGTGACCGTCGCCGTGGCGTTCGGGCTGCTGATCGCGGGGCTGAGCCGGGCACGCCCGCTGCTGGACCCGCTGCGGTTCGTCCCTGGCGTGGAGCAGGCGCGCCGGCTCGGCGGGCACGGCCTGGTGGCGGTGGGCGGCTGCTGCGCGGTCGGGGCGTTCTTCCTGCCGCCGATGTTCGTGGCAGTGGCGGCCGCGTTCGCGGCCGGGGCGATCTCCCTGCTCATGGTGCTCGTGCCGCTGTCCAGGCTGCGGTCATGACGGGCTCAGGCCCCCCGATTCCCGGACGAACGGCATAAATGGGTCCTCTCGGCGCGCAATACGCCGTTTACGCTGACGACAGCACTCGTTCATCGAACGCTTCACATGGACCCCCGGTCTATGCCCTTGTCCCGAGGGGAGCACCATGACCGAGCTCGACCGTCGTTCCTTCCTCGGCCGCGGCCTGGCCACCACCGGCGGGGTGCTGGCCAGCGGCCTGGCCATCGAGACCCTGACCGCGCACGCCGCCTGGGCGGGCGCGGGCCGCCCCGCCGCCGACCCGCGCGAGAGCGGCTACGGCCCCCTGCGCCGCATGCCCGCCAGGAACACCGGCGAGGAGTACCTCGCCCTCCCGGCGGGCTTCTCGTACGTCGTGCTGAGCAAGAGCGGCATGCCCATGACGGACGGCGTCGCCACTCCCATCGCCCACGACGGCATGGCCGCCTTCCCGGGCACCCGCCGCCACACCGTCCGCCTCATCCGCAACCACGAGGTGCGCACCACCCCCGGCTCCCCCGTCGGCCGCGTGTACGTCGAAGGCTCGCGGCGCTACGACGAGCTGGGCGTCGGCGGCACCACCACGCTGGAGGTCGACCTGCGCGGCGGCGCGGTGCTGCGGCACTTTGTCAGCCTCAACGGCACGATCGTCAACTGCGCGGGCGGCCGCATGCTGCACGACCGCGGCTGGCTGACCTGCGAGGAGACGACCGCCGGCCCGGCGCAGGGCTGGCAGCGCAAACACGGCTACATCTTCGCGGTGCCGCTCGACGGCCCCGCGCCCGGCAATCCCGCCCCCTCCCAGCCGCTGACGGCGATGGGCCGCTTCTCGCACGAGGCGGTCGCGGTGGACCCGCGCACGGGATACGTCTACGAGACCGAGGACCAGTCGGGCACGCCCGACGGCTTCTACCGCTTCCGCCCCAGCGACCCGCGCGACCTGGCGAAGGGCGGCGTGCTGGAGATGCTCAAGATCAGGGGGGTGGACGGCTACGACTGCCGCGAGGGCCAGACCATGGGCGCCCGCCTGCCCGTCGAATGGGTCCGCATCGACGACCCCGACCCCGACCTCGAGAACGGCGCCACCACCTGCACCGGGCAGGGCCTGGCCAAGGGCGGCGCCAAGTTCAACCGCCTCGAAGGCTGCTGGTACGGCGACGGCAGCGTCTTCTTCAACTCCACCAGCGGCGGCGACGCCAAGAACGGCGACCCGCCGAACGCCGACGGCTACCTGGAGGGTTACGGCCAGGTCTGGCAGTACGTCCCCGGCCGCCGCGACGGCGGCACGCTCGTGCTGGTCTACGAGTCGCCCGGCCGCAAGGAGCTCGACTCGCCCGACAACCTGACGTTCACGCCGCGCGGCGGCATCGTGCTCTGCGAGGACGATGCCAGTTCCGCCGACGCCGACCCGCACCCGCTGGCCCCCGGCCTGACCAACGTGAACCGGCTGATCGGGCTCGACCCGCGCAGGGGGCAGCCGTTCGAGTTCGCGGTCAACATCGCCGACGAGTGCGAGTTCGCCGGGGCGTGCTTCAGCCCGGACGGCTCGGTCCTGTTCGTCAACAACTTCGGCGACTCCGTCTCGCTGGACCCGCCGGGCCGCACGTACGCGATCCGCGGCCCCTGGCACCGCGGCCCGCTCTGACGAGCCCTGGAAGGGCGGCTAACATCACACCGAGCGAGCTTTTTGTGGCGGCAAGTGTCACAACTGCCCACTTGCGTGGGAGTACGGGCAGGGGCGGACACTCGTAAGGAACACACACGCTCCTTACCCGGCCGGGGGTGATTCCCTGTGCACGACGGGTTCGAATCCCGTGAGTCATGGCCTTTCGAGTGCCTGCGCTGTCTCTACGTATGGGAGGAGGACTACGTCGTCCGTCACCTGACCGACGACCACGGCAACGAGACGGAGATCTGGCTCGCCTCCGGGGTGCCCGTCCAGCCACCCTGGTCCGGGCTGAGCTGCCCGGCGTGCGGCGCCTACCATCTCACGTCCTTCCCCGCCGGCTACCTGGCCCGCCACCCCGAGCTGGCGGCGGCCCCCGACCCGGTGCCGCTGGCCAAGGTGCCGGTCATCCCCATCAAGGACATCGCGCCGCCGGTCGCCCGGCCGCCGCTGCCGCGCCGCCTGCTGATCGCGGTCGGGCTGCCGGTGGTCGCGTTCGTCGGGTACGAGCTGTACACGTACATGGCGCCCATCGCCCATCACCACTAGCTCGCCCGGCGGGGAGGCCGCGCACGGCTCACAGGCGGCGCAAGCTTCGCAGGGGTGAGGCGGCGCCGATGGCGGTGCCCGCGAGCATCACGCACGAGGTGACGACCAGGGTGGCCCGGAGCCCCAGCGCCGCGGCTGCGGCGCCGCCCGCCAGCGCGCCCAGCGACTGCCCGCCGTACGCGAGGAAGCGCCAGGTCGCGTTGGCGCGCGACAGCAGCTCGGCCGGGATCAGCGCCTGGCGGAACGTCTGCTGGTTGACGCCGTACAGCGAGGGGCCCGCGCCCCGCAACAGCTGGGCGAGCACCACGACGGCCACGACCAGCGCGAACGGGCCGGCCGCCGCGGCCAGCAGCCGCTCACGCGGGACGAGTTGCGGCGTGAACGACTGCGCGGCCACCGACTCGACCAACGCCGCCGTCCCCGCCAGCGTCACCACCACGTACAGGTGCCACATCCGCAGCCCGCCGAACACGGCCAGCACCGGCACCGCGCCGAGCAGCCCCACCCGCACCGCGTCGGCCACCACGACCGCGCGGCGGTACGGCACCCGGTCGATCCACACGCCGGCGGGCAGGCCGAGGAGCAGGTGCGGCAGCAGGCCGAGGGCACCGAGCACGCCCATCTCGGTGGCGGAGGCACCGAGATGGACGACGGCGGTCAGGGGCAGCGCGACCGTGGTGACACTGGATCCGAGCAGCGAGACGGTGTTGCCCGCGAGAAGCCGGCGAAAGTCCGCATGCCGCACCAGCACGGCCCAGGGACTGGACGCGGCACCGCCCTCGCCGGGCGCGCCGCCGCCGGTGCCCTCAGCGGCCCTGGCAGCATCCCCGGCTGCGGCCTCGCCGGGCGCGGCGCCTCCGGCTGTGGCCGCCCTGGGTGCGGTGTCCCGGGGGGCTGCGGATTGCTCGGGGCCCGGCTCGGGGTCGCTGCCTCGGGTCATGCGGCACGCTAACCCGGGCCTCACACCCCCGCAAATCGCGGGGCGGGAGGTCAGGGGGACAGGGCGAGGGCGGCGATGTCCACGTGGAGGTCGGCGCGGTGGCGGGTGGCGCGGATGGCGGCGGCGTTGGGCTCGTCCACGGTCGCGACCCAGCGCTCCGCCTGCTCCGGGCTCTTGCCGAACCGGACGTGCCGCCGCGTGAGGCGCTCCAGGCGGACGTGGTCGTCGAGGTCGGCGTACCAGACCTCGGTCATGGCCGTGCGCACCTGCCGCCACGGGTCCTCGTCGTGCAGCAGGTAGTTGCCCTCGCTGACGACGACCCGGGCCTGCGGCGGCACCGCGATGGCGCCGGCGATCGGCTGCTCGATGTCGCGGTCGAAGGACGGCGCGTACACGACGGTGCCGGTCTCGGTGTGCAGGCGGCGCAGCAGGGCGAGGTAGCCGTGGCCGTCGAAGGTGTCGATGGCGCCCTTGCGGCCGAGCCGGCCGAGGCGTTCGAGGGCGACGTCGGCCAGGTGGAAGCCGTCCATCGGCACCCAGACGGCGGGCAGCCCGGCGGCGGTGAGCGCGGCGGCGAGCCGGCCCGCCAGCGTCGACTTGCCCGCGCCGGGGCAGCCGGCGATCCCGACCACCACGCGCTCACCTGCGGCGGCCAGCCCGCGCACGCGCTCGACCAGCCCCTCCATCCCGCTCACCGGCCACCCCACTGATCCACACGAGCACCCTAGCGGCGTACCGGCCAACGGCGTGCCGGCCACCCCCGGACCACCGCCCGGGGCCCGCGCGCCACCACTCGCGGGACGTGTGTCACCACCGGCGGCACGCGGGTCACCAGGTGACGGGTAGCTCGTAGACGCCGTAGACCTGGCCGTCGTGCTTGAAGGGGATGCGGTCGAGGTCGGTGGCCAGGGTGAGGGTGGGGATGCGCTTGTGGAGGGTGCCGTACACGACCTGCAGCTCCATCCGGGCGAGCGGCTGGCCGAGGCACTGGTGGACGCCGAAGCCGAAGGCGACGTGGCGGCGGGCGTCGCGGCGCAGGTCCAGCTCGTCGGGGTCGGGGAAGACGGCGGGGTCGCGGTTGGCGATGTCGTTGGCCATGATGAGGCCTTCGCCGGCGCGGATGACCTGGCCGGCGATCTCGATGTCGGCCAGGGCCACGCGGCGGCGTCCGCTGTGGGTGATGTTGAGGTAGCGCAGCAGCTCTTCGACGGCGCCCGCGATCAGCTTGGGGTCGTCGCTCTCGCGCAGGAGGGCGCTTTCTGCTCGGCGTACGTGGTGACGAGCCAGGGTGTGCTGCCGTCCCACAGCCGGACTCTGGTGAGCGGCCCGTCCTGTTGCAGGGCCTGGATGCGCGGCGGCGGGTCGAACGGGCACGTCGCCGCTCTCACGCCTGGGAACTCGGGCAGTGTCTCGGTCATGCGTCCTCGCTGATCCCGATGCCGGTCCCGGTGCTGATCTCGATCGCGCCCGCCGGGCAGACGGCGGCGGCCTCGCGGACCCGCGCGTGCTCGGTCTCGGCCGGCTCGGCGTTCAGGAGGAGCACGATGCCGTCGTCCTCACGCTGGTCGAACACCTCGGGCGCGAGCAGCACGCAGTTGCCGGCGCCGCAACATCTGTCCTCGTCAACGGTGACCTTCACAGGCTCACTCAACCAGCCTGACCATCGTAAGCCAAGCGACTGATTTAAATTTTGCCCCGAACAAGGCGGCGCGCCGATGAGGGGGCAAGCATTGAATGGTCATGCAGTCATGTGTATATACTTCTATTCGTGTCCAAGATGCTCACCTCCCTCCCCGTAGGCGAACGCGTCGGGATCGCCTTCTCCGGCGGCCTCGACACCTCCGTGGCGGTCGCGTGGATGCGCGAGAAGGGTGCGGTTCCCTGCACCTACACCGCCGACATCGGCCAGTACGACGAGCCCGACATCGCCTCGGTGCCGGGCCGCGCGACGGCGTACGGCGCCGAGATCGCCCGGCTGGTCGACTGCCGGGAGGCCCTCGTGGAGGAGGGTCTGGCCGCGCTGGCCTGCGGGGCGTTCCACATCCGCTCCGGCGGCCGCACCTACTTCAACACGACGCCGCTCGGCCGCGCCGTCACCGGCACCCTGCTGGTGCGCGCGATGCTCGACGACGGCGTGCTGATCTGGGGCGACGGCTCCACGTTCAAGGGGAACGACATCGAGCGGTTCTACCGCTACGGCCTGCTGGCGAACCCGTCGCTGCGCATCTACAAGCCGTGGCTCGACGCCGACTTCGTCAGCGAGCTCGGCGGGCGCAAGGAGATGTCGGAGTGGCTGCTCGCCCGCGGCCTGCCCTACCGTGCGAGCACGGAGAAGGCGTACTCCACCGACGCGAACATCTGGGGCGCCACCCACGAGGCCAAGAGGCTCGAGCACCTCGACGCCGGCATCGAGATCGTCGAGCCGATCATGGGCGTGCGGTTCTGGGACCCTGAGGTCGAGATCCCGGCCGAGGACGTCACGATCGGGTTCGAGCGGGGCCGGCCGGTGACGATCAACGGCAAGGAGTTCGCCTCGGCCGTCGATCTGGTGCTGGAGGCCAACGCGATCGGCGGCCGGCACGGGCTCGGCATGTCCGACCAGATCGAGAACCGCGTCATCGAGGCCAAGAGCCGGGGCATCTACGAGGCGCCGGGCATGGCGCTGCTGCACGCGGCCTACGAGCGGCTGGTCAACGCCATCCACAACGAGGACACCCTGGCCAGCTACCACATCGAGGGCAGGAAGCTGGGCCGGCTGCTCTACGAGGGCCGCTGGCTCGACCCGCAGGCGCTGATGCTGCGCGAGTCGCTGCAGCGCTGGGTCGGCATGGCGATCACCGGCGAGGTGACGCTGCGGCTGCGGCGCGGGGAAGACTACTCGGTGCTCGCCACGACGGGCCCGGCGTTCAGCTACCACCCCGACAAGCTGTCGATGGAGCGCACCGAGGACGCCGCGTTCGGCCCGCTCGACCGCATCGGCCAGCTCACCATGCGCAACCTCGACATCGCCGACTCGCGCGCGAAGCTGGAGCAGTACGCCGGGCTCGGCATGGTGGGGCACCAGACGCTGCTGGGCACCACGCAGGTGGCCGCGACGGGGCTGATCGGCGCGATGCCGGAGGGCGGCGCCGAGGCGATCGCCTCTCGTGGCGAGGCCCCCGGCGAGGTGTCCGACGACGACGTGCTGCTCGACCAGGCGGCGATGGAGGCCGGCACCGACTGACGCACGCGCCCCTTCATCCTCTGCCGGGTGTGTCCCGCCCGGCAGAGGTCCCTTGCCACACCGATGCGGCGGCCAAACATATCCAAGACAACCGGTCTAGCGGGTTGTCATTGACTGGAATTGTTGGAACATATGGTTCGAGTCATCGAGTGAGGTCCAGAGATCGTCTACCGGCTTGCCGGTAGCGGCGAGGGAAAAGGGGCCATCATGCACCAGCGTGCCGTGCGGAACTTGGCCGGCCTCGAGACCACGCAGGCCAGAATAACGCGCATCTTCGACGCTGCGGCAGGTGGCAAGAACCATTTCCTCGCGGACAAGGACACGGTCCGCCATTTTGATCAGGCGGCCCCGGCTCTGACCACGGCGGCCCGCGCGGTGCTCGAATTCTTCTCCCGCATGATCGGCCATTTGTCCGCGGAAGGCGTCGACCAGTATCTGATCGTGGGCAGCGGCATCCCGAGCGGCCCGTCGGCCGGGCACGGCCTGCACGACGTGGCCCGCCAGGCGTGCGCCGCCGCCCCGCGCGTCCTGTACGTCGAGAACAACCCGATGGTGGTCACCATGGCGCAGGCCACCATCGAGCCCTTCACCGACCTGGTGCGCGTCGTGGAGGGCGACATCCGCGAGATCGACGAGGTGCTGCGCGACCACGTGGTGCGCACGTTCATCGACTGGGACCGGCCGGTGGCCGTGCTGCTGCTGTCGACCTACAGCCTCAACGACGACGAGTACGCCCACTACGTCATCAAGCGCCTGCGGCACACGGCGCCGGGCGGCAGCTTCCTCGGCCTGCTGCACACCACGTTCGACGGCGTCCCGCCGGAGCTGCTGCCGGCCATCCGCGACCTGCTCGCGATGACGCTGCCGCACCTGGCGATCCGCACGAAGGACGAGGTGGCGGCCCTGCTGGAGGGGCTCGACCTGGTGGCGCCCGGGCTGGTGTGGGTGCCGGAGTGGCGCCCTGACGACAACGGCCACGCCTGTCGCGAGGAGCCCAGCTCGTCGGGCAACTACGGTGCCGTCGCTCGCATCCCCTGAGGAAACTTCTCTGCCACGCATTCACAAAAGTGAAGGCGAGCGCTTATCGTAAGTGTGGGAGCGCTCCCAAAATGAAAGAACGTGATGCGTATGGCCCCCCACCTCGCCCCTCACGGCGGGTCCCTGACCGCCCCTCAGGCCCGCGCGGTGGAGTACCTGCTGCCCTCCGCTCCCGCCGGCGTCGCCGAGGCCCGCTCCCTCGTCCGGGCGGAGCTGTCTCGCTGGGAGCTGGCCCACCTCTCCGACGACTGTCTGCTGATCGTCAGCGAGCTCGTCACCAACGTCGTACGGCACGGCGGCTCCGCCTACACGCTGCGGCTGGAGGAGCGCGGGGGCCGGTTGTACGGCGAGGTGTTCGACCCGGGCGAGGGCGTGCCGTTCCAGCGCTCCCCCGGCGTGGACGCCCTGTCGGGGCGCGGCCTGCAGATCGTCGCCGCGATCGCGGACGAGTGGGGCGTGACACCGGCCGACAACGGCAAGCTCGTCTGGTTCGCGATCACCGCCTGACCGCTCCGTCACCGAACGCGGCTCGCGATCGCCGCCTGAACACCCGTGTCGCCCCCTGACCACCCCCGTCACCGGGCGGAGCCCAGTGCCGGCCGTTCCCGCAGGATCCTGATGAGCAGCCCGGTCAGCCGCTCCCGCTCCGCCTCGTCCAGCGGCGCGAACCACTCCCCCTCCCGCCGCGCCTGCTCGGCGAACGCCTCCCGCACGGCCTTCTCCCCCGCGCCGGTGAGCGCGATGACGACCGCGCGGCCGTCGCCCGGCACCGGCCGCCGCTCCACCAGCCCGCCGCGCTCCAGCGTGTTGACCGCGTTCGTGACGGCGGAGCGGGACATGGCCGACAGCTCGGCCAGCCGGACCGGCTGGGTGGGGCCGAGCAGCCACAGCTTGAACATCAGCCGGAAGCCCGGCAGCGTCCAGCCGCGCGGCCGGTGGATGCGCGTCTCCAGGTCCGTCACGAGCAGGTAGGCGAGCTGCAGCAGGTGGTAGGCCAGCGCGAACGCGTCGGGATCGGCGGGCGGCGGCATCGCGGCCAGCCGCTCCCGCGCGTACGCGGCGTACTCGAGGTCGGGCGGCCCGGCCTGGGAATCGGTCACCGGTCAAGTCTTGCGTAGCGGGACGCCCACCCGAGATATTGTTTCGGCCATAACAATCTCGGAGGAGGGCCAGTGCGCATCGTCATCGCCGGAGCCGGCATCGGCGGCCTGACCGCCGCACTCAGCCTGCACGCGGCGGGCTTCTCCGACGTGACCGTGCACGAGGCCGCCCGGGAGCTGAAGCCCCTCGGCGTCGGCATCAACCTGCTCCCCCACGCCGTCCGCGAGCTGACCGAGCTGGGCCTGGCCGACCGCCTGGCCGCGATCGGCGTCGCCACGGCCGAGCTGGCCTACTTCAACCGCTACGGCACCCCCATCTGGTCCGAGCCGCGCGGGCTCGGCGCCGGCTACGCCTGGCCGCAGTACTCCGTGCACCGGGGCCGCCTGCAGATGCTGCTGCTGGAGGCGGTGATCGAGCGGCTGGGGCCGGACAGCGTACGGACCGGCAGCCGCATCACCGGCCCCGGCGAGGAGGACCTGCTGATCGGCGCGGACGGCATCAACTCGGCCGTGCGCGCGCACCTGTACCCGGACGAGGGGCCGCCCCCGGGGAACGGCCTGGTGCTGTGGCGCGGCACCACGTACGGCGAGCCGTTCCTGACCGGCCGATCCATGATCATGGCGGGCGACGGCACGCAGAAGTTCGTCGCCTACCCGATCGAGACCGGCGAGCGCACCCTGATCAACTGGATCGCCGAGCGCCCGCTCGACGGCGAGCCGCCCGAGCGCGGAAACTGGAACCGCCCCTGCGACCTGGCCGAGGTCGGCCGGCACTTCGCCGGCTGGCGCTTCGACTGGCTGGACGTGCCGGGCATCATCGCCGGCGCGGACACGGCCTACGAGTACCCGATGGTGGACCGCGACCCGCTGCCCCGCTGGACCGTCGGCAACGTCACGCTGCTCGGCGACGCGGCCCACGCCATGTACCCGATCGGCTCCAACGGCGCCTCCCAGGCCATCATCGACGCCCGGGTGCTGGCGTACGCGCTGGCCCGCGACGACCTGCCCGCGTACGAGCGGCTGCGGCGGCCCGCCACGACGGCGCTGCAGCTGTCGAACAGGGAGATGGGCCCGGAGGTCGTGATGAAGCTGGCCCACGAGCGGGCGCCGGGCGGGTTCGACGACGTGGAGCAGGTCATCCCGCTGGCGGAGCGGGCCGAGATCGCCGCCTCCTACAAGCGCACGGCGGGCTTCGACCCGGCCTCGCTCAGCGCCCGCCCGTCCTGGAGCGTCACCCGATGAACCTCGAACCGCTCGCCTCCTTCCACGTCGAGCTCGACCCGATCCTCGACCTCGGCGACTCGCCGTGGGGCCGCCGCCGGGTGATCAACATCGTGGGCGGCTCGTTCGAGGGGCCCCGCCTGTCGGGCGTGGTGCTGCCCGGCGGCGCCGACTGGCAGGTGGTGCACGCCGACGGCGCGATCAGCGTGGACACCCGCTACACGCTGCGCACCCACGACGGCGCGCTGCTCTACATCTCGACCAGCGGCGTGCGGCACGGCCCGCCCGAGGTGCTCGACCGGCTCGCGCGGGGCGAGGAGGTGGACCCGTCGGAGTACTACTTCCGGCTGTTCTGCCGTTTCGAGACCGGCGACGAGCGTTATCTGTGGCTGAACCGTACGCTGGCGGTGGCCTCGGCGGCGCGCGCCGCCTCCGCCGTACGGTACGACGCCTACACCCTCACCTGACCGGCGCCGGCCCGACCCACGCCGCCCCGACCCATGCCGGCCCGACCCGCGCCGGCCCGACCCGCGCCGGCCCGACCGACGCCGGAGGCTCCGATGCCGAAGCTCGACCGCTCGCCGATGCGCGTCACCGCCGAGTACGACACGCCCATGCCGATGCGTGACGGCACCGTGCTGCGCGGCACCGTGCACCGCCGGGCGGAGGGTGGGCCGTTCCCGGCGTTGCTGGCGCGCAGCCCGTACGGCGAGGGCGCGTTCCGGATGATCCCGGTGACGGCGGCGCTGGAGGCGGGCTTCGCGGTGGTGCTGCAGCACTGCCGGGGGCGCGGGAGCAGCGACGGCGAGTTCCGCCCGTGGCGGGACGAGGGCGACGACGGGCACGACACGATCGCCTGGATCACCGGGCAGCCGTGGTCGAACGGCGAGGTGGTGATGACCGGCATGTCGTACCTGGCCGGTTGCGCCCTTCAGGCCGCCGCCACCCGCCCGCCGGGGCTCAAGGCGGTGTACGCGGCGATGACGCCGCACGACTTCCACGACGGTCTGAAGTACCACGGCGGGGCGCTGGCCCTGGGCTCGGCGCTCAACTGGGGCGCGATGCAGGCGGCGCTCGGGCTGATGCACGCGGCGGAGGCGGGCGAGGACGTCGGGGCGGCGTTCGGCGCGCTGCTGCCGGCGATGACCGACCAGGCCACGGCGCTGCGCACGCTGCCGCTGGACACGATCGAGGGCATCCCGTGGTGGCGCGAGTGGATCTCCCATCCGGAGCGCGACGCGTTCTGGGAGGAGCTGGCCGAAACGTTGCGGCACGACCGCATCGAGGTGCCGGTGATGCACGTGGCCGGCTGGTTCGACCTGTTCCTCGCGGGCACGCTGGAGAACCACCGGCGGCTGGGCGGCCCGCTGGTCGTCGGGCCCTGGTCGCACCTGACGGCGGCCTCGTCCGGTACGGGGCGGCTCGACTTCGGGTTCGCCGCCTCGGCGCCGGCGGTGCAGCTCGAACAGCGGCAGCTCGCGTTCCTGATGGGCCGCGACACCGGCCCGGCCGTGAGGATCTTCGTGATGGGCGACGACGTGTGGCGGGACGAGGAGGCGTGGCCGCTCGCCCGCGCCGTGGACACGCCGTACTACCTGCGCGCGGACGGCCTGCTCAGCCCCGAGCCGCCGGTCTCGGCCGAGCCGGCGACGTTCACGTTCGACCCGCGCGACCCGGTGCCCACCACCGGCGGCCCGACGCTGCTGGCCGACCCGACGAACGTGGGCCCGCAGGACCAGCGCGACGTGGAGCGCCGCCCCGACGTGCTGTGCTACACGACCGGGGTGCTCGGCTCCGACGTGGAGGTGACCGGGCCGGTGTCGGTGACGCTGCACGCCGAGACCTCGGCCGCCGCCACCGACTGGACGGCCAAACTGGTGGACGTGTACCCGGACGGGCGGGCGATGAGCGTGATCGACGGCATCGTGCGCACCGGCACGCCGTCGGGGACGTACGTGATCGATCTGGTCGCCACCAGCCAGGTCTTCAAGGCCGGTCACCGGATCCGGGTGGAGATCTCCAGCTCGAACTTCCCCCGCTTCGACCGTAACCCGGGAACCGGCCGCCCGGCCGCGCTGGCGACCGAGGCTGACCTGGTCGTACAGAATCAGCGGGTTTTTCCGGACTCGTACATCACGCTGCCGGTGGTGCCGCGTTAAGCGTCCGTTCTCGTTCAGGCAATTTCCAGGTACGCCCGGTACTCTCCCTGGGCATGAAGTGGCAGCGCACAATCAACGGGGCGCTGGCGAGGTACACAGGATTCCAGTTCAACCGAGTAGGTAAAGCAGGGCAAGCGGCTACGACGACGGTCCAGGAAAAGGCTCCGGTCAAACGGCCGGAAACGCCTTTCCGGCCCCCGGCGGATCCGAAGACCGATCGCCTCGTGCAGGCGCCGGTGTTCATCATCTCGCCGGTCCGATCGGGCTCGACGCTGCTGCGGGCGATGCTCAACGCTCACCCGGACCTGCACGCTCCGCACGAGCTGCACGTACGCCGGTTGCGAGTGGAATTCGACACCTCGCTGGCGGAAAAGGCCATGGAGGCACTCGGCCACAACAAGGCCGACCTGGAGCACCTGCTGTGGGACCGCGTGCTCCACCGGGAGCTGGTCCGCAGCGGCAAGCGGTACATCGTCGAGAAGACGCCGGCCAACGCGTTCGCCTACGAGCGGCTGTCCACCTGCTGGCCGGACGCGCGGTTCGTGTTCCTGCTGCGCCACCCCGCCTCGATCGCCAGCTCCTGGTACGAGGCCAGCCCCGGCAAGCGCACCCCCGACGAGGCCGCCGCCGACGCGCTGCGGTACATGAAGGCCGTGCAGCGCGCGCGCAAGGCCCTGCCCGGCCTGACCGTCCGCTACGAGGAGCTGACCGCGGAGCCCGAGCGCGTCGGCCGCGCCATCTGCGACTTCCTCGGCGTGCCCTGGGCGCCCGAGCTGCTCACGTACGGCACCCCCGACGTCGTGACCAAGGGCCTGGGTGACTGGAAGGACAAGATCCGCTCAGGAACGGTACAACGCGGCCGCGACCTGCCCCGCCCCGACCAGATCCCGGATGTGCTGAAGGACATGTGCAGGACCTGGGAGTACCTGACATGAGGATCCGCTACATGCTGCTGCACGCCTACGGCATGGGCGGCACCATCCGCACCGTGGTCAACCAGGCCAACGCCATGGCGGCGGCCGGCCACGACGTCGAGATCGTCAGCGTGGTCCGGCGCAGGACCGAGCCGCAGTTCGCGATCGACCCGCTGGTGCGCCTGTCGACGCTGGTGGACCAGCGCGAAGGCGTCACCGCCGACTCCCTGGCCCGCAAGGTGTGGCGGCGGGCCCGCGGCAAGATCGTCCCGTACGGCGAGTTCGCCGCCGAGTACTTCACCGAGCGCGTCGAGGCGGCCGTCATCGAGTACGTCTCCGGCCTGCGTGACGGCATCCTGGTCACCACCCGCCCCGCGCTCAACCTCATCGCCGCCCGCCGCGCCTCCTCCAGCGTGATCCGCGTCGCCCAGGAGCACATGAACCTCGCCTCCTACCACGAGCGGGTCCGCGAGCAGATCGCCCGCCACTACGGCCGCTTCGACGCGATCGCCGTGCTCACCGAGACCAGCCGCCGCGAGTACCGCAAGCTGCTGAAGGACACGCCGGTCGTGCGCATCCCCAACGCGGTGCACATGGACGAGCGCAAGCACTCCGACCAGAGCGAGCCGATCGTGATCGCCGTGGGCCGGCTGGTGCCGCAGAAGGGCTTCGACATGCTCATCCCGGCCTTCGCGGCCACCGCGGAGGAGCACCCGGAGTGGAAGCTGCGCATCTTCGGCACCGGCCCGTCGAAGGAGCGGCTGCAGAAGCGCATCGACGAGCTCGGCGCGGGCGACCGGATCCGGCTGATGGGCCGCAGCAACCGCATCCACGAGGAGCTGGCCAGGGCGTCGGTGTACGCGCTCAGCTCCCGCATCGAGGGCCTGCCGATGGCCATGATCGAGGCGATGGGCCACGCGCTGCCGATCGTCGCCTTCGACTGCCCGACCGGGCCCGCCGACGTGCTGACCCCCGGCAAGGACGGCCTGCTCGTGCCGCCCCGCAACGTGCCCGCCATGACGGAGGCGCTCGGCCGGGTGATGGGCGATCGCGAGCTGCGGCTGCGCCTGGGCGCCACCGCGGCCGAGACGGCCTACGGCTACACCCCGCACGTCGTGATGCCGATGTGGGAGAAGCTGTTCACGGCGCTGGCCGACCGCCGGCCGATCGACGCCGACCTGCTGAAGGCCGCCCGCTAGCGCCTTCGACGATCCCCGGACGCGTCCGGCACCGGCCGGTGCGCGTCCGCCCCTTCCTCCTGGGGGGCGAGGACTTCCTTCTGAGGGGCGAGGACTTCCTTCTGGGGGGCGAGGACGATGTCGAAGCGCACCCGCGTCCACGGCCCCTCGATCCGCCGCCCGCCCGGCGCGGGCGTGCCGGGCTGCTGCCGGACGAAGTCCTTGACCAGCGACTCCTTGACGCCGAACACGCTGTCGCGCCTCAGGTACGCGCAGCCGCGGACGAAGATGTGCGTCACCAGCGTGCGCAGCCCCTCGGCGGAGACCAGGAAGTGCAGGTGCGAGGCGCGCATCGGCGAGCGCCCGGTGGCCCTCAGCAGGTCGCCGACCGGGCCGTCGGCCGGGATCGGGTACGGCGTCGGCGTGACCCCCCAGAAGGCGAAGCGGCCCTGGTCGTCGCTGTGCAGGCAGGCGCGGCCCGCCGTCCGGCCGTCGCCGTACTGGACGTCGTAGAAGCCGTCGGCGTCGGCCTCCCACACCTCGATCCTGGCGCCCGGCACCGGCGCGCCCGCCGTGTCGGTGACCACGCCCTCCACCCAGCACGGCTCGCCCGCCGCGCCGCCGGGCAGCTCGCCGCCGATCGGGATCTCCGGCGCGCCCTCGGTGAAGAACGGCCCGAGCACGGTCGCCTCGGTGGCGTCGCCGCGCGCCTCGTTGTTGACCGCGATCGTCTGCATCGACAGGCCCAGCACGTCGGACAGCAGGATGAACTCCTGCCGCCGGTCGTCGGTGATGCGCCCGCACGCGGTGAGGAAGCCGATCGCCGCCTCCCACTCCTCCGTGGTCAGCCGCGTCTCGCGGACGAACGCGTGCAGGTGCCCGACCAGGGCCTGGACGAGCTGCTTGAGCCGGGGCGACGGCGTGCCCTCGAAGGCCGCCAGCACCTGCTCGACCAGGGCCTGCTCACGGGCATCCTGCTCCTCGCTCATGCCCCACTATGACACGATCGCCCCGCCTCCCGGGAACATCGGCGGCTCCTGCTCGGGGGTGAGCGCGGTCGGCCCGAACAGCCAGTCCACGTAGGTGTAGTCGTGCACGTCGCGCCCGCGCAGCACGTCGTTGCGCCACAGCCGCTTGTCCCCGTCGTGGTGCCACAGGTTCCCCCAGGCGCGCGCGGTCGTCACCACGCGGCGGCAGTGCTCGGGACGGACGGCGTCGTACGCCGCCAGCACCGCGTCCCAGTCGCCGCTAGCGCCCGCGTGCTCCGACAGCACCCAGGCGTCCTCGATCGCCATCACCGCGCCCTGCGCCAGGTACTGCAGCGGCGGGTGCGCCGCGTCGCCGGTGAGGGCGATCCTGCCGCTGACCCAGCTCATGATCGGGTCCCGGTCGAACATCCGCCACCAGCGGTCCCGCCACATCAGCGGCAGCCCCGCCCGCACCTGCGCGCACGTGTGCTCGAAGGCCGCGTCCAGCTCGTCGGGCGTGCCCCACTCGGCTTCGCCGGCCAGCGCCTTGGGCGACTCGAACACCGCTACCTGGTTGAACATCTCCCCCTGGCGCAGCGGGTACTGCACGAAGTGGCAGCGGGGGCCGATGTAGACGACCACGTCCTTCGGGTGCACGTCGAGGCCGCGCACCTCGTGGAACGGCACGGCGCCGCGGTAGGCGACGTACGCGGAGCTGACCGGCTCGTCGTCGCTCAGCAGGCGGCGGGCCACCGAGTGCAGCCCGTCGGCGGCGATCACCACCCGGCCGAGCTCCCGCCCGCCCTCGTGCACCGCCACGGCACCGCCCGCGGCCTGCTCGTACCCGGTCACCGTGACGCTCGTGACCAGGTCCACGCCCGCCTCGCGGCAGGCGCGCAGCAGCGTGCCGTGCAGGTCGCTGCGGTGGATCACCACGTACGGGAAGCCGTAGCGGCGCTCCACGTCGTGCAGGTCGAGCCGGGTCAGGACGCTGCCGTCGAGGGCGTCCTTCATGACGATGTGCTCGGGGAGCACGCCCAGCGAGACGATCTCGTCGAGCAGGCCCCAGTGGTCGAGGATGCGGGTGCAGTTGGGCGCGATCTGCAGGCCGGCGCCGACCTCGCCGAACTCCCGCGCCCGCTCCAGCACCCGCACCCGCAGGCCCTTGCGGCTGAGGGCGAGGGCGTTGGCCAGGCCGCCGATGCCGCCGCCCACCACCACTACGTCGACACTGGTCATCCGGGGTGTTCCTCTCGTCGGGGGGCTAGAGCCAGCGCGGCAGGGCGGGGGCGGGGCGGCCTCCTGGGCCGGTGGCTCGCCCGGACAGGTAGGCGGCCAGCTCGGCGAGGGTGCCGGTGACGGTGACGGGGTCGTCCCCGGTGCCGGAGACGTGCCACGTGCCGTCGTGATCCGTCGCCTTGAGCAGGAGCGCGGGGCCGTCGGCGGCGCCGGAGCGCTTGGCGGCGATGTCGTCGACCAGGGCCGCGAGGAAGTCCGGCGGAAGGTCGGCGAAGCCGACCCCCGCGCCGAGATCGACGGCGTGCACCATGACCTCCCGCGCCCGCAGCCACGGGATCTCGGTCGCCGGGACGGTGCGGCCCTGCGCGGTGCGCACCGGCCGGGTCCACTGCCACTCGTCCAGCCCGGACAGCCGCTTCTCCAGCAGCCCGGCGGAGGTCGCGGCCCAGGAGCGCAGCTCGGCCGGGGACCGCACCGCGCCCGTGCGGATGTCGGCGTCGCGCTGCTCGAACGAGGTGTACATGGGGCGCTCCTCGCCCGTGCTCGCCCAGTGCGCCAGGTTGAGCAGCGCGTCGGCGTTCGCGGCGACGTGCGCCAGCAGGTGCCTGCCGGTCCAGCCGGTCAGCGCCGTCGGCCGGTCCAGGCGGTCGTCGGGCAGGCGGGCGAGCGCGTCGAAGAACGTGCCGGTGCCCTCGGCCATCCAGCGCAGGCTGTCGGCCAGGCTCCGCCGGGCCGCCATCAGGACGCTCCCTCAGCGGCGGGCTTCTCCGCCACCGCCTTCGACTCCGCGCGGCCCAGGCCGGTGATCTCGGTGGCCAGGACGCTGCCGTCGGTGAGGTAGCGGGCGGGCTCGCGGGCGTGCCCCACCCCGCCGGGCGTGCCCGTCGCGATCACGTCGCCCGGGTTGAGGGTGACGATCGTGGAGACGTACCGGACCAGCGCCACGGGGTCGAATACCAGGTCCGAGGTGTCGGCCCGCTGCACCACCTCGCCGTCCACGTACCCGGTCAGGGTGAGCGAGGGGCGGGTGCCGCCGGGCAGCTCGTCCGGAGTGACCAGGTACGGGCCGAACGGCGTGCTGGCCTCCCACGTCTTGCCCTGCAACCACACCGGCGAGCGGTACTGCCAGTCGCGCATGGTGACGTCGTTGAGCACGGCGAACCCGGCGATGGCCGCCTCCGCCTCCGCCTCACCCGCTCGCCTTACCCGCGCGCCGATGACGACGGCCAGCTCCGCCTCCCAGTCCACCTGGCCGGACTCGGGCGGCAGCAGGATCTCGTCGTACGCGCCGATCAGCGCCTCGGCGTACTTGGCGAACAGCGTCGGATACCGGGGCAGCTCGCGGCCCATCTCCAGGATGTGCGTGCGGTAGTTCAGCCCGATGCACACGATCTTGCCGGGGCGGGGCACGACCGGCGCGAACCCGGCGCTCTCGACCGCGTCTCCGCGCGCCCGCGCGGCACGCTCGGCCCAGCCCGGCCGGGCCAGCAGCTCGCCCACGTCGGCGGCGCCGAGATCCACCGACGCGTCCTCGTCCACGCGCACGGCCCTGGTCCGGCCGTCAGCCGTGCGGATGGTGGCCAGCCTCATGCCTTGCCGTTCCCTTCCACGGTGACCCGGTCGAGGTGCAGCGCCTCGAAGACCGGCCCGTCGCTGAACCTGAACAGATCGAGCGCGCCCGAGTCGGAGTCGGACGCCGACGCCTCGGACCTGGCCGAGAACGGCTGCCACGAGGGCACCACGAACAGGTCGCCGCGGGTCACCGACCACGACCTGTCGCCGACCGTGACGCGCCCGCTGCCGTCGAACACCTGGAACACCGACGAGCCCGCCTCGCGGCGCGGCGCGGTCTCTGCCCCGGTCCGGATCCGGTGCATCTCCGCCCGGATGGTCGGCAGCACGTCGCCGCCGGTGGTGGGGTTGGTGTAGCGGACGGCCGCGTGGCCCGGCTCGACCGTCCCCGCGTACCCCTCCGCCTCCAGGTCGAGCTGGTCGGCCAGCGCGCGGTCGGTGTCGGCCCAGCGGTAGGCCAGCAGCGGGGTGCCCGGCCGCGGGCCGGGCGCGGAGACGGGGCGCAGGCCCGGATGCCCCCACAGCCGCTCGGAGCGGGAGCGGTCCGGGGTGGTGCGCTCGGCGTCGGAGATCCGGTCCCGGCCGAACTCGAAGAACTGGGCGTCCACGGCGTACTGGAACGGGATGTCCAGGCCGTCGATCCAGGCCATCGGCTCGGCGGCGCCGTTGTGGTGGGCGTGCCAGTTCCAGCCCACCTGGGGCAGGAAGTCGCCGCGCCGCATCGGCACCGGGTCGCGCCCGACGACCGTCCACACGCCCTCGCCCTCGACGACGAACCGGAACGCGTGCTGCGTGTGCCGGTGCTCCGGCGCGTCCTCACCCGGCATCAGGTACTGGATCGCCGCCCACAGCGTCGGCGTGGCGAACGGCCGGCCGCCCAGCCCCGGGTTCGCCAGCGCGATCGCCCGCCGCTCCCCGCCGCGGCCGACCGGCACCAGGTGCCCGGCCCGCTCCGCCAGGGCCAGCAGGCTCCGCCAGCGCCACAGGTGCGGGACCGCCTTCGAGCGCGGGTGCGGCGGCATCAGGTCGCCGATCTCCGTCCAGAGCGGGATCAGCAGCTCCCGCTCGAAGCCGCGGTACAGCTCCTCCAGCGCGGGCGACGGCGGCGGCTGGTCCGGGGCGTCGACCACGGCGAGGCGCACCGGATGGTTCGCGGTGTGGGTCATCTCGGCTCCTTCGGGCGTGCGGCTCGATGCCGTCGGTGCCAGCTTGTAGCCTGGGCGCGCCAGAAGAACAGGACATTCTGCTCTGAAGAATCCGCCGGACCCGCTGTGAAGAATCCACCGAACTACGCCATCCGCAGCGTCGACCACGCGCTGCAGCTCGCCGTCATGCTGCAGGTGGAAGGGCCGCTCGGCGTCGGCGAGGCCGCCGAACGGCTCGGCGTCGTGCCCTCCACGGCGCACCGGCTGCTCGCCATGCTGGTGTACCGCGACTTCGCCGTGCAGCTCGAAGACCGCCGTTACGCGGCCGGGCCCGTGCTCTCGCTCGGCGCCAGCTCCCTGTCCCACACCTCACGGCTGCGCGCGATCGCCATGCCGCACCTGTCGGCGCTCGTCGAGCGGGTACGCGAGAGCGCGAACCTCGTCATCCTGGCCGGCGACCACGTACGGTTCATCGGCACCGTGGAGTGCGCCCAGGCGCTGCGGGTCGGCAACCGCGAAGGCATGGTCTTCCCCGCCCACCTGGCGTCCGGCGGCAAGGTCATGCTCGCCGACCTGCCGCCCGAGCGGCTCGACCTCCTCTACAGCGCGGAGAAGTGGGCCGACCGGCCCGAGCAGCGGCCCAACCTGGCGGCGCTGCGCCGCGAGCTGCGCACGACGCGGGAGCGCGGGTTCGCCATCAACGCGGGCCGTACCGAAGCGGGCGTCACCGCCGTCGGCCGGGCCGTGCGCGGCGCCGACGGCACGGCCCAGGCGGCCGTGTCGGTGTCGATGCCGACCACGCGCTTCTCCCGGGACCTGCTGCCCGGCCTGGTCGGCGCGCTGGCCGCGACCGCGCGCGACATCGAGGCGGAGATGCGCGGCGCCGCCATGTGAGCCCTCCTGTCTTGGGCGGCCGGCTCGCTCAGCACATGGTCCAGGTCGCCGACTTGCTCCTGCGCTGCGGGGAGGTGAGCTGGAAGACCACGGTGTGGGACGTGCCCAGCTCCGGCCTGACCTCCTTCTTCGAGCCGAAGTAGTCGCTCTTGCCGTAGGACGGGATCCTCCTGGAGCCGCTCTCCAGCACTTGGCCGTCCACGATCCACTGGTTGGAGAACGGGGCGCCCGCCTGGCTCGCGTCCAGGCCGATGCCGAAGCCGATCGAGCCCGTGTAGCAGGTCACGCCCTCAGGGTTGATCCTCGACGCGCCGGCGACCCGCACGTACGCGAGGCTGGACGAGGCCGCCGCCGGCCGCGTCTTCCTCGCACTGGCGGACGGCGACGGCCGGGTGGCGGCCGTCCGCGTCCGGGACGGGGTGGGGCGCGGCCGCGTGGTCGTGACGGTGGGCGACGGGGTGCTCTTGGGGGTCCTTCTGGGGTGCTTTTCGGGGTGCTTCTGGGAGTGGACGGCGTGGTGCGGGCGCGGTGCCCGCTTCTGGTGGCGGACGAGGTCGGCTCGCTGGAGCCGGCCGCCAGCACCGGAGTGACGGGAGTCTCGTCGGCCCGGACGTTCCACACGCCGACCCCGGCCATCAGGCACGAGCCCATGCACCTTAGCGAGATAAATCCCGACTTGTACCCTGGTTCCTCCGGGCTGAGGCCAGCGGGCCACCCCTCGCGGGCCGGCGCGCCGCAGCCCCGCCCCTCGCGGGCCGACGCGCCGCAGCCCCGCCCCGCGCGGGCCGAGGCTAGTGCGCCGCGACCGCCTGCTTCTTGCGGGCCCGGTAGGCCGCCGCCTTGACCTTGTTGCCGCACGACTCCATGCCGCACCACTCCCGCCGCCCGCCCCGCGACCGGTCGATGAAGACCTTGGTGCACTCGGGGTTGGCGCACTCCTTCATCAGCGGCACGTCCGGCCCGCTGAGCAGCTCGATGGCGTGCCGTGCCACGGTGGACAGCGCCTGCTCGGGGGTCGCCTCCGTCCACCGGCCCGCAGCGGTGAGCCTGGGGGTCGCGGGTGGCGTGCGGGCCGCCTCGTTCACCAGCGCGAGCGCCTGCTCGTCGTAGCCCTCGCCGGCGAGCCGGGCGGTGACCAGCGCGTAGATGGCCTCTCGCACCCGCACGGCCCGCGCGAGGTCGTCCCCGGAGCAGGAGGGCGCCTCGTTGACCAGGCCGCACTCCACGTACCAGGAGTCGAGCGCGGCGGGGGCGTCCAGCGTCTCGAAGCGGGCGGTGCGGCGGGCGCGCATCGTGCAGGCGAAGTCGAGTGCGGGGTTGCCGCACAGGAAGACATGTTTCACATCACCAGTTTGACAGGTGACGTCCCGATCGGGCAATCGCCGGGTGGGAAGGGCGGTGAAGACGAAATGAAACAGGTCCGGGTTTGACTGGAGTCCGTACCGATCACCCCACCTCTCCGGGAATCTCATGAAAAGACCCCTTCTTCCCCTCCTTCTGGCCCTGCTCGCCGCGACGTCCTTGATCCCCGCGACCGCCGCCCACGCCCGTTCCGGCCCCGAGCGGCCCGCCGTCGTCTTCGACACCGACATGGACTTCGACGACGCCGCCACCCTGGCCTACCTCGCCCAGGAGCACCACGCCGGCCGCATCGACCTGCGCGCCATCACCGTCACGAACAGCGGCGCCGGCTTACCCGGCCGGGCCATCCGGCACGCCAGGTGCCTGGCCGAGCGGCTCGGCCTGCGCGGCGTCCGCATCGCCGACGGCTCGGGCACCGGGCCCCACTCCTTCCCCGCCGACCTGCGCCGGCTCTTCGACCGGGTGCTCACGGCGGCCACCCCCGGCTGCGCGGGCGACGAGAGCCCGTCGGCCGTGCGCGCCCCCGAGCTGATCAGGAAGCTGCTGCGGGACGACCCCTCGACCCAGATCATCGCCACCGGCCCGCTCACCAACCCGGCCGCCGCCCTGCCGTACTCGGCGGCGCGGCTGACCACGATGGGCGGCGCCGTCCACGTGCCGGGGAACCTGTGCTGCGGCACGCCGCCGGAGTTCGACGGGACGCAGGAGTTCAACTACTGGCTCGACCCCGCCGCCGCCCGCGCCGTGCTCACCGGCAGCCGGGGAGCCGTCCGCATGGTGTCGCTGGACGCCGCCAACGAGGTGCCGATCACGGACACGTTCCTGGACCGGCTCGCCGCCGACCACGGCACCCCGGCCGCCGCCACCGTCCTGGAGATCGTCACCCATCCCGAGGTGCGGCCCCTGATCGCGCAGAACCTCCTCTACTGGTGGGACCCGCTCGCCGCCATGAGCGCCGTCCGCCCCGGATACGTGGAGTTCGCGTACGGACGCGTGGACGTCGTGCTCAGCGGCCCGTCGGCCGGCCGCACGTTCCTGTCCCCGGCGGGAGGCCGGCTCCGGTACGGCACGGCCGCCGACCGGGCCGCGTTCGAGCGACGCTTCCTCGACACCCTGAACGGCCGCCCCTAGGAACGCAGGCGATCGGTGGCCTGGATGAGCAGGCTGCGGATGCCGGGCTCCGAGCCGCCGTGACCGGCGTCCTCCACGATGTGCAGCTCCGCCTCCGGCCAGGCCTGGTGCAGGGCCCACGCCTGGCCGGGCGGCGTCTTGATGTCGTAGCGGCCGTTGACGATGACGGCCGGGAGGTGGCGGATGCGGTCGATCCCGGCCAGCAGGCCCTCGTCCGGGAGGAAGGCCCCGTTCGCGATGTAGTGGTGCGTGATGCGGGCGAAGCCCAGCAGCATGGCGTCGTCGAGGTCGGGCGGGGCGACCGGGAGCAGCGTGTTCGCCGACAGCTCCCAGCCCATCCAGGCGCGCGCTGCGGGCAGGTGCACGGCTGGGTCGGGGTCGGCGATGCGGCGGCCGTAGGCGGCGATCAGGTCGTGCCGCTCCTCGGCGGGGATCGGGGCGACGAAGGCCGCCCACTCGGCCGGGAACAGGTGCGCCGCCCCCGACGGCGTGAACGACCACGCCTGGTCGCCGGGCCGGACGAGCCACACGCCGCGCAGCACCAGCCCGGTCACGCGGCCGGGGTGCGCCTGCGCGTAGGCGAGACCGAGGGTCGTCCCCCAGCTTCCGCCGAACACCAGCCAGCGCTCGACGCCCAGGTGCTCCCGCAGCCGCTCGATGTCGGCGACCAGGTGCGGCGTGGTGTTGTGGCGCAGCGAGACGGCCGGGTCGCCGGCGTGGGGGCGGCTGCGACCGCAGTTGCGCTGGTCGAACAGCACGATCCGGTACGCGTCCGGGTCGAAGAAGCGCCGATGGTCGGGCAGCAGGCCACCGCCGGGGCCGCCGTGCAGGAACAGCGCGGGCTTGCCGGCGGGGTTGCCGCAGGTCTCCCAGTAGATCTCGTTGCCGTCGCCGACGGCGAGCAGGCCGGAGTCGTACGGCTCCGTCTTCGGGTACCAGTCGATCACGCTACCCGAAGATAGATCACCGTCCCGGACGCCGGTGGCCGGCTCTCGTTGTCGAGGTCGGCGCACCCGCGCCCAGGATCGCCGGATCGGGCCCCGCGGCGACCGACCCGGAGTCGCCCACGTACGTGTGCCGTGCCCAGCCGATCGCCCAGCCGATCGCCCAGCCGATCGCCCAGCCGATCGCCGGGCTGTCACCGGGTGGTGGAGCGCGCCGGCATCGCCCCGTGTCGCGGCAGAGGGAGCGTGGCGGGCACGGCGCTGTGCCCGCCCTGTCACCGGAGGTCGCCGGCGCTCGGGCCCGCGTACCGGGCCGGGGGGATCAGGAGTTGCAGCCGCAGCTGCAGGTGCTGGCGCAGGAGCAGGAGGATCCGTGTCCGCATGAGCAGGATTTCGTTCTCTTCGCCGTCATACCGGATACGTTGCACGGAACGCGGTCGCCCGAACTCGCCGCGAAGCGACAAACACCACGCCCTCACGGCAGGAACATGGCTCTTGGCATGCTCCCGCCACGAGATCCCGGGACGGCCTCCTGGATGATGGGAGGTGATGTCGATCCATTCACTGCCGGCGCGGCCACGGCCGGAGCCGTACGAGGTCCGGGTCCGCGCGGCGCGGCCGCAGCTGCGTCCCTTCGTGCTGGGCTGGGCGGGTTTCCGCACGCCGGCGGTGGCGGGGCAGCCCACCAGGATGTTGCCGCTGAACGCGGCCACCTTGATCGTCGACTTCACGGGCGCGGGGGCGTTCGTCACCGGGCCGCGCGGCGCCGCGACGCTCGTTCCTCAGGCGCTCTGGCGTCACGGGGTGGCGGTCGGGCTGACGCCCGCCGGGATGGCGGCGCTGACCGGGACGCCCATGCGCGAGGTGGCCGGCGCCGCGGCCGTCCCGCTGGAGGTTCTTCTCGGGGCCGGTCAGGCCGGCGAGCTGGCCGGGCGGCTGGCGGAGCAGGCGGGCTGGGCGGAGCGCTTCGCCCTGCTGGAGCGGTGGCTGGCGACCCGGCTGCGACCGGCCGGCCCCGACGAGTTGATCATGCGGGCGTGGCGGCGGCTGCAGCAGCCGCCGGACGGGCGGCTGCTGGGCCCGCACGCGCGGCTGCGGGAGCCGGGCGGGCGGGTCACGGTGGAGGCGGTGGCCGCCGAGCTGGGTGTCAGCCGTCGCTATCTGGAGCTGGGGTTCCGGCGCACGGTGGGGCTGTCGCCGAAGACGGTGGCGCGGGTCGCCCGGTTCCAGCGGGCGGTGCGGGCGCTGAGCCGTCCCGCCGCCGTGCTGGACGAGGCGGCGATCGCGTGCGGTTACGCCGACCAGCCGCATCTGACACGCGAGGTGCGGGCGATGGCGGGGATGACGCCGGGACAGCTGTTCGCATTCGTTCAAGACACCGGGACGGCGGCGCACTAGCGTGCGCGTTCATGACGCTCACCGGGACGACGGGACGGGCTCTCGCGGCCGATCCCACCCTCGCCGACTTCGGCCATGATCCGCTGTGGATCACCATCCTCAAGGCCGTGATGGTGTTCGTGTTCCTGGGGCTCGGCGTGGTCTTCGGGGTGTGGTTCGAGCGCAAGCTGATCGCGCGGATGCAGCACCGCCACGGCCCCAACCGGGCGGGCAGGTCCGGCTTGCTGCAGTCGGTCGCGGACGCGATCAAGATGGGGCTGAAGGAGGATCTCTTCCCCCGGAACGTGGACCGGGTGCTCTACCTGCTCGCCCCGGTGATCATGGTGGTGCCGGCGTTCCTGGCCTTCTCCATCGTGCCGTTCGGGCCGGTGGTGAACCTGTTCGGCGTCGAGACGCCGCTGCAGCTGGTGGACCTGCCGGTGGCGGTGCTGTTCATGCTGGCCATGGGCGCC